>JAISWI010000044.1 GCA_031270865.1 Oscillospiraceae bacterium
CGCAAGGGGGTTTCACCCCCCTTGACCCCCTGACCAGCGTGACGCTGGACCCTCGTGGCCAGGGTAGGTTGTTCCTCCATTCAATACGCTTTAGCGAAGTACATCACATACCGCGCGGGCTTACCGCAGTTCACGCACGTTTCCGCGAACGGCGTCTGGTCGAACGGCATATTCCTGGTGCCCGCGCCGGTTTTCGCCTTGATCTCCTCCTCACACCCGGCCTCTCCGCACCACATCGCCCTCGCGAAACCGCGCTGCGCCACCTCCTTCAACCCATCCAACCCTTTCACCGTCTCCGTCCTCGACTCCATAAACTCCTTCGCCTTGCCAAACATACTCGCCTGCGCGCTCTCCAACAACCCTTTCACCGTCTCAACTACCCCCTCCAGCGAAACAACCGTCTTCTCATACGTATCCCTCCTTACCGCAACGGCCTGCCCCGCCTCCAAATCCCTTGGCCCTACTTCCAGCCTTACCGGAACCCCTTTCAACTCCCACTCGTTGAACTTAAACCCTGGACTCACCGTATCCCTTCCGTCAAATTTTACCCTCACCCCCGCCTTTTCCAACCTCCTCGCGACTTCCTTCGCTCCCTCCATCACGCCTTCCTTATGCTGCGCCACTGGCACCACTACCACCTGATACGGCGCTATCCTTGGCGGCAGCTTCAATCCCCTCTCATCCCCGTGCGCCATTATTAACGCGCCTATCAATCTTGTCGAGGTCCCCCACGACGTTCCAAACGGGTGCGTCAACCTCCCATCCTTCGCTAAAAACGTTATATCATACGCTTTTGTGAAGTTATCGCCAAAGTTATGGCTGGTCCCCGCTTGAAGCGACTTCCCATCCTGCATCATCGCCTCTATGCTGTATGTCGCTACCGCTCCCGCGAACTTCTCGCTCTCGCTTTTCATTCCCATATACACTGGCATTGCCAGCTCATCCTCGCACACCTGGCGGTATATATCCAGCATGCGCATCGTCTCATCCTGCGCTTCCTCGGCGGTTTCATGCAGCGTATGCCCCTCCTGCCACCAGAACTCCGACGTCCTTAGGAACGGGCGCGTAGTCTTCTCCCACCTCATTACCGAACACCACTGGTTATATAACAATGGCAGGTCACGCCATGACTGCAGCCATTTCGCGTACATCACTGAGAACAATACCTCGCTGGTCGGGCGTATAGCCAGCTTCTCCTGCAGCGTCTCCTTGCCTCCCTGGGTGACCCACGCCACTTCTGGCGCGAACCCCTCGACGTGCTCGGCCTCCTTCAGCAGCAGACTCTCCGGGATCAGCATGGGCATCATAACGTTCTCATGGCCCGTCGCCTTGAAGCGTCTGTCCATCTCCTCCTGTATGCGTTCCCATATAGCGGTCCCATATGGTTTTATAACCATACATCCCCGGATCGGAGCGTAGTCGCACAGGTCTGTTAGCGTCACCACGTCGGTATACCACTGCGCGAAATCCACGTCGCGGGGTGTCAGACGCTGAACGAACCCGCCTTTTCCGTCCTTTGAGTCTGTCTTGGCCATACCTCACGCCTCCTATAAACGTTATACAAAATGAAACGCCTCGCCCCAACGCAGGGGCGAAGCGACGCTTCGCGGTACCACCCAGCTTGACGCGCAAGGCGTCCGGCTCTCGTCCCTCTAACGGTGGACAGTCCGCCAGCCTTTTGGTTCTCCCGAACCCACGGCCGGGGCGTACGCGAGAAGTGGGACAGACGATCCGCCCGCCGCGCGGCTCGCACCTTCGCCGCGCTCTCTTGGGACGGGACCATGGAACGCCTTCTTCTCCGCCGAAGAATATTGTATAATATTATACGCCAGCCACACGCCTTGCGCAATCCGGAATATTACATGAATGCCGCGCCGCTTTTTACGGCGATCGCGGCAACCCTTACAATCTCGCCTACACCGTCATCAGCAAATCATCCAAACCCTTGCGCGACTTAGCCCTTACCGCGATGTTCTTCGGGTACCCCAGCGCGATGAAGTACGCTATGTTCGCCTCGGGCGGCAGGTCAAGCAGCCCGCGTATCTTCGGCCTATCGAACAAACCTATCACGCACGATCCCAGCCCCTGCTCCGTCGCGGCGAAGCACGCGGCCAGCGCCGCGCCACCTAAGTCGCCCTTGGCGAAGTACTGCCCGTCTAACACCGACGCGGCCATCGGCATCAGCTTAGCGGGCGTTTCAAGGATCAGCAATATCGCCTTAGCGTCCTTCAGGAATCCGTTGATGCCCATCGCCTGGCCGCACGGCGCTACGCGCTCGACCATCTCTGGCGACTCTACGAGTATAAACCGCCACGGCTGGCTGTTGCACGCCGACGGCGCCAGCCGCGCCGCCTCGACGACGCGCAGCAGCGTCTCATGGGACACGGGCTGGTCCGAGAAACTGCGGCAGCTCTGCCGCTGCCCGCACAGCTCCATGAACGGCGAGGTCTGGTCAATCGCTGGCATAACGGCGGGAACAGTGGTTTGCATGGTAAATCCTCCTTAGTTTATAGTCGCTGGTCACTTTCCTACGCAGAACTTACTAAACACCTGGTCGATAACCGATTTCGACGCGTCCTCCCCTGTTACCAGGGACAACTCGCGCAGCGCCTCCCTCAGGTCGATAGCGGCCAGGTCGAGCGCCGCGCCGCCCAGCTTACCATCGCGCAGGCTGGCCGCCGCTTCCCTCATCGACCGCGCTGCCGCGAGCGCGGACCGGGCGTGCCTCGCCCCGGTCAGTATCGCGGACTCCGGAGCTAACGCGTCGGCGCGTTCCGCGATCAGCGCGCGCACGGCGTCCAGCCCCTCACCCGTCTTCGCGCTCACGCGAAGCCCAATCCGGTCAATGTCGAAGAATGACTTATCCGCGAAAACCGCCAAATCACTCTTATTTTGTAGTATGGCCAGCCGCTCCGGAGGGATTTCCGGCATTTGCCAGACCATGGGGATTGAGGCGTCGACCACCATCAACACCAGGTCGGCATGGTCGATCCTGGCCAGCGCGCGCTCCACGCCAATCGCCTCAACCGGGTCTTCCGTCCCGCGCAGCCCGGCGGTGTCCGATAGCCTGACCCGCATTCCCGAGACCGTCGTCTCCGCCGACAGCACATCCCGCGTAGTGCCAGGCGACTCGTGGACTATCGCGCGGTCCTCCGACAGCAGCGCGTTCAGCAGCGAGGACTTTCCAGCGTTGGGCGGCCCCGCTATCACGACGTCCAGCCCGTCGTCAAGGACGCGCCCCGCCCGCTGATCGCTTGACGCCTCCAGTTTATGCGCGAGTTCCTCCGATAAGTCCGCTATACGCGCGGCGGTTTCCTGTTCTTCCACCTCGTCGGGGAAATCTATCGCGGCCTCAATCCCCGCCAGCATGCTTACCAACCCGCCGGATACATCCCTGACGAACCGCGACGCGCCGCCATCCAACTGCCTTAGCGCGGCCCGCGCGGCGGCCTCGCCCCGCGCCCCGACCAGCCGCGTCACGGCCTCGGCCTGGGCCAGGTCGATCCTGCCATTCTCGAACGCCCGGCGCGTGAACTCACCCGGCTCGGCGGGACGCGCCCCCTGCCGGATCACAACCCGCAGCGCCCGTTCCATCACCGCGGGTCCGCCGTGGCAATGGATTTCAGCGACATCCTCACGCGTGAGCGTGCGCGGCGCGCGCATCAGCACGGCCATGCACTCGTCGACCGTCTCGCCCGACATAGGATCGACCAACCGGCCATACGTCAAGCGGCGGCCGGGGGTGTCGCGGCTGAATACGGCGCGGAGTATCCTCCCGGCGTCCGGGCCGCTGACGCGCAGCACGGCCACGCCCCCAATCCCGGGCGGCGTGGCGAACGCGGCTATTGTGTCAGACATTAAACCGGAACAGCGTCACATCGCCATCCTTCATCTCATAATCCTTGCCTTCGGAGCGGACCAAACCCTTCTCGCGGCACGCGGCCATGTTCCCCTCGCGCGTCAGCGTATCGAACGGAACGACCTCCGCGCGGATGAACCCGCGCTCGAAATCCGTGTGGATCTTGCCCGCCGCCTGCGGCGCTTTCGTCCCGCGCCTGATCGTCCACGCCCGGCACTCGTCCGCTCCGGCGGTCAGGAACGATACCAACCCTAGTAGTTTATAGCTGGCTTTCGCGAACCTGTCAAGCCCCGACTCGCCGATGCCCAGCTCCTCCAGGAACATGGCCTTCTCATTCGCGTCCATCACGGCTATCTCGGACTCCACGCGCGCCGATATCGTCATCAGTTCCGCGCCCTCGCCGGACGCCAAGGCCCGCAGCTCCTTTACACACGGGAGTTGTTCCTCCGGCGCGCCTACGTCTGTCTCGGAGATGTTCGCGGCGTAGAGCACGGGCTTATCGGTCAGCGTGAACCAGCCGCGGGCGACGGCCTGCTCATCCTCGGTCATGGCCAGCGTCCGCATCGGCTTCTCCGCTTCCAAATGGGCTATGGCGCGCTCGGCCAAACCAATCTCCAGCGCGGCCTTCGCGTCGCCGGGACGCGTGGTCTTCCTCGCGCGTTCCAGCCGCTTTGACACCGTCTCCAGGTCGGCTAGTATCAGTTCCAGCGCGACTATCCCAGCGTCGCGGACAGGATCGACGCCGCCATCCACGTGGATCACGTTCGGATCGTCAAAGCACCGCAATACGTGGACCAGCGCGTCCACCTCGCGGATATGCGAGAGGAACTTGTTGCCCAACCCCTCGCCCCGGCTCGCGCCCTTGACCAGTCCCGCTATATCGACGAACTCCACCATAGCGTAGGTCGTCTTCTTAGGATGGAACATCCCCGCCAGCGCGTCCACCCGGCGGTCGGGCACCGCCGCTATGCCCGTGTTAGGCTCGATCGTGCAGAACGGGTAGTTGGCGGCCTCAGCCCCGGCCTGGGTGATCGCGTTGAACAGTGTGGACTTGCCGACGTTGGGCAGCCCGATCACGCCGCATTTCATTATATCGACCTCATTATATTGATGAAGCGCGCGAACACTATCCCCGGCTCCTCTAGCGTGAGGTCCCAGCGCTTTACCCACTCCAGCGAGTAAAAATCCTTATATCCGCTCGATTCCATCAGCCCGACGGCCTCCTCGAACGGCACGTCGCCATAGCCGGGCAGGGCGTAACGCACCGCGCCGCCCTCCATCCGCGAGTCCTTTAGGTGGACATGATGGATATACTTGCCCAAGTTATCCCACGTGACGCGCGGGCTTTCGCCATTATAGCGGTACGGGTGGTGCGCATCCCACAGCGCTTGTACTGCCGGACTGTCTATTTCTTCCAATAACCGCGCCAGTTTTTCGCTGTCCGACCATACCCCGTGCGTCTCCAGCAGCAGCGTTACGCCCGCCGCCCTCGCCTCCTCGCCGAATATCCGCGCCTGTTCGCGCACGAACCCCGCGTCAACCGTCCCCATCGGCTGGGGCACGGCCGCCGCGCCCATTACCCTAATATACGGCGCGCCCAGCGACTTTGCGAGACCTATGTACGCCGCGACCTCCTTCGCCGTACGCGCGGCGGTCTCGCGCTGGTGGAGCATGCACTCGGAGGCGAGGCACGGGATCTCCAGGCGCATCCGCTCAAGCTGCGCCCGCGTGGACGGTATCGCGTCCGGAGCGAATTGAGGTATCGATGGAGCGGATATGTCCTGACCGACGCCGCGCACCTCGACGCCGTCATAGCCCAGGTCACGCGCCGTGGCCGTGATGTCCTGCCAACTCCAGCGCGGGCATCCCAGCGTCGAGAAACTAATCTTCATATAACTAACCCCTTTCGAACAGCAGGTCCATCAGCGTCGTCCCGTCCGCGACATAATGGCCGTAGCGGGCCATATCCTCGTTGAACGGGCGCGGCTCGCCGGGCTTGCGGCTGTCATACAGCGCGAACGGCGCCGGATCGCCGTCGTGCGCCCCGTTGGACAGCAGCGTCAGGTGGTCGCTCAGTATCAACACGCGGAACGACGGATCGACGGCGGGCATCCTCTCCAGCAGCGGCTGGACAATCCGCGCGTCAAACCGGCGGATAGCCTCTGTCTTGGCCTCGACGTCCCTGGCGTGGGCGCATTCGTCCGGGGCCTCGACATGCAGGCACCCGAAGTCCGCGCCGCCCCTGAAACCATCCAGCAGCGCGTCAAGCTTGCCGCCGTAGTTGGTGTCAATGTCGCCCGTCGCGCCGGGAACATCGGGCGCGGGCAGGCCGGACAGCCGCGCTATCCCCTTAACCAGCGGCACGGCGGTCACGACTGGTCCCGTATGGCCGTACTTATCCGCGAAGCCCGGCAGCGACATCGCGCGTCCGGCAGCCCACGGCCATACGCAGTTGGCGGCTTTGTCGCCCCTTGCCAGATTCAGCGGGTGTCTGCTGAGAATATCATACGATAAACTTATCAGCGCGGTCAATTCCTCCGCGCGGGCGCCTTTGGGCATGTGATCCGCGATCGGCTGGCCCAGTATCATATGAGGCTCGGCCAGCTGGAACGGCTCGTCGCCAGCGTTATCCAACACGCCGATCTGCCTGAACGTCGGCGACGGGTGGATGGTGAACCCCGCCCGCTCCGACAGTTGAGCGAACGCCTCGTCCCCCGCCAGCGCGCGTACCAGTTCCAGCGCGTCCCCGCCCTCAACGCCGCAGCCGTTGTGGGACTTCATCCGCTTGTCGGGCGTTATCGAGCATAGGTTGACGCGCAGCGCGGCCTCGCCTTCTTTCAGCGCGACGCCAGCCCCGGCCGCCTCCAGCGCGGCGCGGCCCTTGTACCCGCTCCTCACGTCGTGGCCGAATATGGTTAGTATGGCGGTGTCGCTGCCCGGCGCGACGCCTATGGGCACTGTCCGCGCCTTGCCCGCTATCCCTCCGGCCAGCGCCGCCATGCCCGGCAGGTCCAGCGCCATCAGCGGGGTTTTGCCGCCCAGCTCCGGGATCGGTTTGTCCGCCGAACCGTCCGGTATCAGAAGTATATATCGCATAACCTGACCTCCATAGCGCGGATTATAACATAATCCCCGCCGCGAATCAATTTCCGGTTGATACGCGGCGCGGTTATGGCGTATAATCAAACTGAACAGGAGGGATGCGGTTGCGCAGGTACTTTACCTCGGAGTCGGTGACTGAGGGGCACCCGGATAAATTATGCGACCAGGTCTCCGACGCCGTGCTGGATGAGCTGATCAAGGAGGACTCAAGCTCGCGCGTGGCGTGCGAGACGTGCGCCGCGACGGGCATGCTGCTCGTCATGGGCGAGATTACTACAAACGCTTACGCGGACGTGGAGGGCATCGCCCGAAGGGTCGTCCGCGATATTGGTTATACGAATGTATGCAGCGGGTTCGACGCGGATACCTGCTGCGTGCTGACCACGCTGCACGGCCAGTCGCCCGACATCGCGCGGGGCGTGGACAGCGCGTTGGAGAGCCGCGGCGAGGGCGGCAAGGAGATCGGCGCGGGCGACCAAGGGAGCGTGTTCGGGTACGCTTGCGACGACACGCCAGAGCTGATGCCCCTGCCCATCACGCTGGCTCACCGGGCCGCGAGGAGACTGGCCGCCGTTCGCAAGGACGGCTCACTGCCATGGCTGCGCCCCGACGGTAAGACACAAATCACAGTCGAGTATGACGGCGACCGGCCCATCCGGGTGGATACGGTCGTTGTGTCCGCCCAGCATGACCCCGACGTCATCCATGACGAGATTGAGGAGCGGATCATCCGGGATGTAGCGCGTAAGTCCATACCGCCGGACTTGCTGGACAGCCAAACCAAATTCATAGTAAACCCAACTGGAAGATTCGTGATAGGCGGGCCGATGGGCGACACGGGCCTGACGGGGCGAAAGATCATCGTGGACACATATGGCGGCGCGGCGCGTCACGGCGGCGGGGCGTTCTCCGGCAAGGATCCCACCAAGGTGGACCGCTCGGCGGCGTACGCGGCGCGTTACCTCGCCAAGAACGCGGTTAAGGCCGGGCTGGCCCGGCGCTGCGAGATACAGATAGCCTACGCTATCGGCATTGCCCGCCCGGTATCCGTATACGTGGATACCTTCGGCACCGGATCCATCCCTGACGTGAAGCTGGCCGCGCTGCTGTCCGACAAGTTCGACCTGCGCCCCGGCGCGATTATCGAGGCGTTCGACCTGCGCCGCCCGATATACCAGCCGCTGGCGGCTTACGGCCACTTCGGGCGCGAGGACCTGAACGCGCCATGGGAATCCTTGGCGCTGGCGGAGCTTTTATAACGACCATGCAGACGCTGAAAGCGCGGGTGGACGAGGTCGTGTTCCGCAACCCGGACAACGGGTTCACGGTCCTGTCCATCCGCCCTGACATCGGGGACGGCCCGCCCGGACTGGCGCGGGGCAGGGTAAGCGCGGTTGGGTCGCTGCCCGCGCTGACGGTCGGCGAGTCGATCACGTTCACCGGGGAATGGCAGGACCACGCGCAGTACGGCAAGCAGTTCCGCGTTACATCCTGCGAATGGAATAAGCCCGAGACCGTCGACGCGCTCGAGCGTACGCTGGCCTCCGGCTGGATCAAGGGCGTCGGACCGCGCACGGCCAAGCAGATCGTCCAGGCGTTCGGCATGGACGCGATGGACGTGCTGCGGTTCGCGCCGGAGAAGCTGGAACAGCTGCCGGGCATGGGCAGGAAGCGGGCAAGGCTGATCGCCGAGTCTTTCCACGAGCAGCACGACACGCGCGAGGCTATGGTATTCCTGCAGGGATTCGGCATACCGCCCAAGCTTTCCATGAGGATATTCAAGGTGTACGGCGAGAAGTCGACCGCCGTCATCCGCCAGAACCCCTACAGGCTGGTAGAGGACGTGCCGGGCGTGGGGTTCAAGACGGCGGACGCTATCGCGCTTTCGATGGGCCTTGCCATGGAATCCCCGTTCCGCGTAACCGCCGGGGTGACGCATACGCTTCGCGCGGCCTCCCTGTCCGACGGACACTGCTACCTGCCCAAGGACGAGATGGAGTCCCGCGCCCGCGAGCTTCTGGGCGTGGCTGAGGAATCGCTTAGCCACTCGATATCAGAGCTTATCATAAACCGGCGGATCATATTAAAGGACCTCCCGGCGCATACGGCGGTTTACCTGCGCGGCTTCTATGACGCGGAGGCCGAGGTCGCCAGCCGCCTTACCGGGCTGCGGGATTCCAAACCGCGCTTCACGGTCGAGGACGAGGAAACCCGGCTGCTCCGGATCGAGCAATTCGAGCGGAAGGTCCATACATCGCTGGACGAAACCCAGCGCGAGGCGGTGCTGTGCGCGTTGAGGTCCTGCGTATGCGTGGTGACCGGCGGGCCAGGCACGGGCAAGACCACGATCATCCGCTGCATACTGGACCAAATCGCGGGCGAGGGCAATTTCGCCCTGGCCGCGCCGACAGGACGCGCCGCCAAGCGCATGACCGAGGCCACCGGCAATGAGGCCAAGACGATCCACCGCCTGCTCGAGTATGGCGGCGACGGCGAGAACGAACAGCTCACCTTCGCCCGCGACGAGAAGGATCCGCTGGACGTCGCCACGCTCGTCGTAGATGAGTCGTCGATGATCGATCTGTTCCTGGCGCGGGCGCTGCTGCGGGCGGTTAAGCCCGGAACGCGCGTTGTGTTCGTGGGCGACGCGGACCAGCTGCCGCCCGTCGGCCCCGGAAACGTGTTGCGCGACATGCTGGACAGCGGCGCGTTCCCAGTCACTAAACTGACGCGCGTCTACCGCCAAAGCGAGCATAGCATGATCGCGGTGAACGCCCGCGACATCAACGAGGGACGCGCGCCACGCGTCAACGAGAGGCTGTCCGACTTCTTCCTTGAGCGCCAGGACAGCGCGGCCGCCGCCGCCGAGACGCTGGTCGACCTGCACTCGCGCCGCCTGCCCGCCTTCATGAAGCTGGACGGCGACCCCACGCGGTCAATCCAGGCGTTAAGCCCGATGAAGAAGGGCGAGTGCGGCGTCTGGGCGCTCAACAAGCTCCTGCAGGCCAAACTCAACCCGCCGGATAAGGGGAAGCCCGAGTTCACGCGCGGCGACACGCTCTTCCGGCTGGGCGACAAGGTGACGCAGACGCGCAACAACTACCAGTTGGAATGGGAGAGGGGCAACGAGGAAGGCCAGGGCGTGTTCAACGGCGACATGGGTTACATTGAGTCCATCGATGAGGAAGACCGATCGCTTTCGGCGCGGTTCGACGACGACCGCCTCGCGTTTTACGATACGGCCCAGCTGGACGACCTGGAGTTGGGTTACTGCATATCCGTCCATAAGAGCCAGGGCAGCGAGTTCCCGGCCATACTGATGCCCGTGGTGGGCGGCCCGCCCATGCTCCTCACCCGTAACCTGCTGTATACGGCGGTTACCCGCGCTAAGCGGCTGGTCGTGCTGGTCGGCAAGGAGAGCGCCCTGGCGTCCATGGTCAGGAATTACCGCGTCGAGAAACGTTACAGCGCCCTGGCTCGGAGGATCGGCGAGGGCTGGTAGGTCGTCGTATCCGGCGGATTATTACATTTTATAGATTATCAGATATTGATAATCTTCGCCCCGGCCAGCGCGTGGTATAACGCCAGCGACAGCGCCCCGTTGATCCCCGCCTTCAGTAAATTGAACGGTATGATGGCCGGGAGCAGCAGCTCGACCACCGCCTCGACCGGCCACCCGGTGAACAGCGGGGTAACGATCAGGTTCAGCGGTATCATCAGCGCGGTCATCGCCAACGCGCCGCACAGCACGGATACGATGGATCCGGTCCTCGCGCGCCTGAACCTGTAGATTGTGCCTATAACGAACGCCGCGCTTCCCGTCGCCGCTATATGCATGATCAGCCCGCTGATACCGCTCACGCCCTCGAACAGGCTGTGCGCGACGCTAATGACGATTGTCATCATCACCCCGGCAAGCGGCCCGAACATAAGCGAGCCCATGAATATCGGCACGTCCGCCGGATCGTACTTCAGGAACGGGGCGCTGGGTATCAGCGGGATCATAACCCACAGGCCAAGGACTATGCCTATCGCGCTGAGTATGCCCAGCGTCGCCATCTCTTTTGCCGTGAACGCCTTCACGCGCAATGTCTTCCCGTTTGCCGTCTCCATGTCATATTCTCCCTTCGGTTAATGGATCTCGCCGCCGCTGACCGCGCAGAACTTCCCGACTTGCGCTCCGTTCACGTCGTCCGCGTCCGTACAGGTGATGATAGTCTGCGCGTCCGTCATCCATGACAGCAATCGCCTTCGGCGCTCCGCGTCCAGCTCGGACATCACGTCGTCCAGCAGCAGCACGGGCGTCTCACCCAACTCGTCGCGTATGGCCCGCAGCGCGGCCAGCTTCAGCGATAGCGCCGCCGTCCTCTGCTGTCCCTGCGAGCCATATACCCGCGCGGGCTTACCGTTAAGCGTTAATTCGAAATCGTCCCGGTGCGGCCCGGCGCCCGTGCCGCGCGTCGCGAGGTCACGCGCCCGCCCGGCCCGCAGCGCGTCCAATATGGCCCGCTCCGCGTCGTCCTCGCCAGCGAACGGACACACAAACCTGGCCCCTAGAGCCTCATCCGAACCGGAAAGGTGCGCGTGCGCTTCCCTCGCGTCCCGCGCCAGCCGCTCAAGGAACCATACGCGGTACCGTATGACGCTGGCCCCCGTCCGCGCTAGGAGACCGTCCCATGGTTCCAACTGCGAGGACACCTCCGCTGCCGGGGCGTCGGGCCGGGACAGCGTCCGCAGAAGCCCGTTACGCTGTTTGAGCGCGCGCGAATACTGCTGCAGCGCGTAGAAGTACTGGGGCCTCAACTGCGACAGCGCCATATCCATGAACCGCCGCCGCTCACCCGGGCCATCCTTAACCAAACCCAGATCCTCCGGCGAGAACAGCACGCTTGGCGCGTGCCCCATGAGTTCGCCTATCCTCGACGCCGGGGACGAGCCGATCAGCACCTGCTTGGACTTGCGCCCGCCTCCGCGATCCAGTATGACCTTCACGTCGTGAGCGCCGTCGCGATTGACCGTCTCAAGGCGGACGCTGGCGCGTCGCGCGTCCCACTGGATCAACTCGCTATCGTGGCCCGCGCGGTGCGACCTGCCCACGCCGCACAGCGCGATAGCCTCCAGAAGGTTGGTCTTGCCCTGCGCGTTCCTGCCGCACAGCACGGTAACGCCTTCATCCGGCTCGAAGGCCAGGGACGCGTAATTGCGGAACGATCGCAGTTCCGCCAGCCGCACGCGCACAGTCCCTTACCCTACCTCGACGGCGCCGTGAACACACGGATCGGCAGCACAAGGTACAGGTAATCCTCGCCCTCCAGCGGCTTCAGGATGCAGGGACTGACGTTCGTCTGGAAGCGCATCTCTATCTCCTCGTCGTCGATCGCCTTGAGTATGTCGTTGAGGTAACGCTCGTTGAACGCTATCTCCAGCGGCTTGCCCTCCGTTATTACGCCCTCGACCTCCTCCTGGCTCTGGTTCTGCTCCGCGTTGGAGGACATCGTCAGTTGGTTCTCGCCGATGTTCAGGCGCACGAGGTTATTCTTGCTCACCCGCGCGATCAGCGAGGAACGGTCCAGCGCGGCCGCCAGCGCGGGCACGGGCGCGACAACGCGCGTTTGCCATTCCGTCGGGAGTATCTGGCGGTATTTCATGAACTCGCCTTCCAACAGACGCGCGTCCATCATCGCGCGGCCGACCTGGAAGCGTATGAATCTATCGCTGATCGAGACCGAGACAAGCTCTTCGCCACCCGGAAGGATATGCTGCAGCTCGCCAAGCACCTTCCCCGGTATGACGACCTGCAGCGGGGCGCAGCACGCCGCGTTAGGCCCTGACATGGCCAGCCGCGCGACAGCCAAGCGGAATCCATCCAGCGCGGCCATAACCAGCGCGTCCTCCTTAACCTCCAGCAACGCGCCCGTCAGTATCGGCCTAGATTCGTCCGTAGCGATGGAGAACAACGTGCGCTGTACCAGCGTCCGCAAACCCTCCTGCGGGACCGTGAAGCCCGCTTTCTCCTCGACCTGCGGCTTGCTGGGATAATCTTCGGCGTTAAGCCCTATCAGCATCGTGCGAGAGCCTAGGCACCGCAGGGACGCCCTGCGGGAGGGATCGCCTTCCTCGGAACGCAGCTCCACATCCGCGTCAGGCAGTTTGCGGACAACATCGGACAGCAAGCGTCCCGGCAGCGCTACAGTCCCTTCCTCCAGGATGGCCGCGTCGATGGTAGTCTCTATGGTCGTCAGCTCGTCCGACCCGGTAAGCCTGACCCCGTTCTCACCAGTCTTGATTAGTAATCCTTCCAGCACAGGGGTGCTGGGCCTCGCGTTGATCGCCTTGGCCGCGACTCCTACAGCGTCCTGCAGCTGCTTTGCTTGGCAGCGGAATCTCATCGAACCACTCTCCGTTTCGCCCTCGCTCCTTCAGTAGAGGAGGAATATATAGATAGCCGTAGCAGGAGTAGGCGGGTTGATACTGTGGATAACCCCAAAACCTCCAAAACCGTTTTGGGTTTTGGCTGTGCCCCGGACTGTGGGAAAGCTCTGGCCCGCGCGCAATCCTTCAACACCCCCGCTCCAGGAATGCCAGTCACTCATCGTCCGGCTCGTCCATAAGCTCGTTAAGCTTGGCGAACAGCTCCTCGACGACAGGTTCCGGCACGTCGTCCTTGTATACGTCGCTGCCGTCCGGCTGGGGGACGATTCTGAGGAACCCGACCGATATCTCATCGCTGTCCGGACTGTTGACCTCCGGATCGGCGGTAAGGGCAAGGTATGACGCGTTGTTGTGCTCCAGCGTGAGCAGGTGCCCGAACCGCCGCGCGTTCCCTTCCTCGTCGATCAGCTCGATCTCGCCCAGCGCGCCGCGCTGCGCGTCGCCCGCCAGCGCTTTATATTCATTCGGATGAGGCATACGCCGGTCACCTCGTCAGCTTTCATCGGTTTTTATTCATTTGGTCCAGCCAGCGCTGCAGTATCAGCGCGGCGGCCGCCGCGTCCAGTTGGCCGCGCCCGGCGCGTTTACCCGCCGAACGCAGCAAGGAGGCCGCTTCGTGGCTGGTATCGCGCTCGTCGAAGTATACGACCTCGAACCCCGCCCGTTCCAAGGCTTCGCCGAACGCGCGTACCTTCAGCGATTGGTTGCTGGGCGAGCCGTCCTCTCGCAGGGGATCGCCTAGGGCCAGTCGGGTCACGATGTAAGGCTCCAGCATGCGCCGAAGGGTACGTATGTCTTGGCTCCATCCCTTATTGATGATTATCCCGACTGGCTGCGCCAGCATAAGCGAGGCGTCGGATACCGCGACGCCGGTACGATGGTCGCCTACGTCAAGGCCGGCGACGCGGGATGATGGCTGCATCCGGGGTGGAAGCTCCTTTCCACAGGCTAAGCGCGTGGTTGCGCGCAATGTGTGTGGAAAACTATCCTGGCTTAGTATATAGCGGGAAGGGCGCGAGGTCAAGCGAGGGTATGCATGGAGGAACAACCTACCCTGGCCACGAGGGTCCAGCGTCACGCTGGTCAGGGGGTCAAGGGGGG
>JAISWI010000066.1 GCA_031270865.1 Oscillospiraceae bacterium
CGGCCGCGCGGGCCCGGCGCCCGCGGCCGGGGCGGGCCGGGGGGGGGGGGCGCGCGCGGGCGCGCCCCCCCCCCCCCCCCCCCCCCCCCCCCCCCCCCCCCCCCCCCGTCCCCAACCCAGCCCCCCCCCCCCCCGTAAAGGGCGAAGCCCGCAAGGTTTATCTATGCCCTGCGGGGCTGGGGTTTGTTGGTTACGACCGGGGGACGCGGGGCTCCGCCCCGCACCCCGCAAGGGGGTTTCACCCCCCTTGACCCCCTGACCAGCGTGACGCTGGACCCTCGTGGCCAAGGTAGGTTGTTCCTCCAGGCGTTGCCCTCGCTTAGAAGGACGCCACCTGTTCCCGTGAGGATTGCACCAAATCCACCTGATGCTGTTTAATCCTGTATATCTTATCGCAGATCTGGAACACGCTGGGCCTATGTGTCGTCAACACTACCGTCTTAATCTTACTATCCGTAAAAATATTATCCAACACAGCCTTTTCAGTATATATATCCAACGCCGAGGTCGCCTCATCCAGCAGCAATATCGGCGCTCCACGCAGCAGCGCCCTCGCTATCGCCAGCCTCTGCGCCTGTCCTTCCGACAGCCCCAGCCCGCGTTCCCCCAGCTTGCTATCCAGCAGATTCGGGCTTCGCTCTATAAAATCCCACGCGCACGCCTGCTTCAGCGCGGCTATGATCTGATCATCCGTCGCGTCCGGATCCCCCAGCAGCATATTATCCCTTATCGTGCCTGAAAACATCGTATTCCCTTGCGGCACGTACGAGAAAAACTCTCTTGTCTCTACTGACAGCGGCAGCGTCTGTCCCCCCGGCGTGGTCAAGAACGCCTTGCCCGACTTCGGTTCCAACAGCCCTAGCATCAGCCGGACCATCGTCGTTTTCCCCTCGCCTGACGGACCCACCAACGCTACCGACTCACCCACGTTCACCTTGATATTCGCCTGCTGCAGCACGGGCTTATTCTCCAGATACTCGAAGCACAGATCCTCCACTACCAACCCCATGCCGCCCTGCTTCTTGGCTACCTGCTGGAACTGCGAGACCACTTCCGGCGTTTGTGTCCTATCCCTTGGCAGGTCGAACAGCTTCATTACGCGTTCCGCGCTGGCCGTAATCTCGATCGCGCCCATTATGAATCCCATGATCGCGTTCAGCGGGCCTGAGACCTGTCCATACAGCATCGAATACGCCGCCAGCACGCCATAAGTCAGCTGCCCTTCAAGTATCCTATACAACATAAATACAGTAATACCATAACCAACCACGCGCCCGACCATACCCAGCATCAACCCGGTCACAATACCATACCTGGTTCGCTCGTACGTCAGGTCATACATCTTATCGTGAATCCTGCGGTACCGCTTAAGGAACTCCGGCACGAGCATGAACGACTTGATAACCATTATATTATACGTCGACTCATTGAGGAACGAGCTGTTCTCGCTGCCCAGCTCCAGCGAGCGTTTGTTGTAATCGCGGGTGCGCTGAGCCTTAACGTGTATGACGAACAGCGACATTGGCACGCCTATCAGCGCGATGAGCATCATCTTCCAGTCGAAGTAAATCAGCATCGCGCTGGCGGCTATGAACTGGACGCACTGCAGTATCAGCGAGGGGATCGTGTTCAGCACGAAACCCGAGACCGTGTCCGCGTCGCCGGCTATCCGGTTGACCAGATCGCCCGAGTGGAACTCCGCCAGCGACATCCAGTCCGCTTCCAGCACGGCCTTGAAGACCAGCCGCTTGATCCCCAGCCCGCAGTCCATCGACAGCCTCAGCGTGAAGAACTGCATGAACAGCGACCAGCAGAACATAACGACCTTATACAGCACGTACCCTACTACGATCCAGATCGCCCAGGGCGGTATCAGCGAGAACAGCCAGTTGACGGTTCCCCAGAATCCACGCGCCAGCGCGCTGGAGAACTGCTGCTGCGCGAAGCTGATGATGTTGGGCACCTGTCCTACGACCCAGTCCGCGAGGAGCTTATACACATACGCGTAAGCCACGCCCAGCAGCATGAAGAACATCGACAACCCCAACAGGAAACCAATCCGGCCCTTATAAGGTTTGCCGAACTTGGTCATCCACTTAAGCTGTCGCTTCATGTCCGGCCAGTTGATGGGTTCCGTCTCGCCGTTGAAGTGGACGAGGCGGGTGAGCAGCGCCTGGATGATATTGTCGCGCTTGCTCACCGGGGTCTGGCTATCCTGCTTGTCCTGCATGATTCCTCCTAATAATCTTTATGATAGCGAATATTTTCCGCCTGAACGGGCGCAGCGCAAGCCACGCCCTGCCATATATCAAGGCCGCGCGGGATTCGACATTGACCATCTTTCCGTTCCTGCGCAGCATCGTTACCTTCGCGAAGACCCGCTCCCGCGGGATCGGCCCCTCCAGCCAAACCTGCCCGTCGCCGCTTAGTATCGCGCCGCCCGACACCGCCTTGAGCACGCGATGCATCACCTGGCTGCCGTCGGCCCGCTGCGCGTATATGATCTGCCCGCGCTTGGGCGGCCAGTCCGCGTCGGAAAGCGGCGTGAGCACGACAGCGTCCTTCAGGTGATGTAGGGTGGGGACCATGCTGTCCCCGGTGACGGTCAACGTGACACTCCCCAGCGCCGCCAGCGAGCGGCGCAGCGCGTCCAGCTGTGGATTGCGCGGCGCCGCCGCGGGAAACCCTACGGGGAAGGTCATTCCCGTTTCCGTCAATCCTGTTTCCAACCGAGGTGTTCCTCCAACGCCTCGACTGCCCGCGCGTCCGGCGTACAGCTCAGCAGAGGCATCGGCACCTCTGTGATCAACCGCTCGACGGCGGCCATGCCCAGGTCGAACAGCCTATCGTCCCACAATGGCAGCGACGTTCCGGCTAGGATATACCGCAAACCCTCCGCGTGGGTCAGCGGCCTTACCGTATTAACTGGGGCTTGCGCGAGAGCGACAAGCGCGGCCAGCCTTACGCGCTCGTTCTCGTAGATCTCGCTGGATCCGGCCCACGGCGATCCGTACGCGTAGATTCCATCGGGAAGGGCGCGGATTATCGCGCGGTCGCCGTTGACGATCCTCGCGCCCCGGAGATCGCGCCACAGGTTCGCCTGGGTGGACTTGCCCGTTTGCGACGGCGCGGTGAACGCGATCCCGCCGTGCCCCGCGCGGTCGTCGGCGACGAGCGAGCAATGCAGCATGATCACCCCATGGCTGAGCAGCATCTTCTCGAATAGGAACGCGTTGCCGTAGTTCTCGTAATCCAGCCAGTCGCCCGGGATGAATACCTCCGCGCGTGTATAATCGTTAGGCGGCATAAGCGTCCACATGCAGCGCGGGTCGCCCTCGCGCATGGCGGTGCGCTTGACCAGCTGCCCGTCCCACATGTACAGGCGGTTGACCATATCCTCGCTGACGAGGTCCATCGCTTCCTCCGGCGGAACTGGGGAACTGGACGGATCGTAAGCGCGAAGCGTGATAGCCAGGTCAGGCCCCGCGCCAAGCCCAAGCCCATCGGCCAGCGCGAACGGCTCGAACGACGGCAGCGGCCCAACGCCCGCCAGCCCGTCGATCGAGACGGTCAGCCCCGCGATACTATAGAAACGCCGCGCCATCGTATCCTCCTCCCCGGATTCCATCGGGTCACTTACGCGCTATTATACCATACAATCCGCTGGTTGTCGATGATAAAACGTAGGATTTCATTGCCTGTTCACCATTGGCGGCGCGGCTGGCGGGGTTTCCCCCAAATACTTCCACGGCGAACACCCCAAAACCGAATATTTACAAATCACGCCGCGCATGTTAGAATGGTAAGTCTTTATGAACCGCGCGCTGCGTCCGGCGCGTCACGCCTCTAGCAGACGCCTGGAACCAACGACGCCTCACGCGGCGGGCGGCGATAACAAATTAGGAGGCAAAGCATGGATAAGGCCCAGAAGCTTACGGTCATCGGCAAGTACTCGCGTCACCCCGGCGACACCGGATCGCCCGAGGTCCAGATTGCCCTGCTCACCGAGCGGATCAATCACCTGAACGAGCACCTGAAGTCCCACAAGAAGGACCACCACTCAAGGCGAGGGCTGCTGCTGATGGTCGGCCAGCGCCGGGGCATGCTCAACTACCTGCACGACACGGACATAGAGCGTTACCGCTCGCTGGTCAGCAGCCTGGGCCTGCGCAAGTAAGAAGGCGGCAAGTGGCCGCCTGGCGCGGGTTGATTGGAAGAAGGATAGGGAGAATAGGAGATACGATGGAACAGAAAAGTTACTCTACGCGTCTGGCGGGGCGCGAGCTGACAATCGAGTTTGGCAGGTACGCGCAGCAGGCGGGCGGGTCCGCGTTGGTAAGGCTGGGCGACACGGTGATACTGGTATGCGCCACGGCGTCCGACACCCCGAGGGAGGGTCAGGACTTCTTCCCGCTTAGCTGCGATTACGAGGAAAAGCTGTACGCCGTGGGCCGGATACCGGGCGGATGGATACGCCGCGAGGGGCGTCCCACCGAGAAGGCCACGCTGACCAGCAGGTTGATAGACCGCCCGCTGCGCCCGCTGTTCCCCAAGGGACTGCGCAACGACGTGCAGGTAGTGGCCACGGCGCTGTCCGTTGACACGAACGTCCCGCCGGAGATACCGGCCATGCTGGGCGCGTCGATCGCGCTGTGCGTGTCCGAGATACCGTTCGGAGGGCCGATAGGCGCGGTCGTGGTCGGCAGGGTGGACGGGGAGTTTGTTGTGAACCCCGACGATGAGGCGCGGGGCAAATCCGACCTGCACCTGGTGGTCGCGGGGACGGACGAGGCCGTGCTGATGGTCGAGGCCGGGGCGAACGAGGTCAGCGAGCAGATCATGCTGGAAGGGATATTGCTCGCGCATGGGGAGATTAAGAAGCTCGTCGAGTTCCAGCGGACTATCGCGCTGGAGATAGGCAAGCCCAAGAAGGAATTCCCGCTGTACTTGACGGGCGAGGATGTCGCCCAGGCCGTGGGCGAGTACGCGCGGGAGAAGGTGGACTGGATATTCGGCACGTTCGACCGGCACGAGCGGCAGGGCCGCGAGGATGAGGTCGCCAAGGACGTGAAGGAGCGCTTCGCCGAAACGTTCCCCGGCAGGGAAGCCGAGATAGGGGACGCGCTCTACGCGATGAAGAAGAAGGCCATGCGCTCGCGGATCATCAGCGAGGGGATCAGGCCGGACGGACGCAAGCTCACCGAGGTAAGACCGATATGGTGCGAGGTGGGATTGCTGCCGCGCGCGCACGGTTCGGCGATTTTTACGCGCGGCGAGACACAGGCTTTGACAGTTACCACGCTGGGGTCGATGCGCGAGGTCCAGAACCTGGACGGCCTGACCAACGAGGAGACCAAGCGTTACATGCACCATTATAACTTCCCGCCGTACTCGACGGGCGAGGCCGGGAGGATGCGCTCGCCGGGACGCAGGGAGATTGGGCATGGCGCGTTGGCGGAGCGCGCGCTGCAGCCGATGATACCGTCGGAGGATATGTTCCCTTACGCGATCAGGCTGGTAAGCGAGGTCCTGTCCTCGAACGGGTCCACGTCGCAGGCGAGCGTATGCGCGTCGACGCTGTCGCTGATGGACGCCGGGGTGCCGATCAAGGCGCCGGTCGCCGGGGTCGCGATGGGGTTGATCAAGGACGCGGACTCCGGACAGGTGGCGGTGCTTACCGACATACAGGGGCTGGAGGATTTCCTGGGGGATATGGATTTCAAGGTGGCCGGCACGATGAACGGGGTCACCGCCATCCAGATGGATATCAAGATCAAGGGAATCGACGAGCCGGTACTGCGCCAGGCGCTGAAACAGGCGTTGGACGGGCGGCTGCATATCCTGAGCAGGATGCTGGAGACACTGCCTCAGCCGCGCCAGACTTTGAGCAAGTACGCGCCCAAGATCACCTCGTTCATGATCAACCCTGAGAAGATCCGCGAGGTCATAGGCTCGGGCGGCAAGGTGATCAACAAGATCATCGCCGACACCGGCGTTAAGATCGACATCGAGGACGACGGGCATGTGTTCATTGCCACATCGGACGACACGGCGGCGGGCAAGGCCCGCAAGATCATCGAGGCGATCGCCAAGGACGTGCAGGTCGGCGATGTGTTTATAGGCAAAGTAGCCAGGATCATGCCGTTCGGGGCGTTCGTCGAGTTCGCGCCGGGCAAGGACGGGATGATCCACATCTCCAAGTTGTCAACGGAGCGCGTTGAGAAGATAGAGGACGCCGTCAAGATTGGCGATGAGATGGAGGTCCGGGTATCCGAGGTGGACAGCCAGGGCAGGATCAATCTGGTAAGGAACGACCTGGTTTACGCCGGCGGGGACATAGTCAGGCGGCCTCCCATGCGCGGCGGGGACAGGGACCATCGTAGTGGCCCGCCCAGGGGACCAAGACGCCCGTGACGGCGCGGGCCTAACGAACTGAAGGATTCGATGAGATGTACGAGATAAACGAACTGCCGAACGGGTTGCGCGTGATCCGCGAGCGCATCCCGTTCGCCCGCTCCGTGTCGGCGGGGGTATGGATAGGGACCGGGTCGATGCATGAGGCGCCCGGGGAGAACGGGTTGTCGCACTTTTTGGAGCACATGCTGTTCAAGGGAACGCATAGGCGCAGCGCGAGGGATATCGCCGAGGAGATGGACGCCATAGGCGGGCAGATCAACGCGTTTACCTCGAAGGAGTGCACGTGCTATTACGCCAAGGTGATGGATGAACACCTTGGCGTCGCGCTTGATGTGCTCAGCGATTTGGCGATGAACGCGTCGTTGAGCGAGGTTGAGCTGAACAAGGAACGCAGCGTGATTCTGGAAGAGATAGCGATGGTGGAGGATTCGCCCGAGGATCTGGCGCATGATATGCTGACGGAGACGCTGTTCAAGGGGAATCCGCTGGCGCAGCCGATACTGGGGACGGCGCGGAGGATAGAGGGATATAACCGCGACGACCTGGACAGGTACAG
This sequence comes from Oscillospiraceae bacterium, assembly GCA_031270865.1. Lineage (GTDB taxonomy): Bacteria > Bacillota > Clostridia > Christensenellales > Aristaeellaceae > BNUH01. Next base: position 6,974 of record JAISWI010000066.1, read on the forward strand.
AAAGAAGCATTACAGGCCGGGCAACGCGGTCCTGGCGGTGGCCGGGCACTTTGACGCGGATGAGCTGGATAAGCTGATCGAGAGGTTTTTCGGGGAATGGCAGGGCGGGGAGCCGTCCGAGGCGGTCAGCGCGGAGTCATGCTTCAACCCGAAGGCGGTCAAGAAGGCGAAGGATATAGAGCAGGTGCACATATGCCTGGGGTTCCCCGGCGTGGCGCTGGGGGATGAGAATGTGTACGCGCTAAGCATATTGAATAACCTGTTTGGGGGCGGGATGTCCTCGAGGCTCTTCCAGAGGATCAGGGAGGATCTGGGGATGGCGTACGCGGTGTATTCGTTCCCGACGGTGTTCCCGGGGTGCGGGATGTTCACGCTGTACGCGGGGACGAGCATGCAGCATGTGGAGGTGGTGCTGAGCCAGTTTAGGAAGGAGACCGCAAGGCTGCTGAGCGAGGGGATCACGGAGAAAGAGTTCACGATGGCGCGCGAGCAGCTGAAAGGGAGCTACATATTGAGTCTGGAAGGGACCAGCAGCAGGATGACGAATATCGGGAGGAACCTGCTGCTGTTGGGAAGGGCGCGCGACGAGGATGAGGTTCTGGCGAGGATCGCGCGGTGCACAATGGACGATGTGATGCGCGTCGCTGGAGACGTCCTGCTGAAACCTCACGGGGCCGCCGTCGTTGGCCGCGAAGCGGATACCTTGCCCACCGATTGGCTTATAGCGTAACATCGTAACATGGAATGGGCAAAACCACTAAGCGAGGAATACATAATGAGCAAAATTGACTATAAGGCGGTATTCAGCAAGGTTATTGAACGGCGGAACACGAACTCGCTCAAGCATGACGGGATGGCGGAGCGCGGGATGCCCGAAGGCGTCCTGCCGTTCTGGGTGGCCGACATGGACTTCGAGGCGCCGCCGGAGGCAGTGCTGGCCGCGACGCGGGCGGCGGCGCATGGCATATATGGTTATAGCATCCCGGGCAAGGGGTACTATGAGGCGACGATAGCCTGGCAGAAGGATCGTTTCGGCTGGGAGGTCGACCGCGACTGGATTATATCAACGCCAGGAGTGGTGTTCATGGTCGCCTCGGCGGTCCGCGCGTTGAGCGAGCCGGGCGACACAGTGATGATACAGAACCCGGTATACGCGGTGTTCGCGCCAGTGTTGAGGGCCAACGACAGGAAGGTAGTGTCCAGCGATCTGAGGCTGGCGGACGGCAGGTACGAGATAGACTTCGAGGATTTCAGCAAGACGCTGGAGGAATCGGGAGCGAGGATATTCCTGCTGTGCCATCCGCATAACCCGATAGGCCGGGTATGGACGCGCGAAGAGTTAAGGCGGATGGGCGAGATTTGTCTGGAGCATGATGTTTTGGTAATATCGGATGAAATTCATCAGGATTTCGTGTATGGGGATAACGCGCATATACCGTTCGCGTCGGTTGACCCGGCGTTCCCAGCGATCACGGTGACGTGTACCGCGCCCAGTAAGACGTTTAATCTGGCGGGACTGCAGGCGTCGAACGCGTTCGCGGCGAATCCCGAGTTAAGGAAGCGGATTCGCAAGGCGTTGGACGCGTGCGACGTAGGGTTGAACCCGATAGCGATCGCGGCGGCGGAGGCGGCGTACAGGCATGGCGCGGCATGGCTGGAGGGGCTGAAGGAATACATTTTGGGGAATTATGGCTGGTTGAGGCGGGAGTTGGCGGAAGGGCTGCCGGGGGTTAAGCCGCACGCGCTGGAGGCGACGTACCTGGCGTGGTTGGATTGTTCGGGGTTGGGACTGACGCATTTGGAGTTGGTTAAGGCGTTCGCGGATAAGGCGAAGGTATGGCTGAACGACGGCGCGACGTTCGGGACGAATGGGTCAGGGTTCATGCGGATGAATCTGGCGTGCCCGAGGGCCACGCTGGATGAGGGGATCAGGAGGATTGTGGGGGCGTTCAGGTAGGGCATGGAGGAACAATCCACCCTGGCCACGAGGGTCCAGCGTCACGCTGGTCAGGGGGTCAAGGGGGGTGAAACCCCCTTGCGGGGTGCGGGGCAGGGCCCCCCGTCCCCCGGCCGGAACCAACAAACCCCAGCCCCGCCGGGCCGAAAAAAACCAGATGGGCGTCGCCCCTTAAGCGGTGGTGGGGGGGGGGGGGGGGGGGGGCCCCCGCGGGGGGGGGGGCGGGGGCCCCCCCCCCCCCGCTCCTAACTCAGCGTAAAGGGCGAAGCCCATAAAGTTGGTTTCTGCCCTGCGGGGCTTGGGTTTGTTGGTTACGACCGGGGGACGCGGGGCTCTGCCCCGCACCCCGCAAGGGGGTTTCACCCCCCTTGCCCCCCTGACCAGCGTGACGCTGGACCCTCGTGGCCAGGGTAGGTTGTTCCTCCATGTCACGCCCCGGCCAGGAACGCGTATTGCGCTTCGCACAGGCCGCGGTAGTGCCCGTTTGACAGTTGGATCAGCTCCTCATGCGTGCCGCGCTCGGCAATCCTGCCATCCTGCACAACCATTATGCAATCCGCTTTCCGAATCGTCGATAGCCTATGCGCGATCACAAAGCATGTGCGTCCTTTCAACAACCGCTCAATCGCCAGCTGTATCAACTTCTCCGTGCGCGTATCTATCGAACTGGTTGCCTCATCCAATATCAGTATACGCGGATCATTCAACAATGCCCGCGCGAACGATATTAACTGCTTCTGCCCAGCCGAAAGCGTCGATCCCCTCTCGTTGACCTCCGTCAAATACCCCTTCTCCATCCTGCTTATGAAGTCATGCGCGTATACCGCCTTCGCCGCCTCCATGACCTCCTCGTCCGTCGCGTCCAACCGCCCATACCTTATATTATCCATTATGGTGCCCGAGAATATGAACGAATCCTGCATCATCACGGACATTTGCGACCTCAACGACTCTAACGTCACCGACTGCGCGTCCGTCCCATCGATGAGCACTTTCCCCTCCGTCGCGTTGTAGAACCTGCTGATCAGGTTAACGATCGTGGACTTACCCGCCCCGGTCGGCCCCACCAGCGCGATCGTCTGTCCTGGCGTCGCTTTAAACGACACCTCCCTTAGCACGACCGTCTCCTTATCATACCCGAACGTAACCTTATCGAACGCTACCTCTCCCTTAATGGGCGGCATGACCCCCGCGCCCTCGTTATCCCGCACCTCGATCGGCGTATCCATGATCTCGTAGATCCTTTCAACCGACGCCATCGCGGTCAACAGCGAGTTATAGAAGTTGCTCAGGTTGCTTATCGGATCCCAAAACCTTCCCAAATACCATAGGATCAGCAGCAGATTCGCTAAGGTAACCCCTCTTGTCCCGCCCATCAGCCTAATCCCTACCAAATACACCAGCACGGTCCCTAGCGTTGACGTAATATCGATCGCCGGCCAAAATAGGTTATTGTACCTAACGGCCTTCATCCAGCTGGACCTTATGTCGTCGTTCGTGTCATTGAACGTGGTCTGGTTCTCCGCCTCGCGCGTGAACGACTGCGTAACCCGCATCCCGGCCAGCGATTCATGCAGGTAACCGTTCATTGTGGACGTCTTAACCCTCAAGGCCTGCCATGCCCGCCGCATTCTCCGCTTAATAATGGTGACCAGCGTCGCCAATATCGACAGTGAGCACAGCGAGACGAGCGTTAGCCGCCAGTCCACGGTCATCATGATCGCGATCAGCAGGATCAGCGTCATGCAGTCCACAACCAGGTTGATTATCCCATTGGAGAACAGGTCGTTGAGCGAGTTCACGTCGTTGATGACCCGGACCATTATCTTGCCCGCCGAGCGCGAGTCGAAGAAGTTGAACGACAACTTCTGTATGTAGTCGAACAGGTCCTGCCTCAGCTGCGCGATGGCCTTCCGCCCGTTGATATCCGTGATGCGCACCCTTGCGCGAAGCACAACCCCGCCCACCGCCGAGCATGCCGCCATTGCCGCCACATACATCGCCAGCGCCCGCGCGTCGAACCCTGCCTCCCTGATATTCTCAAGCACGCTTACCGCGCGGCTCATGAAGTACGGCCCGGCCAGGCTCAACACCGAATAAACTATCATCAGCCCAAGCGCGAAGGCCATCTGTTTCCGATACGGGTACATATACCGCATCAGGCGGACGAACTGGGTTTTATTAAACGGAGCCTCCAACACCTCGTCGTCCGTTGTGCGAATGCGAGCCATACTGCCTCACGCCCCCTTCACGCCGTCCAAGTCGACGAAGTCCCTTACCTGATCCATGAACATCTGGTGATACAGGCCTTTCTTCTCCAGCAGCTCTGAATGCGAGCCGCGCTCGGCCACCTGCCCGTCGTCCAGCACGATGATCTGGTCGGCGTGTATGACCGACGAGATACGGTGCGCGATGATGAATGTCGTGCGCTGGCCGCTCAATTCCGCCAAACCCCGCTGGATATCGGCCTCCGTCTCCATGTCTACCGCCGAGGTCGCGTCGTCCAGCACCAATATCTTCGGATCGTACGCCAGCGCCCGGGCTATCGACACGCGCTGTTTCTGTCCGCCTGACAGTCCCAGCCCGCGCTCGCCCACGACGGTTTCCCATCCTTGCGGCAGTTTCTCTATGAACGGATACGCCTGCGCGGTCCTCGCGGCGGATTCCACCTCGTCCATATCCAATCCTGGCTGGCCGAACCCGACGTTCTCGCGTATCGAGTCGGAGAACAGGAAGGTATCCTGCATCACGAACCCTATCGACCGCCGCAGCCTGGGCAGCGACTGCCTGCGCACGTCCACGCCGTCCACCATCACGCTGCCCGACCGGATATCGTAGAACCGCGCCAGCAGGTATAGCAGCGTGGTCTTGCCTGAGCCTGTCGCGCCCATTATCGCCACGGTCTCGCCGGGTTTGGCCTCCAGGCTTACATCGCGCAACACGATCTGGTCGCGGTAGGCGAACGTTACGTTCTCAAGCTTCACATGTCCCAGCCGCGCCTGAGGCTCCTCTATCTCCCGCGGATCCTTGACCGTCGTGCCCAGGTCCAGGTAGTAGAACAGCTTCTCGGCGGACGACAGCCCCTGCGCGTACACGTTGACGAAGTTGGCCAGCATGCGCAGCGGGTTCACCAATACCCAGACATATCCTGTCGCCGCGATTAGCGAGCCAAGGTCCAACGCGCCGCGCTGCACGAGCGTCCCGCCGACCAGCAGCATTGCCGGAACGGACAGGCTACTGAGGAAATCCATTACCGGGTTGAAGTTGGACCAGATGAGAGTCGCGTTCATGTGCAGGCTGCGGACCTTCTGGTTATCCTTCATGAACTGTTCGCTCTCATACGGTTCCCGCGCGAACGCCTTTACCACCCTTACGCCCGCGATGTTCTCCTGGGCGCGGGTGTTGAGCACGGCGTTCTGCTCGCGGACCGCCGCGTGCGCCGGGCGTATCTTCTTGTTGAAGAAGTACGCGAACACGGTAAGCGGCACGGCCGACGCCAGCGTGACCGCCGTCAGCAGCCAGCTGATCGAACCCATGAACGCCAAAGCGCCAATGAACATGATCGCCTGTTCGCACATCGTCTGGCAGAAGTTCATGATGAAGTTGCGCACGCCCTCCAGATCGCCCGTCATGCGCGACATGATCTCGCCGATCCTGTGCGTGTCGTAGAAGGCGTGGCTCTGCGCCTGGAGCCGGGCGTAAAGGTCTGTCCTTAGCTGGTATATGGCGTCCTGGGACATCCGCTCGAACAGCATGCCCCGGCTGTAGAGCAGGAACAGCCGGATGATGGTCAGCCCCACCAGCAGGCCGCCCAGCCTCCACATAAGCGCGAAGTCGCGGTTTGGGATGACGTTGTTGACTACCTCGCGCGTGATCAGCGGGAACAGCAGCCGCAGCGTCTGCGCGGCGGCCAGCATAGCCACGCCTGCCGCGATCCGCCCGCGGTATGGCCGCAGCCGCCCGAATATCCGCGCGAGCATGCCCTGGGGTTTTCGGATTCGGAAGTTGAAACGCGGTGACCGTCGCGACGCGTCTGTCTCCATCGAAGCCTACCTTCCTTCGCCTGTCAGCCCTGACAACTTATACTCTATGGAATCCGTCAGCGCGCGCCAGCACGCCTCCATTATGTTCCTTGACACGCCGACCGTGCCCCACGCCGACGCGCCGTCCGTCGACTCGATGCTCACGCGCACCGTGGAGCCCGTGCCGCCGCTGTCTATAACGCGCACCTTGAAGTCTACCAGCCTGACCGCGTCCAGCTCCGGGTAGAACACGCGCAGCGCCTTGCGCAGCGCGAGGTCCAGCGCGTTGACCGGGCCGTCGCCCTCCGCCGCCGTGATCTCCTCGCGCCCGTTCACGGCGATCTTGATATACGCCTGGGCGCCTCCCCTGGCCCACGGCTGCTCGCAGAACACGCGGAAATCCAGCGCCTGGAAGTGCGGTTCCGCCCGGCCCAGCAGCCTGAGCGCCATCAGCCGGAACGAGCCTTCCGCGCCCTCGTACGCGTACCCGGCCTGTTCGCTTAGCTTCATCCTCCGCGCGATCTCGGTCAGGCGCGGGTCGTCGCGCGTCAGGTCGGGGGCTACGCCGGCCAGACGCGTGAGCAGCGCGGCGCGTCCGGCCTGGTCGCTGATAAGCAGGCGCCGGGCGTTGCCCACCAGCGCCGGGTCGATATGCTCGAAGCTGCGGCGGTCTTTGCCCACGCCGTCGGCGTGCATGCCGCCCTTGTGCGCGAACGCGCTGGCCCCGACGTAGGGCGTCCTGGCCGGAACCTCCAGGTTCATCACGTCCGCGATGAGCCGCGCGGTCCGGGTCAGGCTGGGCAGCCGCGCGTCGCAGTTGGTGCTCAGGCCCATCTTCGCCGACAGCGCGGGCAGCACGCCGCACAGGTCGGCGTTGCCGCACCTCTCGCCCACGCCCAGGAACGTCCCGTGCGCGATAGACGCGCCCGCCTCGACCGCGCCCAGCGTGTTCGCGACCGCGACGCCCGCGTCGTTGTGGCAGTGTATGCCTATCGGGACGTCCCATTCCTTTACGGCGGCGCGGGTAATCGCGGCGGAGCGCCATGGCATCGCGCCGCCGTTCGTGTCGCACAGTATCACGGCGGCGGCGCCGCCGCGCAGCGCCGCCTTTACGCACTCGCGGGCGTACGCCGCGTCCTGCTCGTACCCGTCGAAGTAATGTTCCGCGTCGAAGTGGACCGTCCGGCCATGCCGCGCCAGGTACCGGACGGATTCCTCGATCATCAGCAGGTTCCGTTCCGGCTCGACGCGCAGTATCTCCCGCGCCTGGAACAGCGAGGCCTTGCCGAACAACACGGTCATATCCGTTTTCGCGCGAAGCAGCGCGGCCAGCCCGGCGTCGTCCTCGGCGGATGAATCCGCGCGGCGGGTCGCGCCGAACGCCGCGAGCGTGGCGCGCGATAACGCCGGAGGGTCGGCGAAGAACGCGGCGTCTTTCGGGTTCGCGGCGGGGTTGCCGCCCTCGATTATATCCACGCCCAGACTATCCAGTTCCCGCGCGACGCGGCGCTTGTCCTCCACGGAGAAGCTCACGCCCTCGGACTGCGCCCCGTCGCGGAGCGTGGTGTCAAGCACCGTTACGCGTCCGCGCATGGTTTATGGCAAGCGTTACAGGCCAAGCTCAGCCTCCAGCAGCGTTACGGCACGCTCGATCAACCGATCGCAGGGCCTTTCTTCGATTGGGGGCGGCGGGTCGCCGCGGCTGGATAATCCCAGCAGGCGCATGCAGTCCAGCGCGCCTTCCTCCCGCTCGAACGGCTCTCCGATCCGGCGCACGGCGGCATATACCTCCATCTTGCGTTCGGGCGAGGGCGCGGACTCCACGCCCCTTATCCATCCAAGCGCGACGGACGCGCCGACGACCGCGCCGCACGCCTCGCGCATCTGGCCGACGCCCCCGCCCAAACCCATACCCAGCCGCGCGGCCTGGCCCTCGGTCAGGCCCATGTCCGCCGCGAACGCTATCAGCACGCCCTGGGCGCAGTTGTAGCCCTGCCTGTGGCAATCGACCGCCCGTCTCGCGCGCTCAGTACAGCCCATCAGTAGTTTTCGCCGATGATCTGGAAATACGCCTGCGCGTGATTGCACACCGGGCACACGACGGGCGCGTCCGTGCCTTTTACGGTATGCCCGCAGTTTGTACAGATCCATACCCGCGGCTCGTCGCGGTGGAACACGACGCCCTTCATGATGTTGTCACGCAGTTTGAGGTAACGCTCCTCATGCCGCTTCTCTATGGCGGCCACGCCCTCCATCTGCCGGGCGATCTCCTCGAAGCCTTCCGCGCGCGCGGTCTTAGCGAAGCCGGCGTACATATCCGTCCACTCGTAACGCTCGCCTGAGGCCGCGTCCAGCAGGTTGGCGTCGGTCTTGGGGATCGAGCCGCCGTGCAGGTGCTTAAACCATAGCTCGGCGTGTTCCTTCTCGTTGCCCGCCGTCTCGGTGAAGAAATTGCTGACCTGGACCAGCCCGTCCTTCTTAGCCTGGTTCGCGTAATAGCTGTACTTAGTGTACGCTTGCGCCTCGCCGGCGAAAGCGGCCATCAGGTTTGCCCAGGTCTTGGTGCCTTCCAGATTCGCCATTGCCGCCCTCCTCATCGTCTTTGCCGGCCAGAATGTATGGCCGGGTCTGTCACGGAGGGTATTTTACACCTAACGCGGGGTGAGCGCAATACATGTTAAGGAAGTGTGTTGAGTTGGTTTTTGGTTTGGCGCAATGTACTTATTTATATATAACGTGGTGTGTGCCGTTTTGTCGTTTCCGACCGCGCCGCGCGGATGTCAGTGTCGCCACGGGCGGCCCGCGCCTTGCGCCGAGCCTCGCGATGGTTTATTATGGATTCAACAGTCAAGCCACGGAATATTCATATAAAGGAGGCGTCGTATGCCAAAATACTCAATCGGCGTGGACTTCGGCACGCTGTCTGGCCGGGCGCTGGTCGCGGACGTCGGGACCGGCGAGGAGATGGGATCCGCCATGCTGGAATACCGCCACGGCGTGATCGACGAGCGCCTGCCCACGGGCAGGAAGCTGGGGATGGACTGGGCGCTGCAGTACCCGATGGACTATATAGAGGTTCTGAAGGAGACGATCCCGGAGGCGCTGCGCAAGTCGGGCGTGTCGGCGGACGACGTTATCGGGCTGGGCATCGACTTCACCGCGTGCACGCTGATGCCCGTCAAGGCGGACGGCGCGCCGCTTTGTTACCTGCCTGAATGGAAGGACAACCCCCACGCCTACATCAAGCTATGGAAGCACCACGCCGCCCAGGACCAGGCGAACCGGATCAACGCGCTGGCCGAGAAGCGCGGCGAGAAGTGGCTGCCGCGCTACGGCGGCAAGATATCCTCCGAGTGGGCGCTGCCCAAGATTCTCCAGACGCTGGAGGAAGCGCCGGAGGTCTATGACGCGGCGGATTACTTCATCGAGGCGGGCGACTGGGTCGTCTGGACGTTGACGGGCAGACAGTCGCGCAGCGCGGGCCTCGCCGGGTACAAGGCCATATACCATAAGCGCGACGGGTATCCCTCCAAGGACTACCTGAAGGAACTGCACCCGCGCCTGGAGAACCTTATCGAGGATAAGATGGGCTGCCCGGTCTCGCCGCTGGGCGTGAAGGCCGGCGAGCTGACTGGCGACGCGGGACTGATCGGGCTGAAACCCGGCACGGCTGTCGCCATCGCCAACGTGGACGCGCATGTCACCGCGCCAGCCGCCAAAGCCGCGCCCGGCGCGATGCTGGCGATCATGGGCACCTCCACCTGTCACCTAGTGGTGGGAAACGAGGAAAAAACCGTGCCCGGCATGTGCGGGGTGGTGGAGGACGGCGTATATCCGGGGTATTTCGGGTTCGAGGCGGGGCAGAGCTGCGTCGGGGACCACTTCGCGTGGTTTATCGAGAACTGCATGCCCGCCGGGTACGCGCTTGAGGCGAGCTCGCGCGGGATCAGCCCGCATGAGCTGCTGACCGAGAAGGCCGGGAAGCTCAAGGCCGGGGAGAGCGGCCTGGTCGCGCTGGACTGGTGGAACGGCAACCGCTCCGTGCTGGTGGACGTGGACCTAACGGGCCTTATGGTAGGGATGACGCTGGCGACCAAGCCGGAGGAGATATACCGCGCGTTGATAGAGGCGACGGCGTACGGCACGCGCGTGATCGTCGAGAATTTCCGCGAGTCGGGCGTGCCGGTGGATTCGTTCATCGCGTCCGGCGGGATAGCGGCCAAGAACCCGACGCTTATGCGGATATACGCGGACGTTCTGCGCATGCCGATCAGGATAGCGGGCAGCGCCCAAGGCCCGGCGCTGGGCAGCGCTATCTTCGGCGCGGTCGCCGCTGGATCGGCGAGGGGCGGCTATGACTCGGTGTTCGACGCGTCGGACCGGATGGGCAGGCTGCTGGACCGGACATACGACCCGATCCCCGCGAACGCCGACACGTACGACAAGCTCTACGCGGAATACAAGGCGCTGCACGACTGGTTCGGGCGCGGCGGCAGCGGCGCGATGAAGCGGCTGAAGAAGATTAAGAAGGAGGCTGTCGAATGAGAAACGCTATTAATTCATACAACTTCTGGTTCCTGGTAGGTTCTCAGCACCTGTACGGCGAGGAGACGCTCAAACAGGTGGACGCTCACGCGGCGGCGATGGCGGACGGATTGAACAAATCCGGCTTGCTGCCGTGCGGCGTAGTGTTCAAGCCCGCGCTGACCACGCCGGACGCGATCACCCGCGCGATCCGCGAGGCGAACAACGACCCCGCGTGCGCCGGGATCATCACATGGATGCACACATTCTCGCCCAGCAAGATGTGGATCGCTGGTTTGTCCATACTTAATAAACCATACTGCCATCTTCACACCCAATTCAACATGAACATACCGGACAAAGAGATCGACATGGACTTCATGAACCTGAACCAGAGCGCCCATGGCGACCGCGAGCATGGGTTCATCGGCGCGAGGATGCGCCTGCCGCGCAAGATAATCGTCGGGTACTGGCGGGATGAGGACGTCGCCGGGCAGCTGGCGTCATGGATGCGTTCCGCCGTCGGAGCGGCGTTCAGCCGGGAGTTGAAGGTTGTGCGGTTTGGCGATAACATGCGGCAGGTGGCGGTCACCGAGGGCGACAAGGTTGAGGCGCAGATCAAGCTGGGATGGCAGGTTAACACGTGGCCTGTCGGGGATCTGGTCGGTGAAATGGCGAAGGTAACCGAAGCTGACGTAACCGCGCAGCTTGCGGAGTATGGCCAGCGTTACGACGCGCCGTCGCTGGAACTGCCGGAGATCCGTTACCAGGCGAAGGAAGAGATAGCGATCCGTCGGATACTGGAGGCGGAGGGCGCGTGGGCGTACTCGAACACGTTCGAGGACCTGCACGGCATGGAGCAGCTGCCCGGCCTGGCCTCGCAGGACCTGATGGCGCGGGGTTACGGCTACGGCGGCGAGGGCGACTGGAAGACCTCCGCGATGGTGGCCATCGTCAAGGCGATGACGCGGGGCATGCCCGGCGGCACGAGCTTCATGGAGGATTACACGTACGACCTGACGCCCGGAAACGAGTTGTCGCTCGGGGCGCACATGCTGGAGGTCTGTCCGTCGATCGCCGCCGGGAGACCGCGCGTAGAGACGCATCCGCTGGGCATCGGCAGCCGCAACCCGCCCGCGCGGTTGGTGTTCGAGGGCCGGCCGGGCATGGCGACAGCCGCGTCGCTGGTGGATATGGGCGGGCGGCTGCGGCTGATTGTCTCGCGGGTCGAGGCGGTCAAGCCCATATATTCGATGCCCAATCTGCCCGTAGCGCGGGTGATGTGGAGGCCGCTGCCCAGCTTCGCCGAGGCCGCGAAGTGCTGGATACTCGCGGGCGGGGCGCATCACACCGTGTTCAGCTATGACGCGGACACGGCCATGCTGGAGGATTGGGCGGAGATCATGGGCGTTGAGTTCGTCAATATCGGCGTTGGGACCACGTTCGACGCGCTGAAGAAGGATCTGTTCGCCGCCGACCTCGCCTGGAAATTGAGGTAAGGCTTGACAAGCCGCCCAAAATGTATTATCATGTATCCGGATGGGAATTAGGGTAATTTCTGGAAGGAATGGGCGGCGGACCGCCCGGCGCGGGTACGTATCCGCGCGTTGGCTGACCGGACCTGACTGAATTGAAAGGGGATTCCATTATGAACCGCAGGGTATTGTCACTCATCCTGGCGCTGGGACTGGCGCTGACGCTGGGTATCGCTCCCGCGCTGGCCGACAACGCGAAGCTGACTGTCGGCGCGTCGCCCACGCCGCATGGCGAGATACTGGGCTTTGTCGTGCCGCTGCTGGCCGAGCAGGGCGTCGACCTTATCGTCACGGAGTTCACCGACTACGTGCTGCCCAACCTCGCGCTGGAGGAAGGAGACCTGGACGCGAACTACTTCCAGCACCGCCCGTACCTGAACGATTTCAACGCGAACAACGGTACGCATTTGGTATGGTTAGCCGATGTGCACTATGAGCCGATGGGAATCTATCCCGGCAAGGTGAAGTCGCTGGCCGATCTGCCCGACGGCGCGGAGGTTGCCGTGCCCAACGACACGACCAACGAGGCGCGGGCGCTGCTGCTGCTGGAGGCGGAAGGCCTGATCAAGCTGCCCGAGGGCGCGGGACTTGACGTCACGGTGAAGGATATCGCCGAGAACCCGAAAAACCTGAAGATCACCGAGCTTGAGGCCGCGCAGATACCGCGCGCGCTGCCTGACTTTGATATCGCCGTCATCAACGGCAACTACGCGCTGGAGGCCGGGCTGGTCGCGGGAACCGACGCGCTGGCCATCGAGGGCAAGGATTCGCTCGCGGCGGATACGTTCGCCAACGGCGTGGTGGTCAAGGAGGGAAACGAGGAAAACGAGGCCGCGCTTAAACTTGTGGAGGTCCTGCACAGCGACGCCGTCCGCGCGTTCATCGAGGAGACGTATAAGGACGCGGGGTATCAGGCGAAGTTTTGAGTTGGCTGGGGCTACTTGCCTTCGCGCCGTTGCCGCGGCATCTCCCTAAACGCGCGGCAAGGGCTTGGGAGCGTCCCCGGCGTCACACCGGGTGACGCTTCCCAGCCCTCCGCCTCACCGCGAACACCCCCGCCACCGCCACGACAGCCGCCAGGCTGATTGCCTGCGACACCCTTATGCCGGTAGAACCAATCATCAGGCTATCGAGCCTTAATCCCTCTATGAACGTCCGTTCGACGGCGTACAACAACACATACCACAAAAAGACATTGCCCGGACACGACGTTCGCGTCCTCAAAATCCTCAGCGCGACGAACCCCGCGAAACACCATATGGATTCATAAAAGAACGTAGCCATGAACCATTGCCAGCCCCCGGCGATGGGTATCCTCACCGCGAACGGGAACCACTGCCAGCGCGGGTCGTTGACCGCCAGCCCGTATGCCTCCATGTTCGCGTAGTTGCCCCATCGCCCGATGGCCTGGCCCAGCATCAGGCTCGGGGCGCACGCGTCCAGTATCTTTGGGAACGGTACGCGCTTAACGCGCGACATGGCCCACGCCGCCAGAAATCCGCCGATTATGCCTCCATAAATAGCAAGCCCGCCCTCGCGGACGCGCAGTATCCGCCAGAGGTCGTCCTTGTACAGCTCCCACTCGAACGCGACGTAGTACAGCCTCGCGCCAACGATGGCCACCGGTATGGCCAGCAGGATGGTGTCCAGCACACTGTCGCGCGGCAGGCCCAGCCTCCGCTCCTCGCGTACCGCAAGGACCGCGCCTATCGCCATCCCTGCTACTATCAGCAAGCTGTACCACGGGATCCCCAGGAACGCCTCGCTGCCCAGCGGCGGTATGCTCATGCGCCCTCCTATGCCTTGGTTGGTTTAGTGACAGTATACCACACCATCGCGCCTCGCGTCAGCTTAACATATTTTTAACAAATTTTCCAGTTGACAGTCATCCTGCCCTGTGGTATTCTGATCGAGGCGCTTTTTTAACACGCGCTAGTATGGAAAGGAGGCGGCACCGTGATCAACAGTTGGGTTCGGCTTACAAGGCTCCTGAATAGCCCATTTGGGGCGCGGCGTTCGCGTTCCGGATCAGCGCGGGGAATTGTAGTTATAAATATAGAATCGTAGCGCGCGAGGGCGTAGGCCTCCGCGCACAGGCGCGAGAGGCTCACGCGTAAGGGCGCGGCGGATTTGGTTGGATTCCCGGCATGCCGGGATATATCCATCGGATTTCGCGGAAGCGTTTCAGACGGCGGGGTCGCAAAGCCCCCGCCGTCTTTGTGTTCGTTATAAAGGAGGAAGTATGGCGCGATTCACCAGGTACTGCCCCGAATACATGGAGGACGCGTTCCTCGCCCAGGGCGTCGGCGCGGACGGGATACTGTTCGCGATCCATACCGATATGGACGAGGACGGCGCGCGCGCGGATACCTACACCGCCCTCACCCGCGACGCGCTGCTGGTGCTGACCGGGGAGGAGGCCGTCGCCCGGATGGACGGAGCGCGGCGGATCGTCGCGCGGTTCAACGCGCGGTCGATGCGTACCGTGCCGCTGGAGGACATCAGGGAATTGACCAACGACCGCCTGGTCGCGACAGGCCAGCTGTGCGCGGTCGGCCATGATGGTTCGGTCCGCTCCCTGCTGCTCTACTCCGTCGGGTTCCTGGGCGACGCGGAGAAGCTGGCGCAGGCGGTCAAGAACCTGAAGGCCGGCTTGCCCCCGCTGCAGGATGTGTCGGTCGATACAGACAGGTTCTGTCCCAAGTGCGGCCAGCGTTACCCGGAATCCGGGCGCGTCCACTGCCCCAAGTGCGCGGACCAGCGCTCGATCACCCTCAGGCTGATGGGCTTCTTCAAGCTGTACCAGCGCAGGGTGCTCACGGTGCTGGCCGTCATGATACTAGGCTCGGCCGTCTCGATCGCCGCGCCGCAGATAGGCAGCCGCATGCTGTTTGACGAGGTGCTCACCCCCGGCGGGTCATACTTCGGGATGGCGCTGGCGTTCGTCGCGCTGATATTCCTGGTCCGCGCGGTGAATACGGGGCTTAACATGCTGTATGGGTACGCGCTCGCGCGGACGGTGCCGTGGATCGTGTACGACCTTAAGATGCGCATATTCGAGGCGATGCAGCGGTTATCGGTAGGGTTCTATACGTCCAAGCGCACGGGCGCGCTGATGAACCGCGTCAACCGCGACGCGAACAACATCTACTGGTTCTTCGTGGATGGCTTCCCCTACCTGATCGTCAACGGTCTGACGTTCATAGGCGTGCTGACGCTGATGTGCGTGATGAGCGTGAAGCTGTCCATCGTCGTGATGATCGTGCTCCCGATGTCGGTGGTGTTCTTCAGGATACTGTGGGGGTTCTTCAAGCGCTTCCACCACAAGAATTTCGTTTACGGGGCGCAGCTTAACTCCATGCTCTCCGATTCCATCAACGGCCAGCGCGTTATCAAGGCGTTCGCGCGTGAGGACGCGGAGGCGCAAAGGTTCGCGCGGGTCGGCGGCAAGCAGGCCGGCGTGGACGTTAAGATGAACAACGCGGCGTTCACCGCGTTCCCGCTGATATACCTGTTCATGTTCATGGGGCAGATCGTGGTGACGATGGTCGGCGGCGTGATGGTCGTCAACGGCGAGCTGACGCTAGGCTCGTTCCTGACGTTCATAGCTTACCTGCAGATGCTCTACGGCCCGCTGGAGTTCATGTCGTGGGTATCGAACTGGTGGGCGCGGTGCGTGGACTCGGCGCAGCGGGTATTCGAGATCATCGACGCGAAGTCCGACATCACCGAGCCGGAGCGCCCGGCGGCGGTGAGCGGCATGCGCGGGGATATTATCGTAAGGGGCGCTAGATTCGAGTATGATCCGGCCACGCCCGTGCTCAAGGGACTGGATATCACCGTCGAGTCGGGGAAGATGCTGGGCATAGTGGGCAAGACGGGCGCGGGCAAATCCACGCTCGCGAACCTGATAGCGCGCCTTTATGACGTGAGCGAGGGCGAGATAACCATAGACGGCGTCAACGTGAAGGACTGGCCGCTGGCCTCGCTGCGCGGCGGGATCGGGATAGTCTCGCAGGATATCTACCTGTTTATCGGGTCGATAGCGGACAATATCCGCTACGCCAACCCCGGCGCGGGCATGGAGGACGTGATCCGCGCGGCGAAGGCCGCGGCCGCGCATGAGTTCATAATGAAGCTGCCCGACGGGTATGAGACGCGCGTGGGCGCGGGCGGGCAGGACCTGTCCGGCGGCGAGAAGCAGCGCCTGTCGATCGCGCGGACGATACTGCAGAACCCAAGGATACTTATACTGGATGAAGCGACGGCGGCGATGGATACCGAGACCGAGGCGGCGATACAGGCGTCGCTGGCCGCGCTTAGCAAGAACCGCACGACGATCGCGATAGCGCACCGGTTATCCACACTGCGCGACGCGGACAGCCTCGCGGTCATAGAGGACGGCAAGGTGATAGAGACGGGCACTCACCGCGAGCTTATGACGAAGATGGGCGCCTACTTCAAGCTGTATAAGCTGCAGATGGAGGGGCTGAAGGTTATCAACATGGACGCGGAGTAGACGATCAACCGATTGCCGCCGCGCCCCACCACCAAAACTGAAAGGACTGATATAGCCATGTACGCCACGAAGTCCGCCGAAACCACTGACGCCGCGGCCCCGCTTCTGTCGGACGCGATAGACCTGGGCTACCTGGATACCGCGCAGGCGAAGTTCAGTATGACGCCCGGCGGGTTCCTGGAGCTTGATTATAAGGGAGTAAACTACCCGCGCGTAGCGGTAAGGCGCTCGCTGCCGCTGGCCATGCCCAACGAGTACCTGTCCCTGGCCGACCCGGAAGGCAAGGAGATCGCCATACTGCGCGACCTGACCAGCCTCGATCCCGGCCAGCGCGGGCTGGTCGAGGCCGAGCTTAACCGCCGCTACTACTGTCCCAACATCATCGAGGTGAAGTCCGTCAAGGACCAGCTAGGGTATGTGTACTTCGAGCTGACCGCGCAAGGCTCTGGCCCGCCATCCTCGCGGATGTGCGCGGTCAAGGATGTCAACAAAAACATCCGCATGCTAAGCGACGACGACGTGATCATGTTCGACGTGGACGGGAATCGGTACAGGATACCGTCGCTGAAGGCCCTGAGCGCGAAGAGCCGCAAGCGCCTGGAACCATACCTGTTCTGATCGATATTGTTGATATCGGTATGGTTGATATCGGTATGGTTTGATGTTGGTATGCCTGATATTGGTATGGCTGATAAGGGGGAGCTATGGACCACATAGACCTGGCGTTTTCCCTGGATGAGTCGATGCGCCCGGTAAACGGCCGGCTGCTGTTCGACAGCGCGGGCGTCATCACCGTTTTCCTGGACGGCAAACCCGCCCTGGCTCTCCCCGCGAAGGACGCGAAGGAGGCGCGGGTGCTGGGCAGTGTCGGCTGCGCGTTGGTGTTCCTTACCTTTGAGGATGCCCCGGACAGGGTTCTGGCGCGGTTCGATATGTCCCGCCTGAAGGCCGCCGGCGAGTGGTGCAAGGTGGTCAACCACGCCATCGAGACCGGGAAGCCCGTCTTCGACGACGCGATAGAGCCGGAGGTATGCGAGAAGTGCGGCAAGACGCTGCCGGAGGGCATGCGCGTTTGCCCGTTCTGCTTCAGCAAGGCGGGTTTGTTCAAACGCGCGTGGGCGCTGCTAAGGCCGTTCAAGCGCGAGATCCTCATCTCGCAGACGTTCATGGCGATGTCCAGCGCGCTGTATGTGTCGGTGCCCGTGCTCAACCGTATATTGATAGATAACTACCTCGCCCCGAAACTCGGCACGGCGGCGGAGATCATGCTGCTGGCCGGGTTCATGTTCCTGGCGCGGGCTATCGGCGAGACGATATACGTGCTCTCCGCGCGGGTTTACGCGAGGGCCGGCACGCTCTTCTCGAATTACCTGCGCGATATCGCCTACGCCAAGATACAGAAGCTGTCCATGGCCGCGCTGGGCAGGCGCACCCCGGGCGAGCTTATCCGGCGCGTGATGGAGGATACCGTCACCATCAAGGACTTCCTGACCGACTACGGGCGGTGGATGATGGAGACGGGCCTGATGTTCATCGTCTCGATGGTGATACTGGGCGTCACGAACTGGCGCCTGGCGCTGCTCGTGTTCGCTCCGGTGCCCATCGTCGGGTACGCGCTGTACCGATTCCGCAATATGATCCAGATCAGGTACGAGCGGCAGTGGCGCAAGAACTCGCGGGCGCAGTCCATCCTCCATGACATAATCAAGGGCATCCGGACGGTCAAGTCGTTCGGGGCGGAGGACCGCGAGATAGAGAAGTTCGCGCGGGTGTCAAAGGATCTGGCGGCGGTCATGACCAGCAACGAAACCATGTGGGCGCTGCTGTTCCCCGCCGTGACGTTCTTCTCCGGCATCGGCGAGTTTTTCGTGCTGTATGTCGGCGGCAGGTGGATACTGGGCGGACAGCTGTCGCTGGGCGTGCTGGTGCAGTTCACGATGTTCCTTGGGTATATATACCAGCCGCTGCGCTGGCTGGTGTCGTTCCCGCGCGTGCTGGCCGACGCGATGACCAGCCTGGTCAAGATGTTCGAGATACTGGACGAGGAGGCCGACATACAGGAGACCGCCATGTCCAAGGACGCCGCGGTGGAAGGCGCGGTCGATTACCAGAGCGTGTCGTTCGGATACAAGTCGTATGAGCCGGTGCTAAAGGAAGTGGGCTTCACGATCGAGCCTGGCGAGATGATCGGGATAGTGGGCAAGTCCGGCGCGGGCAAATCCACCCTGATCAACCTGATGCTGCGCCTGTACGACCCGAACACCGGCAGGATCACGCTGGGCGGGGACGACCTGCGCTCCGTCTCGCCCAGGCGCCTGCACGAGCGGGCGGGCGTGGTGTTCCAGGATACGTTCCTGTTCGCCGGGACGATCTACGACAACATACTCTACGCGAAACCGGACGCCACGCCAGCCGAGGTCATCGCGGCGTGCGCGGCGGCGAACGCGCATGAGTTCATAATGAAGTCGGCGGATGGGTATGACACGCTGATCGGCGAGAGCGGATTCTCGCTCTCCGGCGGCGAGCGGCAGAGGCTGGCCATCGCCCGCGCGATCATAAAGAATCCCCGGCTGCTGATACTCGACGAGGCGACCTCATCGCTGGATCTGGAGACCGAGTCGATCATCCAGGACAGCCTCAATAACCTCACGCGCAAGCGCACAACGATCGCGATCGCGCACAGGCTCTCCACGCTGCGGGCCGCGAACCGGCTGATCGTGCTGGATAAGGGCAGGATCGCCGAGATAGGCACGCACGTCGAGCTGCTCCGGAAGAAAGGGATATACTACAAGCTGGTCATGGCCCAGCGGCAAACCAGCAGGACGGCGGAGGCGTGAGGACGGCGGTCTTCGCGCCCCAGCCCAAATTGTTAAATTTTTCGCGCCGCGCAGGAATCCGCAGTAACAGTGTGGAATTGTACAAAATGGGGTGAGGATGCGGTTTTGCCCCACCGTTGTATGTTAACCTTACTGTCGGATAATGGAGGTGTTAGCCATGGCTTCAGCAATCAACCTGGACGCGCTGGGGATCATCCATCCCACAGCGATTCATCGTAACCTCTCGATCCCGGCGCTGACTGAGCGCGCGGTCGCGCGGGGCGAGGGTATCCTCAGCGAAACCGGCGCGTTGTGCGTCTACACGGGCAAGTATACCGGCCGCTCGCCCGACGATAAGTTCATCGTTGACGAGCCGGGCGTACATGACCAGATCGACTGGGGTAAGGTCAACGTGCCTATCTCCGAAGCGAAGTTCGCGAACCTGTACGCCAAAATCACCGCGTACCTGCAGAATCGCGAGGTGTTCGTCTTCGACGGGTTCGCCGGCGCCGACCCCGAGTACCGCGTAGGCATCCGCGTTATCAACGAGCTGGCCAGCGAGAATCTGTTCATCCACCAGCTGCTGCTGCGCCCGACAGCGGATGAGCTGACCTCGTTCGCGCCGGACTTCACGATCATAGCCGCGCCCGGGTTCAAGGCCTCGCCCGAGTTGGACGGCACCAACTCCGAGGCCGCTATCGTCGTGTCGTTCGAGAAGAAGACCGTGCTCGTGGCGGGAAGCCAGTACGCGGGGGAAATCAAGAAGTCCGTCTTCTCCCTGATGAATTACCTCATGCCGCTGCGCGGCGTGTTCACAATGCATTGCTCCGCCAACCAGGGCAAGGACGGCGATACCGCGCTGTTCTTCGGGTTGAGCGGCACGGGTAAGACCACCCTCTCCGCCGATCCGGACCGCTACCTCATAGGCGACGACGAACACGGCTGGTCGCCCAATGGGATATTCAACATAGAAGGCGGCTGCTACGCCAAGTGCGTCAACCTGAGCAAGGAGAATGAACCGCAGATCTGGGACGCGATCAGGTTCGGCTCACTGGTAGAGAACGTGGTCATAGACCCCGTGACGCGCAAGCTGGACTACAACGACATCTCCATTACGGAGAATACGCGCGTGGGCTATCCAGTGGAGTATATCCCGAACGCGAAGATTCCAGGCGTGGGCGGGCATCCTAAGACCGTCGTCTTCCTGACCGCCGACGCGTATGGAGTCATGCCCCCGATCGCCAAATTAACGCGCGAGGCCGCGATGTATCACTTCGTGACCGGTTATACGGCCAGGCTGGCGGGTACGGAGCGTGGAGTTACCACCCCGCAGGCGACGTTCAGCACGTGCTTCGGCGCGCCGTTCCTGCCGCTGCCGGCCAGCAGATACGCGAAGATGCTGGGCGAGTGCGTAGATAAGCATGGATCTAACGTGTATCTGGTCAATACCGGATGGTCGGGCGGTCCGGCGGGCAATGGCGGCAGCAGAATGAAGATTAAGTACACAAGGGCGATGGTAACCGCCGCGCTTAATGGATCACTGGAGAGCGGCGAGTTTGCGCTGGATCCGGTATTCAATATGCTGGTGCCCAAGACCTGCCCGAATGTGCCGGATGAGGTGCTGCAGCCGCGCAATACCTGGCAGGATAAGGACGCCTACGATAAGTCGGCAAGGAATCTGGCCGGGTTGTTCCAGAAGAACTTCGAGAAGTATAAAGGCATGGACGCGAAGATCATCGAGGCTGGGCCGAAGGCTTAAGGCTGGCGTGGAGGAACAATCTACCCTGGCCACGAGGGTCCAGCGTCACGCTGGTCAGGGGGTCAAGGGGGGTGAAACCCCCTTGCGGGGTCTGGGGCAGCGCCCCAGCGCGCCCAACCCCGCGCATTCCCCGTAAAGGGCGAAGCCCGCAAGGTTTATTTATGCCCTGCGGGGCTGGGGTTTGTTGGTTACGGCCGGGGGACGGGGGGGGGGGGGGGGGGGGGGGGGGGGGGGGGGGGGGGGCGGGGCGGGCGGCGCAGCGCCCGCCCACGAGCGCCCCCGCGGGGGGGGCGCGCGGCACGGACGAGAG
>JAISWI010000067.1 GCA_031270865.1 Oscillospiraceae bacterium
CACTACTATGAGGCGGCTACCGCTGTAGTTAATGAATTTATACATAATAATGATAGCGGCTCAGAAGATAAAAAAGGCAGCAAAGGCAAAAAAGGCGGCAAGGGCGGCAAAGGCGGCAAGGGCGGCAAAGGCGGCAAAGGCGGCAAGGGCGGCAATGGTTGAAAACAAATTGCGACGCTCTCGCTGATCGGCAGGCGCACGGTCAACGTGGCGCGGGAGGTCAAGAAGGACGAGGGCGGCAATGGTTGAAAACAAATTGCGACGCTCTCGCTGATCGGCAGGCGCGCGGTCAACGTGGCGCGGGAGGTCAAGAGGGATGAGGGCGGCAATGGTTGAAAACAAATTGGCGGCGTTACTTATAAAGAACTATGTATAGGTAACAAAATGTCCCCGCCACCGTCCTTCCTTTCGCTCTTGGCTTTCCCGTTTCGTATACTCTTTATTAGTTTATACCCAACTAGTTCACCGCCCCATGGATTATACACAACCCTGAATTGACAAACTCTGTTTACGGCGTTATGTTACTTATGAAAAACTATGTATAGGTAACAAAATGTCCCCCCACCGTCCTTCCTTTCGCTCTGGGCTTTCCCGTTTCGTATACTCTTTATTAGTTTATACCCAACTGGTTCACCGCCCCATGGATTATACACAACCCTGAATTGACAAACTCTGTTTACGGCGTTATGTTACTTATGAAAAACTATGTATAGGTAACAAAATGTCCCTCCACCGTCCTTCCTTTCGCTCTTGGCTTTCCCGTTTCGTATACTCTTTATTAGTTTACACCCAACTGGTTCACCGCCCCATGGATTATACACAACCCTGAATTGACAAACTCTGTTTACGGCGTTATGTTACTTATGAAAAACTATGTATAGGTAACAAAATGTCCCCGCCACCGTCCTTTCTTACGCTCTTGGCTTTCCCGTTTCGTATACTCTTTATCAGTTTAGCCCCAACTGGTTCACTGCCTCATAGATTATACACAATCCGCAGTTGACAAATTCTGTTTACGGCGTTATAATACAATTGGTTTAGGAAGTTGCTGTTTATTTTAGATAAACGCTGAATAAATACGGAGGGCTGCCGGTTATGTTGAGACTGGGTTTGCTGGCGCTCACGCTCGTGGCGCTCACGCTCGTGGCGCTGCTCGCGCCGGGCCGGGCGATGGCTTATGAGAAACCTGTGTTTACCGAAACGTCCGTGCACGATCCTTCGATCATCAAGGCGAACGACGGGTATTACTACATCTTCGGCAGCCACATGGCGGCGGCCCGCTCACTCGACCTGATGGGTTGGGAGACGCTGTCCACGGACGCCCACGAGGGCTGCTCCCTCGTCGAGAACGTCCAGGAGGAAATGAGGACCGCCCTGACATGGGCACAGACGGATACCTTCTGGGCGCCAAGCGTCCAAGTCCTCGACGACGGCAGGTATGCCATGTACTATTGCTGCTGCCGGGGCGACTCGCCTCTGTCCGCGCTGGGGCTGGCGATCGCCGACAGGCCGGAAGGCCCGTACAGGGATCAGGGCGTGTTCCTGTATTCCGGCATGACCGGCAAAGGCGCGGACGGCGCGTGGTACGACGCGACCAAACATCCTAACGTCGTCGATCCGCACGCCTTCTATGATAAAAACGGCAGGATGTGGATGGTCTACGGCTCATACTCCGGCGGCATATTCATTCTGGAGATGGATTCGGCCACGGGCTTCCCCGTCGAGGGACAGGGCTGGGGCAAGAAACTGCTCGGCAGGAACCACAGCCGCATAGAGGGTCCGTTCATACTCTACTCCCCCGAAACCGACTACTACTACCTGTTCCTCTCCTTCGGCGGGCTGGACAGCAACGGCGGCTACAACATCCGCGTGGCGCGCTCAAGAAACCCCGACGGCCCCTACGAGGACAGCAAGGGGCAGGATATGTTCCAGTGCGGCGGCAAGCCCGGCACGTTCTTCAACGACGCGGACATCGTGGGCTACGGCGTGAAACTTATGGGCGGATACCAGTTCATGCCCGTGAGCGGCGAGCCGAACCGCATGGTTGTGGGATACCTCTCCCCCGGCCACAACAGCGCTATATACAACCCCGAGACTAACCAATATTTCCTAGTGTTCCATACGCGTTTTGTTAACTCTGGCCAGGCGCATTCCGTACGAGTCCACCAGTTCGCGCTCAATGAGGACGGCTGGCCCGTCGTACTGCCGTACCGTTACGCGGGCGAGACGATGGAGCCTATCGACGCGGACGCCCGCCCCGGACTGTACAAAGTGATCAACCACATGACCGACATCAACACGAAGGCGCGTCGTTCCACGGAGATCACGCTGAGCGCGGACGGAACGCTGAACGGCGCGGTCGGCTCATGGACAGCGGATGATTCTTATATGGAAATAATAATCGACGGAACTGCGTATAGCGGCGTGTTCGCCAAGGCGTACGACTCACAGCAATCCGTGTGGACAGAGGTTTTCACGGCGTTGTCAGCGGACGGCGCGGCGCTCTGGGGGAGTAAGGCGCGGCCGCCGCGCTAGCTGTCAGCGGGAACCGGCGGAAGGGGGAACGGTTACGCGCAGGGTATGCTCGACAGTCGCGGGATGCGTCGCGCTGTGCGCCGCGGCGTTGTTCCAGTCCGCTCTCGCGTCGGAGTTCGTTATATATGACTGGATGATCGTCGGCAGCGTAACCGAGCCGCGCTACACCGAAGCGTCCGCGTCATACACGCTGGACGTCTATCAAGGCGCCGATACGCTTACGGAAACGTACATCGCGCTTGAGACCGGATCGTCCGCCGAAGTGACGCTGGATGTTCCCGAAGACGCGCTGTACGAAATCTGGTTTGAATACAAAAACACAGCCGCCACCACGCTTCCAACCGAAATCGAGCTGCGGGTGGACGGCGCGATCCCATTCAACGAGCTGCGACGCCTCAAGTTTGAGAGCCGCTGGATTGACGACGGCTCTCCGCGCCTTGACCGGTACGGCAACCAGATCGCGCCCGCGCTGTCCGCGCCGGACGTTTCACTGCGGAAGGGATTGTCCGATTCATCAGGACGGACCGCCGATCCGTTCCTGTTCGAGCTAACGCGGGGAAAACGAGCCATTACCATCACCTGCGCGGACGGCGCGATAGCGATCACCAACGTCGCGCTTCGCAAGCCCGAGCCGGACCCGCGGCCCGTTACCGCCGGGACCGCGGGCGGCGGCCTCATAACCATCGAGGCCGAAAACCCCGCGTGGCGCAACGCGTCCGACCTGCGCGGCGCGGCCGCCTTCATGCCCGAACTGTCGCCGTACGACGCGCGTAAGAAGACGCTCAACCACCTGGACGGCGAGTCGTTCGACCGCGCGGGCGATACCGTCGCCTATACGCTCACGGTTGAGGAAGCGGGTTTCTACCGCGTGGGCTTCCACGCCAGGCAGAACGCGAAGCGGGGATTCCCCGTGTTTATTGATATCCGCGTGGACGGCGTCGTCCCGGCCGAGGGTATGCGGCGGGTTCCGTTCGCGTATTCTTCAGGATTCATAACGACCACCGCGCCCGGGTCCGTCTACCTTGACGAAGGGACACACACGCTCGAACTGACTATCAACAACGAAACGCTCACCCCGGTGATAGAGGGCATAGAACGCCTGCTCAGCGAGATCAACGGCCTGTCGCTGGAGGTGACGCGGCTTACGGGCGGCGTCGCCACGGATAGATACCGCGACTACTCGCTGACAACCTACATACCAAACCTGAAGGAGATACTGCTCAACTGGGCGGATCGTTGCGAAGGCATGGCCGCCTCCATGCTCCCATACGCGACGGACGGAAGCGTGGCACATTTTTCCAATTTACAGATAGCGGCGGACCAGTTCCGCCGCCTAGCCGAAAAGCCGGAGGACCTGCCGCGCAGACTCGCGGAGCTTAACACGGGGGCAAACTCCGCCGCGAGGATGCTGGCGCAGCAGCTGACCGACATGGCGGACTGCGGCCTGTCCATCGACCGGATATACATTTACCAGGACGACGCGGACCTTCCGCGAAATCCGGTCATTGTCGAAAAAGCTGTAGAGGTCGTAAAACGGTTCTTCCTGTCGTTTTATAGGCAGGATTACGACGCGTCAAGCGCGGACGACGGGAACCTTCGGGTATGGATCGCCAGGCCCCGCCAGTACGCCGAGCTGCTGCAGGACATGGCGGACTCGAGCTTCACGCGGCTCACTGGCGTGACCGCCGATATCTCCATAATGCCCGACGCGCAGAAGCTCGTATTGGCAAACGCGCCGGACGCCGCCTTATCCACGCAATATGTTATACCATCCTACCTAAATATCCGAGGGGCGCTGCTCGACTTGGCGGCGTTTGACGATTTCGCGGACGTGGCCTCGCGATTCTCAACAGGATTGTCCCGTGTCGCTGGGCGGCGTCGCGATACCGGGCTTCAACACTTTCCTGTCCGAGGTGTATAACGGCAGCGACTACAACGGCGTAGTCGGCGTTGAAGGCGCGGTGTTCGAGGGCGTAGCCGACCCATATGATTACACGGATATGCTCAACGCCGCCGGGCGCAGGTACTATGACCAGGTCATGGCGGAGTTCGAGACGGTATACGGCAAGGCAAAATAGGGAATAGAGGAGCCGGGCGGATCGTTTCGCGGTCCGCCCGGTTTAATATAGTATTCCCAAAGTCTCGCCTTACTGCCCCTCGGCGACCTTCTTGTAATGCATACGCACCTTTATTCCTTGATCATAATTGCCAAAACCACGCCCGAATATGGTCAGCCCGCCGACATTCTTAGCGCCGCGCGGCACGCCGATCCGGAAGATGATCGGCGTGTTGTGCGATATCGCCAGTTTGCCCAGCGTGACGTCGGACCGCTTCAACCCGTCGATGTTCGTGCCGGTGTGGTCGATGGACAGCAGCTTGAACAACCCGTACTGGTTCCAATTGCGGTCCCACCATTCTGGCGTATAGATGCCGCGCATCCGCGCGTAGTCGCCCGGGCTGGTCCATACGCATAGAAGCGTCCCGTTCAGGTAGAAGTGCAGGTCGCTGGGCCAGTCCTCGGAGCTGCCTGGCGCCTCGCTGGATACCTCCATCGATATCTGCAGGTCGATGAGCTGCTGGTCGGCCTGCAGGAAGTTGTTCAGCACATACTCAAAGTAACCCATCCCGATCCAGACGATCCCCGCGTTCATTCGTTCCGGCGAGGCGAAGTGGCGCGGCTCATCCTCCTTGCCGATGATATGGTCGGTCGTCGCCAGGCCGCAGGTCGGGTACGCCTCGTATCCCGCGAACTGGCCGACGCCGATCTCCGTCTCATAGACGTTAGTGGCGCTGCCCTGCCGGGCCGAATCGATGAGTATCGGCTGGTCCTGCGCCAGGCACAGGTGTGTCAGCCCGTGCTTGCCCGCGACGAGCTTCACGTTCAGCAGCCCGCAGTCGGACAACTGTCGGATGTGCGGAGTCAACGCGCCGTTGGTTATGGATACGCGCTGCGCGATGTCGGCCATGTTCATTGGCCCTTCCGAGCGCAGGAGCTCCAGTATCGAAACGCGGATCGGGGAACTGAGGCACTTGAATATGGGCAGGCCATCGCGCAGGTCGTGTATATGCAGCAAGTCCGTTCACCTCACGCGGGATCTCGTGCCGGCCGGTCAGCCGACTGGTATATGATACCACGTTTATGGCGGTTAGTGAATAGAGGTTCCGGTCGATAAACCAGCGGTTACCATCCTTCGCGTACCTGCGAGCGCTGCGCTATGAGCGGAAAGCCTTTGAGATATTCTCCTTGAGCTTGCGTGGGCGCAGGTCCGGCTGGCAAGGTTGTTCGTGAGCGGCATAGCGTAGTTCGCAAGGAGAAGCATGGGGTTTTCCTTATAGTTTGCTGTGTCGCAGGCAGTCGGAGCGGGTTCGCCGCTTGAAGTTGGCGCTTGACAATAAGGACGATAACTACGAACTCATCCCGCTGCTCGGGCATGTGTACGCGTCCGAACTCGTTCGCGTCTTCTATCAGCATGGAGAACTTCCCGCGTCGAGACGCGCGCGGCATGGGACGGCGCGGTTCCATATGTCATCGGTTCGCCCGTGGCCATTCTATGCGTGTTCACTGCCAGGGCGCGCGCCAAGCGGAGCATGTCCGCTGTCAGCCCATATTTTTATATACTTCCGCAATCGTGATTGCTGCTTAATCGACTTATAAAATTTTCTAAAAAGGTATTGACCTAGAGTTAACTCCAAGTAATATAATAGCAATGTATCGTAGAGTTGGCTCTAAGCCAATGAATTATTCCGGAAGGAACTAAGATGGTAAATCATATTTTCCCAAAAGGCAGGCATCCGCAAATTTCACAGGCACGGCGTGTGTGAATATGCTCGTGCCCGACACGGACGGTGTGGGGTATTATCAAGAAAGGGGTAAGCCCGTCCGTCGTATCGTCAAGGGTGCTGTGGTGGAGATTCCGCCGAATGTGGAGCATTGGCACGGCGCGGCTCCCGACAGAGATTCTACCCACATAGGCGTAAGCTTGAATGTGAATAAAGACGTGATGTGGCTTGGCGAAGTGGCGGACGAGGAATATAACGAAGCGATGGGAGGGGAAAAAGTGAAACTTAACTGGAAAATAGAGGCTGTCGCGCTGGCAGCCTTGCTCGCAGCGTTTTCAGGCACGGCAGTTTACGTTGCGGCGGCTGTTCTTGCCAACACGACGACGCATATGGTCTATGCCAACGGAAACTACGACGGTGTAGAGGGGTACATCATAGACGGGAACGCCATGGGTGAACAATCTCAACCTACGGATAGTCCGCTTATACTATCCGATATGGTTGTAAAGATGACCTCGCAGAGGCGGACAGCTGCTTTCAGGTTTTACGATATACGCGCCGCCAAAGAATTTTACGGCCAGTTACCGCTTAGGCTTGATCTATCTAACTTCCGCGACGCTCAATGGATGTTTTATCCTCCTGAAAAGTTAGGTGTTGCGGACGGCGAAGCGTACCACGACGGTAAAAAGGGCGAATTCGGCTATTATGCGCTGTGGGGCAATGTATTTATATTATATAATGATTTTTATACAGGAGGCGAAATGGTGGGGATGTCCGGCGCGGCGCAAATTGAAAAAAGCGAAGTAAATCAAACGGAGGCGAAAGAAGCGCGGAAACTGGTTATCACGGTAGGAGACACAAGATTTACCGCGACAATGGCGGATAATTCCTCCGCTGAAGCATTGATGGAATTGCTTTCCGAAAAACCGCTCACTATCAAAATGAGCGACTACGGCAGCTTTGAAAAAGTCGGTTCGCTGGGGCAAAATCTACCAACGAATGACGAACAAATCAATACCACCGCGGGAGATTTGATTCTGTATCAAGGCAATCAGTTTGTGATTTACTACTCCAGCAACTCGTGGACTTTAACGCGACTTGGTAGGATAGATAACGCCACAGTCGCAGACTTGGAAAAAGTACTTGGAAGCGGCGATGTTGTCGTAACGCTTTCAATGGATTGAGGGGCGCTTATGGAACCGCGTGAGCTTTTAGAACACCTAAACGCCCGTAAACCGCTTATCAATGGGTCCGAAGCGATAAAGCTCTTGAGGCCTTACGCAAGAGAGGCTATGCGTGTCACAGCGGAACTAAACGGCGCATATCATGAGCCGGACGAGGTTCGGAAACTGTTCTCGCGCCTTATCGGAAAGGACGTAGACGAGGCGTTTTGCCTGTTTCCGCCGTTTTATACCGATTTTGGAAAGAACATCACTGTTGGTAAAAACGTATTTATCAACTCGTGCTGCCAGTTCCAAGACCAAGGCGGCATCACGATAGGCGACGACGCGCTCATCGGGCACCGGGTGGTGATTGCCACGCTCAACCATGGTATACAGGCGAATGACCGTGTTTCGCTCTATCCCGCGCCGACAACAATCGGCAATAGAGTCTGGATTGGCGCGGGCGCTGTGGTTTTGCCAGGCGTTACAATCGGTGATAACGCTATAATTGCGGCAGGGGCGGTAGTTACAAAAGACGTACCCGCAAACACGATTGTCGGCGGCGTTCCGGCAAAAATCATTAAAAAAATCGAAACGGTGGATAACATATGATTCTGAATGAGTATTACACACTCTCGAATGGAGTAAGAATCCCTAAATAGGGGCTTGGAGGTGGTTTATCGACGATTGCGTAGCGGCGTCAAGCGTGGGGACGTCTTCGTCGCGTCAAAACTTGAAGCAGCTATATATTTATATCAAGAAGCTGTTGGGGTATCGACGGCTCACTGAAGTCATTGATACATGGGGAATGTCGCGGGCAACAGCGGTAAGCCACGCGCAAGGACGCGTTCGGGTTGAGCTGCCGGTAATATAACAGTAAATCCAGATTTCGCGAATCCACGCGGTGCCGGAACCGGACCGCGTTCCCGTTGACCATGTAGAACTCGTGGCGTCCGACGTTGTACCTGCCAACTCGCTTCGGGTACCGCGCTTTCGCCTCCTTGATCACTGTGTTGTCAAGCGCGGTGTATTTACGGATAGCAAGGTAAGGAGTGGCGGCTCCAGGGATATTATGTGCTGTTAATAATAATTAAGTGGGAGAAAAAGCGCGTCTGACGGTCAGAAACTAAGCATATATGGAGTTGTAGTGACCAATTATATTTAGAAAGCGTTACTATAACATACCTATCGGAAAGCAACCGAACGCCAGCAAACGCGCTGGAATATAAGGAAGCGCAACGAAACGTAGATAACTATTCAATTACTCCTGAAGCCTTAAAGCATATTCATCTATACCTATTCCTCTCCGCGTCCCGCGCCTCTGCAAGCAGCAGCCTATACCGCTCTACCCGCGCCTGCGGCGCTGTCCCGGACAGCGCCGCCGTTACAGCGCACCCCGGCTCCCGGTCATGCATGCATGGCTGGAACCTGCACCCGCCGCTATGCTCCGCGAACTCCGGGTACGCGTCGCGCACCTCGGCGGACGGCACGCCATCCAGCGTCAGCAGCGAGAATCCGGGCGTATCCAGTATCCTTAGCTCGCCATCGATTAGCAGCTCCGCCTGTCGGGTCGTGTGCCGTCCGCGCTCGGTGCGGACGCTGACGCCGCCCGTCTTCAGGTTCTTGCCCATAAGCGTGTTCAGTATGGTGGATTTGCCCACGCCGCTCTGCCCCGCAACGCAACACAGCTTGCCCGACATCGCGCGGCGCAGCCCGTCAAGCGCTGCGGCGTCCAAAGCGCATACTGACATCGCGTCCATCCCGGATAGCGCGTACTCGGCGGCAACGCGCCGCCCAAGCGCCGGATCAATGTCCGACTTATTCACGCATACCAGGCAATCGACGTCAGCCCGACGCGCGATCACGGCCAGCCTGTCAATGAGCAGCATGTCCGGATCGGGTATGGGCGCTATTACCAAAATTAGCAGTTCGAGGTTGGCGACGGGCGGCCTGGTCAGGACGCTCCGGCGCGGGAGGATCCGCTCCAGCCAGCCATGGCGCTCGCCCTCGCCCGGGGTCATCTCTACGCGATCGCCCGCCAGCGGCGCGGTGTCCCGGCGCAGCTTGCCCCGCGCCCGGAGCGTGTACGCCGCGCCGTCGTCGGCCAGCGCGGTGTAGAATCCGCCGATGCCGCGAAGCAATGTGCCCTGCGTCATCATTATTCCAGTATCACGGTGATGTTCTGGATCAGCGTGTCCTCGCTGTATACGCGCAGCGTCTGCGCCCCCGGGATCGCGCTGCGCACCAGGAACCGCGCCGCGCTCTCCCCCGCCGGATGTATCGCGCAGTACTGCATCTCCTCGCTGCCGTCCGGTTTCACCAGATAACCCTTGATCAGCGAGTCGTGGTCCAGCTTCAGCGCGGCCAGCGCCTCGCTCATGTAGACGCGCTGCTCAAGCTTGCCCACCGTCAGCGTAACGGGCGCCCTGAGCATCACCTGCTTGGACACCTCCGGGCTTTGCGCGATCACCACGCCATCCATCTTCGAGTCGTTCACGGTCTGGTACAGCACCTCAGCCAACGCCAGCTGCCCGTCGGACGCGAACCACTCCCGCGCCTCCCGCTCGGTCATGTCCAGCAGCTGCGGCACCACCATCATCCCGCCGCTGATGGTCAGCATGATGCTCGCGCCGTACCTCACGCGCGACCCGGCGGGCGGCGACTGCTCGACGATCTGCCCGACAGCCACCTGCGACACGACGGACTCCTGTGCGCCCAGTTCCAGCTTCAGGGGCCTTATGATCTCCAGAGCCTCGTTCAGCGTGCCGTGCGTCAGGTCGGGCATGATGACGTCAAACTCGCTCTTGCTGACGACCAGTGTCACGTCGTCGCCGCGCGTGAGCAGCTGTCCCGGTATCGGGTCCTGCTCTATCACCAGGTTCTCGTTGCCGATATCGACCAGGCGGTCGGTCCGGTGCACGATCAACCCCAAGTCTTCCAGCTTCTGGCTGGCGACATCCCACGTGTAGTTAGTCACCGTTGGCATAACTATATGGCTGCGCAGCGAGTGGAGCGCGCTCCGCGCGACGTTCGCCACCAGCAAACCGATAACCAATAATAATAACACTGTGAAGCCGATCGTCAAGGCGCGGCGCGTCCAGCGCAGGCGGGCGTCGTTCCGAGCCCTTGCCGGGCTCGCGAAGGCTGGCGCGGCGGCTTCCCGCGTGGGCTCCGTGGACGCGTCCTCCCGCTTTAAAGCCTTGCGGATGTCCTGCATCATAGCGCCGGAACTCTCGTAACGCCGGTCCGGTTGTTTCTCCATGGCGCGCATGGCGACGGCGGAAAGCGCGGGGTTCGCCCTTGGGTTGACCTCCAGCGGCGCGCGCGGCGTATCCTCGATGTGCTGCAGCGCGACCTCCACCTGCGACTGGCCCTTGAACGGCAGCGCCCCCGCGAGCATCTCGTACAGCACCACGCCCACGGAGTATATGTCCGACTTCTGGTCGGCCGCCTTGCCCTGCGCCTGTTCCGGTGAGAAGTAGTGCGCCGAACCCAGCGGCGTCTCTTCCAGCTGTTCCTTGTTTTGGGGAGTATTCTTTGGGTCGCCTGAGGTTTGCGAGTCCTTCTGGCTATGTGATATTGGGCTGCTTGACGGCTCGACCAGCCTGGCGATGCCAAAGTCCAGCACCTTGACGACGCCTTGCTTGTCGATCAGTATGTTCTGAGGCTTCACGTCGCGGTGGATGATCCCGTTCATGTGGGCGTGCTGGAGCGCGGAGAGTATGCGTATGGCGATCTGCCCGGCGGTCTCGCCTTTCAACGCGCCGGATTGACGGATCATGTCCTTGAGCGAGGCGCCGTACACAAACTCTATTACCAGGTAACGAAGCTCGCCCTCAACGCCCACGTCCAGCAGAGAGGCGACGTTGGGGTGGGACATGCGCGATATCGCGGTGGTCTCAGCCTCGAACCGCGCGATGAACGCCGCGTCCTCGCACAACTCCTCGCGCAGGATCTTGACCGCGACCATCTTCTTAGTGTTGCGGTCCAACGCGCGGTAGACGGTGGACATGCCGCCCGCGCCGACGCGTTCCAGCAGTTCATACCGGTTCGCCAGCACCTGTCCGATCTGGACCCGCGCCGTCCGTCCGTCCATTACGCGCCCTCCTTCCCGCCGCGTTGAGCCGTGCCGCCGCCCGGCTCGGCGTCGGATACCAGCAGGAGCGATATGTTGTCCAGCCCGCCCTGGTCTAGGGCGCGGCTCATGAGAATGTCGGCGGCCTGCTCGGGCGGGCGTGAGCGCAGGATGGAGGCTATCGCCGCGTCGTCGAGCATGTCGGTCAGGCCGTCGCTGCACAGCAGCCACAGGTCGCCGTCCTGCCGGTCCCACTCAAACAGGTCGGGCTTCACGGCTGGGGAGATCCCAACGGCGCGGGTGATGACGCTGCGCTCGGGATGGACACGCGCCTGGTCGGGCGTGATGAGCTTCTTGCGCAGCATCTCGTCAACGATGGAGTGGTCGCGCGTGCAACGATGGAGGCGCCCGCCGCGCAGGAGATAGGCGCGGCTGTCGCCGATCTGCGCGATCAACGCCCCGGAAGCCCGGGTGGAATCGACCCACAACAGCGTTATCGTGGTGCCCATGCCCCGGCATTCGGCGTGGGTCCGCGCCGCCTCATACACGGCTTGGTTGGCCAGCGCGACGGCCTCCGACAACGCGCCGGGATCAAACGGCGCGTGGGCCAGTGAGCGCCTCAGCGACTGCGCGGCGACGCTCGAAGCGACCTCGCCCGCGCGGTGGCCGCCCATCCCGTCCGCGATGATATACAACCCGGCGGGGTCGATGAGGATGGCGTCCTCGTTCTTGTCGCGGACACGGCCCGTGTCGGTGCGGGAAACTGCGAACATAGGCCCTCCTGGTTAGTCAAGGGGACGGAGGCCGCCGGAGCGGTTATTGTTCATAACGGATTGGCGTAACTGGCCGCACGCGCCCTGCACGCCGCCGCCCAGCGAGCGCCGCCGCGTCACCGATACCCCCGCCGCCTCCAGCTCACGCTGGAACTTCGCTACGGACGCGTCCGGCGATGGCCGCAAATCGCGCTCGGGGATTGGGTTGAGAGGGATCAGGTTTACGTGGGACTGCATGCCCCGGACCAGCGACGCCAGCCGCCTGGCGTGTTCGGGCGAATCGTTCACCCCGTCGATCATCGCGTATTCGAAAATAACGCGGCGCCCGGTCTCGCGAATGTACGCCTTGCATGAAGCGATCAGCCGTGGCAGCGGGTACTTTTGCGCAATGGGCATCAACTCGCGCCGGAGGCTGTCGTCCGGCGCGTGGAGCGATACGCACAGCGTAACGGGCAGCCCCTCGCCGGCGAAGCGCTCGATAGCGTCCGCCATGCCGCACGTGGACAACGAAACGCGCCTCATCCCGATATCCAAACCCCTCGGGTCGTTGGCCGCGCGGAGGAATAACAGCGTGTTGTCGTAGTTGTCCAGCGCCTCGCCGCTGCCCATCAGCACGATATTGCGCGCTGGAGAACGCGCCGACGCCACGGCGATTTGTCCTATCATCTCACCGGCGGTGAGGTTCCGCGCCAGCCCGTCCAGCGTTGAGGCGCAGAAGCGGCATCCCATCCGGCATCCTGCCTGGGTCGACAGGCACAGCGTGTCGCCGTGATGGTAACGCATCCGGACGCCCTCGACGCGCTGGCCGTCGGACAACTGGTACAAATACTTGACGCACCCGTCCTGACCGTCGGACAGCTCGCGTACTATAATAACACGATTGTCGGCCAGCGTTTCATTCAACCGGGAGCGCAAGGCTGGCGGCAGCGTCATCATCCGGTCGGGAGGCACGCCTTTGAGCGCGTACCGGTACAACTGGTCGGCGCGGTAAGCGGGCTCGCCCCAATCGGCCATCAACCCGCCAAGACCGTCCAGGCCAAAAGCGACAGGATCTACCCGCGCGGCGTTATTCGTCATTGACCATCTTTTGGTGAGCGGACCATACGCGCCACGAAGAATCCCTCTATCCATATGGGATTATCCTCGCCGATGAACCGGGGCAGCAGCTGCAGCCCGAACTCGTCCGGCGTGAAGCCATGGATCGACGAGCGGTCGACCGTGAAGTCGACGTGGCGCTTGAGGAACGCCTCGACCTGCCGCGCGTTCTCCTCGGGCAGTATGGAGCATGTCGCGTAGACCAACGCGCCGCCGGGCCTCACGTAGGAGGCGCAGGTATCCAGTATGCCGCGCTGGATGGCGGTAAGCTCGGCGACGCCTTCGGATGTCACGCGGTCGCGGATGTCCGGCTTGTCTATGGCCGCGCCCAGTCCGGAGCATGGCGCGTCGATCAGGACCGCGTCGAACCAATCGACCCAGTCGGGATTGGGGACCGACGCGTCGCGCTCGATGGGCCTGATGTTCTCCAAACCAAGCCGCGCGGCCTGGGCGCGGACCAGTTCCACGCGGTGCGGGTGTATATCCAGCGCGAACACGCGGCCCGACTGGTCCATCCGCTCGGCCATGAACGCGGCTTTGCCGCCGGGCGCGGCGCACGCGTCCAGTACGCGCATGCCGCGCTTCGCGCCTACGGCCTCGGCTGTCAGCATGCTGGCGGCGCCCTCGACGCTGAACCGCCCCGCGTTGAAGTCGGGATCGCTTCCGATACCATCCGCGCCGTCGGTCACGTAGAAACTGCCGGGGATCAAGCCGCCGCGCCACTTCCAGCCGCGCAGGTCCATGCGCTTGCTAAACGTGTCCGCGTCGGTTTTCAGCGGGTTTACGCGGATGGTCACGCCCGTTTCGGCCGCGCGGAGCCTGGCGACACGCTCAGCCTCATCGCCGCCGTACGCGTCGGATAATTTTTGCAAGATCCATCGCGGCCAGCCGGTCTTAAGCGCAAGCGCGTCCATCGGATCATCCGGCCAGTCGACGGGATCATCCTTTCCTTCCGACAGCCTGCGCAGCGCGTGGTTGATCATCCCGGCGAACGGCAGCGCGGTGGGGAACTGCTTGGCCAGGCTGACCGTCTCATTGACCGCCGCGCTGTCCGGCACGCGGTCGAGGAAGAGTATCTGGTACGCGCCGAGCCGGAGCAGGTCGCGGGCGATCGACACGACGCGCCTGGGTTCGGCGAGGTATTTATCCACGCGGAAATCCAGCAGCGCCCGCTCTTCCAGTACGCCATACACCAGCCTTGTCACCAACGCGCGGTCCTCCGGAGCGAGCGCGGAGCCTTCCAGCCGCTTATCCAGCGCGAGCGACGCGTAGGCCGCCGACTGCGTCACGTCCCGCAGCGCGTTGAGCGCGACCGCGCGGGCGTTGGGTTTGGGCGGGGCGGGCTTAACGAACGGCGGCTTGCCGAACGGTTTCTTATCCGACGGAACCCTGCCGAATGGCTTGCTGCCGGTCGGCGGCTTGCCCGGCGGGCCTTTCCTCATGTTTCCCCTGTTGGGCGGCACTCTGTTCATAGTTGCGTCCCTTCCGCCAGCGGATGGCCGCGCAGGTACGCCGCCGCCGACATGCGCTTGCCGGATGGCGGCTGTATCTCGACAAGCTCCAACGCGCCGCCGCCGCACGCGACGACCAGGCCGCGCCTTGGATCAGATACGATGACCACGCCGGGATTGGCGTCGGTCTGGATCATCGACACGCGCGAGGACATAACCTTGATGATACCATTAGGGGTATGGGTATATGCCCCCGGCCACGGCGACGTTCCCTGCGCCAGACTACGGATAGACGCCGCGGGGCGCGTCCAATCGATCCTGCCAACCTCCTTGGTCAGCATGGGGAAGTATGTCGCGGCGGCCTGATCCTGTGGAACGCGCGGGCAGCCGCCGCGCTCCAGCCGCGCCAGCGTCTCGGCCAGCAGTTCCGCGCCGATGGCGGACAGCCGCGCCAGCAACTCGCCGGAGGATTCCTCATGCCCGATGTCAACCGTTCGCCGCAACAGTATGTCGCCGGTATCGATGCCCGCGTCGGTCATCATGGTTGTTACGCCGGTCTGACGCTCACCGTTGATCACCGCCCACTGGACAGGCGCGGGGCCGCGGTACTTCGGCAGCAGCGACGCGTGGACGTTTACCGTTCCGATTCGCGGGACATCCAACAATCGCTGCGGGAGTATCTGACCATACGCGGCGGTCACGAACGCGTCGGCGTCCAACGATCGCAGCGTTTCGATATGTTCGCGGCGGCGCAACCGTTCAGGCTGCATAACGTTCAGGCCGAACCCGAGCGCGGCTTTCTTGACGGGTGGCTGCTCGACCCTGCCGCCGCGTCCTGACGGCCTGTCGGGTTGTGTCACAACCGCCAATATTTCGTGTCCGGCGTTGACCAACGCCCCAAGCGGCGGCACGGCGAAATCCGGCGTGCCCATGAAGACGATCCTCATTCGGATTCAGGCTCCTCGTCCTGTTCGTCCGGTTCATCCGACGAGTCGTCGATCCGCGTCATCTTGTCCGAATAGAGGATGCCGTCCAGGTGGTCGATCTCGTGGCATAGCGCGACGGCGGTCAGCTCCTCCGCCACGACCTCGATCTCCTCGCCCTTGCGGTTCAACCCGCGCGCCGTCACCTTGTGCGGCCGCACGACAAATCCGCGAACCCCCGGGATCGACAGGCAACCCTCGCTGCCCTCGCGCTCGTCGGACGTCTCCGCCAGAACCGGGTTGATCAGCTCGATCAGGCCGCCGCCGGTATCCACGACGATCGCGCGGCGCAGGACCCCAACCTGCGGAGCGGCCAGCCCGCATCCGTTCGCGGCGCGCATCGTCTCCACCATATCATCCAACAACTGGAGGATGCGGCGGTTGATCTCGGTGATGGGGCGTGACCGCTTGCGCAGCAGGTCGGTCTTACTGGCGTCCAGTATTCGGCGAAGCGCCATGCGCGGTGTGCCTCCTTTCGGTAAAAACCACTAACATTATAACAGGTTAGGCGGATCGATCTGCAGGCTTGCCCGTGGATCAGAGCCGGATCGCCCCGCAACGAGTTCGCGCAGCCGTTCCAACAGCGCGGCTGTCGGTCCCCGCGCGTACAGTTTCAGGAACAATTGCCAGCGCGTCTGGCCCTTGATCCGCTCGATGGGCGCGGGCCGGGCGTTCATGTGGACGACCTGCCGCCGCAACGGTTGATTGTCGCGCAGGAAGCTCAGCATCGCCGCGTGGTCTGTCTCACACGCCGAGCGGACAGCGTCCGGATCCGCTCCTTCATACAATATGCGCGTCATGCGCGTGAATGGCGGGTATAATCCCAGTCGCCGCGCGTCTATCTCACGCTCGTAAAACGCGCGATAGTCCTGCGCTCGCGCCGCCGCGACGCTGTAATGTCCTGGGTCGTACGTCTGCACGATCACCCGGCCCGGCGAATCCGCCCGGCCCGCGCGTCCCGCCGCCTGTGTTACCAGCTGGAAGGTACGTTCCGGGCTTCGGTAGTCGGGCAGGTGGAGCATCGCGTCGGCGGCGATCACGCCGACCAGCGTCACGTTCGGGAAGTCCAGCCCCTTGGCGATCATCTGGGTGCCGATCATCACGCGGGCCTCGCCCTCGCGGAACGCGCGGAGTAACCCGATGTAGGCGTCCTTGCCGCGCGAGGTGTCCGAGTCCATACGCAGGACGGTTGTGCTCGGCAGCAACTCGCGGACGGCGGCCTCGACCTTCTGGGTGCCCGCGCCGAAGTACTTGATGTACCCGCTGCCGCACGCCGGGCACCGTGTCGGCGGGACGCGCGACGCGCCGCAGTAGTGGCACCGCAGCGAACCGTCGGCCTGGTGGTATGTCATGCTGACATCACACTGATCGCACCGCTCGACATACCCGCACGCGCGGCACGAGACGAATGTCGAGTAGCCGCGCCGGTTCATCAGCAGCATCGCCTGTTTGCCATCCCGGATCGTTTCGGCAAGCGCCTGGGCAAGCGGGGCGCTGAGCACCGAAAAGTTCCCCTTAGCGATCTCCTGGCGCATGTCCACCAGCTCGACCGCGGGCAGCGGGCGGCCATTGACGCGCCGGGGCATTTCCAGAAGATGGAACTGGCCGCGCAGCGCCCGAGCAAAGTCAGGCAACGACGGCGTGGCGCTGGCCAACACTAAAACGGCGTTGGCAGCGCGGCATCGCTCACGCGCGGCATCGCGCGCGTCGTAGCAGGGGTGGCGCTCGGAGACGTAGCTGTTCTCGTGCTCCTCGTCGACGATCACCACGCCCAGTCGTTCCACGGGCGCGAATATCGCCGACCGCGCCCCGATAATCACCCGGGCGTCGCCGCGCCTGATCCGCCGCCACTCGTCGTACCGCTCACCCGCCGACAGGCGCGAATGCAGCACCGCCGCGCGTTTGCCGAACCGCGCGTGAAACCAGCTGGTCATTTGCGGAGTTAGCGCGATCTCGGGGACCAGCGTGATCACGCCCAGCCCGCGCGAGAGCGCCTCCCGCGCCAGACGGATGAATACCTCCGTCTTACCGCTGCCCGTCACGCCCCACAGCAGGAACGATCCGCCGCCTGAGTCCAACGCGTCACGCAGCGCGGCCAACGCGCGGCTCTGGTCTGGCGTGAGCGGCGGGTCCGCCGTCGGCTCGATCGGATCGACACGTGGCGCGCGCAACCGTTCACGCTTTTCCAGTGTGACAAGGCCACCCAGCCGCAGCGACGCGACAGCGGATGGTTGGAGTTCACCGCGCGGAACAAAGCCCGACTCCGACCGCGCGATGGATTCCAGCGCCTCGGCCTGCCTGTTCGCCCGCCGTGAGCGCAGTCCGCTGACTGTGGCGGCCAGCGCGTCGGGATCCAGCAACGCGTCCGACAGCCGCGCCACGGTTTCCGACCTGATGTTCACGCGGCCCTCGCGCATCTGCGCCGGTATCAGCAGACGCAACGACTCGACCGGAAGGCACGCGTACTGGCGTTCCATCCAACGCGCCAGGCCGATAAGTTCGGGCAGCAACGCGGGCGTATCGTCCAGCAACGAGCCGACCGGCTTCACGCGCTCCGGCGGCAGGTCCGTCGAATCGCGAAGGCCCAGCACATATCCCTCAACGCTCCGTGAGCCGAACGGCGCCCTCACGCGCGAACCGATCCTCACGTCGAGCCCGTCCGGCACGCGGTACGTAAACACCCGCGCGAGTTCCGGCCGCGCGATCTCGACCACGACTTCGCAGTAAGCGGGGCGGGCAAGCTGGCGCGGCGGCGCGGCGGTCGCATCGAACATGTTACTATATTATACTAGAAAAAGAAGGTTTGCGCAAGGGGCGGGGCGGTATAGTTTTTTAAGCTTTGGCCAATAGGCCGATTCTTTCAAAACAACCTACTCCCCCCATGCCCGTTGTTGCAAAACATACAGCGCTGTGTTATAATACCTACAGGGTTTGGCTATAGGGCTGCCCGCGCTGTTGAAGGAGGTGTACGCATGACCGGGACGCGGTCCAATACGCCGGCAAAGCTGGGCGCGTCGGCTTGGCCGAAAGCGCTGCGCAGCCTCCGCCTGAACGGAGACCTGCTGCTGATATTCCTGCCTGTCGCCGCGTATTACATTGTGTTCTGCTACATCCCCATGAGCGGCGTCGTGATGGCGTTTAAGGATTACAAGCTGCTCAGCGGCATCTGGGGCAGCAAGTGGGTCGGCATGAAGCACTTCAACATGCTGTTCTCAACGCCAAGCTTCTTTGAGGTGCTGCGCAACACGCTGGTCATCAGCCTGCTGAAGCTGGCGTTTGGCTTCCCCGCGCCGATACTGCTGGCGATCCTGCTTAACGAGCTGCGCGGCCAGCGGTTCAAGCGCGTCGTCCAGACCATATCATACCTGCCGCATTTCCTGTCATGGGTCGTGCTGGCTGGTATATTCATACAATTCCTATCGCCGTCGACCGGGCCTATCAACATACTGCTGGGCATGATGGGCCGGCCCTCGATATTCTTCCTGGGAAATAAGGCGACTTTCGTGCCGACGATAGTCGCCACGCATATCTGGCAGACGGTCGGCTGGGGCTCGATCATCTACCTGGCCGCTATCTCGGGCATCGGGGTAGAGCTGTACGAGAGCGCGATGCTCGACGGCGCGACGCGCTTCCAGCGCATCGCGTATATCACGCTGCCAGGCATCATGCCGACGGTTACGGTCCTGTTCATACTGGGCACCGGCTCGATACTCAACGCCGGGTTCGACCAGATATTCAACCTGTATAACGAAGCCGTTTACTCCGTCGCCGACATCATCGATACCTATGTGTATCGGCGCGGCCTGACCGGTATGCAGTATTCATACGCGTCGGCGGTCGGATTGTTTAAAAACGCGATCGGATTTCTATTGGTTTTCGCCACAAATATGATCGCCAGACGGATGGGGGACAGCAGTCTATGGTAACGGGCAACACGAGGCGGCGTAACGCCATCCGCAAGGGCGCGGGCGAGACGGCGTTCGACGCGCTGAACATAACATTTATGCTGCTGATGGCTCTGTCCATAATCTATCCGTTCTGGAACCTGGCCCTGCAGTCGCTCAACGACGGCTATACCACCATCAACACGTTGCGGTTGTGGCCGGTGAAGCCGACGCTGTTCAACTATGAGCACGTCCTGACCAACCCGTACATCTGGAGCGGGTACCGGGAAACGCTGATCCGCACGGTGTTCGGCACCGCGCTGAACCTCGCCGCGACGATCCTGGGCGCGTACGCGCTGAGCAAGCCATACATGCCTGGCCGCAAGCTGTGGATGCTGATGGTCGTGATACCGATGTTCTTCGGCGGCGGCATCATCCCGACATACCTGTGGAACGTGCAGCTGGGCCTGCGCAACACGCGCTGGTCGCTGATACTGCCGGGTTTGGTAAATTCATATAACATGATAGTGATGCGCAACTTCTTCCAGGCAGTGCCCAAGGACCTGGAGGAGAGCGCGAGGATCGACGGCGCGGCCAACCTGCGTATCCTCATCTCCATATACCTGCCGGTGTCGACGGCTGTCCTCGCCACGATCACGCTGTGGATCATGGTCTCGCACTGGAACGCGTGGTTCGACGCGACGATATACATCAACAAGGCGGAGTTGTACCCGCTGCAGGTCGTGCTGCGGCGCATCCTGCTGGAAGGGACGCAGCAGCTGATGGATATCTCGCCGACCGCCGCCGAAACGTCCCAGACCGCGTCGCCCAACAACATCAAGGCCGCGTGCGTATTCGTGTGCATGCTGCCCATCATGTGCGTTTACCCGTTCCTGCAGAAATATTTCGTGAAAGGTACGCTGGTGGGGGCCATTAAGGGATGATCGCCGATAAACCGATGCTGTTTGAGGATATTCAGCCCGGGCATACATCCTTCGCGAAGGATCCCTGCGTCGTCTGGCTGAACGGGCTATTCTACCTGTATTACAGCAAGCCCTGCCATGACCGCGGGAAGTCCGCGTGGGGCGGGCATTCATACCAGATCGGCATAGCCCGCGGCCATAACCTGTCCGACTGGGAGATCGTTGGCGAGACGCGGGCCGAACAGCCCGCCGAGGGCGCCGGGATATGCGCTCCCGGCGCGGTTGTGCTGGACGGCGTGGTCCACCTGTTCTACCAGAGCTACGGGCAGTTCCCGAGGGACTTCATATGCCACGCGACGTCAACCGACGGCGTGTCGTTTACGCGCGATCCATCCAACCCGGTCGTCATGCCGCGTGGCGATTGGAATAACGGACGCGCGATCGACGCGGACGTTGTCGCGTTCAACGGCGAGCTGCTGCTCTACTGGGCGACGCGCGATCCGACAGGCGCGATCCAGATGCTGGGCGTGTCGTCCTCGCCGCTGGACAGCGGCTTCCATCGCGATAGCTGGACACAGCGGTGCGGCCAATCCATCCTGAAACCGGAACTGGATTGGGAGCAGGAGTGTATCGAGGCGCCGGCCGCC
Source organism: Oscillospiraceae bacterium (assembly GCA_031270865.1). GTDB lineage: Bacteria > Bacillota > Clostridia > Christensenellales > Aristaeellaceae > BNUH01. Next base: position 21,310 of record JAISWI010000067.1, read on the forward strand.
ATCGTCCACGGCGGAAAGGTCTACCTGTTCTACGCCGGGGCGTATAACTGCAAACCGCAGCGGATCGGCTGCGCGGTCAGCGCCGACGGGATCAGCTTCACCCGCGTGTCGGACAAACCCCTTCTGAATCCGGGCGGCCCCGGCGACTGGAACGCGAGCGAGTCCGGCCATCCCTATGTGTTTGAGCGCGGCGGGCGCGTGTTCCTGTTCTACCAGGGCAGCTGCGACATGGGCGCGACATGGCGGCTGTCGCGGCGCGAGGTCGCCTTACCATCATTACCCAATGGGAGTGATCCCATAAAAATACACTAATCAAGGAGGATCTTATCGGATGAAACGCTCACTGGCGCTGCTCCTGGGCCTTGCCGTGCTGCTGGCGGCCTTGCCCGCGGCCGGTCTCGCGGAAGACACCTACTCCTACTCCATGGTCATGTACAACTTCGGCCCGCTGGACGAGGAGCCGGTCATGGAGAAGTACTGGGAAGAAAAGTACCTCGTAGACTTCGACCTGGTCTACGCCGAGCAGTCGAGCAAGCAGGACCAGATCAACCTGATGGTAGCCGCCGGCGAGATACCCGACGTGCTGCAGGATATCAACGCCGCGTCGTATTTCGACCAGGGCGTGATCGGCGGGTGGACGGAGGAATTCTTCCGTGAGAACGCGCCCAGGCTATCGGCCTACATCGACGAGATCCAGCCCGCCGCGTGGAGCTACGCGAAGTACGACGGCGAGCTGATGTACTCGATCCCCGGCTTCCGCCTGTACAACTCGGTCGCCGCGCCGATAATCATCCGCGTGGACTGGCTGGAGGCGGTCGGCATAACCGAGCTGCCCAAGACCATCGAGGAGTATGAGGAAGCGTTCTACAAGTTCGCGAACGACGATCCCGACGGCAACGGCCAGAAGGATACGTTCGCCATCTCCGCGACCATGCTGCCGTCGATCTACGGCGCGTACGGCACTTTCCGGGGCAAGTGGCTGCCGGACGGCGACGGCGGCGTAGTATACGGCGACGTGAAGCCGGAGGCCAAGGAAGCCCTCACCACGCTGGCCAAGTGGTACAAGGATGGCGTTATCGATCCGGAGTTCGTCACGGGCGAGAACCAGGGCGGCTACTGGGCGATCTCCCATTCGTTCCTGAATGGCAGCGTCGGCGCGTCGGGCATGGGCTCGTTCTACCATTGGGTCGACGCTACTGAGTTCCCGGAGGGCGTGATGGTCGGGCGCATGGCCGCCGCTATCAAGGAAGCCGGGGTTGACATCAAGTATGAGGCGGGTTACCCGCCGATCGGACCTTCCGGCGCGTCTGGCACGGATAAGGCGAACGTCACCTCTTTGCGCACCCACTTCTCCGCTCAGCTGGTGGCGGATGAGGCGAGGTTCGCGCGCCTGCTCCAGATCATCGACGACATGATGATGGACCTGGACAACAGTACGCGCGCCTCGCGCGGCATACCGGGCGAAACCTATGAGGTCATCGACTGGAACGGCGCGAAGTCGATCAAGATGATCGCGGCGAACAACACCGACGCTATCAACCCGATGGGCGCGGCGGCGTGGTTCATGTTCACCGAGGAGTATAACTACGACTTCCAGTACATGGCGTACGCGCAGGACTTCGCGTGGTACGACAAGCACATCGGCCCCGAGAAGAACATCGGCTACGAGAGCGCGATATACGGCTCGCTGCCCTCTCAGTCGGTATATAAGACCGAGTGCGACAAGATCCTCAACGAGGGCTTCATCTCGATCATCACGGGCGAGAAGCCGGTCGACTCCTTCGAGGAGATCGTCTCCGCGTGGTACGCGGCCGGCGGCCAGATCATGACCGACGAGGCCACGGAGATATACAAGCGGCAGACGGGGAACTAAACGGCGGAACGTTTGGGGCGGATGGAGGCATCCGCCCCGCCGCCGTGAAAGGAATCATATATGAGCCAATACCCACATCAATCCTTCCCGTGGGACAGGTCCCGCTCGTTCGCGGGACAGTGGATCACAAACGAAACCTTTCGCGGCGCCGAGCCGATCAACGTATTCCACCGCCAGCTGGATAAGGTCAAGCTGCCTGAAACGCCGCTCAACCAGCATATACTGTTCCGAAAGAGGTTTACCCTCAGGAAACCGGAATCCGCGACGCTGTACATCACGGCGGACGATTGCTACCGCCTGTTCATAAACGGCGCGTTTGTCACGCAAGGGCCGTGCCCGGGGTACCCGTTCCACTATTATTACAACGCGATCGACGTCACGCCATACCTTGCCGACGGCGAGAACGTAATCGCCGCGCACACGTACTACCAGGGCTTGATAAACCGCGTGTGGGTCAGCGGCGACAACCGCCATGGGCTGCTGCTCGACCTGGTCGCGGACGGCGGGACGGTTTTGTCAAGTGACAGGTCGTTCGTCACTCATATTCATACGGGATTTTCTCAGATGGGTAAGTCCGGCTATGAGACGCAGTTCCTTGAAAGGTATGACAGCGGATCGGGCGAGGCTGGGTTCGCCGCGCCGGAGTTTGACGATTCAGGCTGGGCGGGCGCGTCGGTCCGCGCCCACGCGGACTATGCCCTGTATGAACAGCCGACGCCCCAATTGGACTTCGAGCGCGTCGCGCCGGCGTTGGTTGAGCCGATACCAGGCGGCGTCCGCGTCGATTTCGGCGCGATGTATGTCGGCAAGCTGGCTGTGTCGGCATCCGGGAATCGCGGCGATACAGTTCGTATACTGTGCGGCCAGGAGCTGAACGCCGACGGTTCCGTCCGGTACAACCTGCGCTGCAACTGCCGTTTCGAGGAGGAGTGGATCCTTTCGGGCGGCGACGACACGCTCTATCAGTTTGATTACAAGGCGTTCCGGTATGCTGAGCTGTTGTATCCCGACTCTGTTGTGTTGGAGCCTGGTTCGCTCACGCTCGTCGCGCAGCATTACCCGTTTGAGTTGAGCGCGCGGTGCGAATCGGCCGACCCGGACCACCGCGCCGTGTTCGACCTGTGCGTCCGATCGCTGAAGTATGGCGCGCAGGAGGTCATACAGGACTGCATGGAGCGCGAGAAGGGGCAGTACCTCGGCGATGGCTGTTACTCCGCGATCGCTCACGCCGCGCTCTCCGGAGACCCGCGCGTACTGGAGAAGCTGGTAGAGGACTCGCTGCGCAGCGCGTTCGTCAACAAGGGACTGATGACGTGCACAACCTGCTCGTTGATGCAGGAGATCGCGGACTACCCGCTCTGGCTGCCGATGCTGGTCAGGATGTACGCCGCGCTGACGGGCAAGCTGGACCGCGTCGCGGCGTGGTATGACGGCATTGTCGATATCCTGGAATTCTACAGGATCGAGTATGAGCGCGGCGGCCTCCTCTACGATCTGGATAAGTGGTGCGTGGTCGAGTGGCCCGCCACCGCCCGGGACGGCTACGACTACGACATCACCGAAGGCCGGGTCTGCAAGGGCACCCATAACGTTATCAACGCGTACTACGTCGGCGCGGTCAAGGCGACGAACAAACTGGCGGCGATGGTCGGCCGCCCCCAATACCGCGACCACGCGCCGCTGCTGGACGCTTACCTCCGCGCGTTTTACGACGAGGACTCGGGCCTGTTCCGCGACGCGGCCGGGTCAAACCATTGCGCGATGTCGTCCAACGCCGCCGCGCTGTACCTTGGCCTTTGCCCCGATAAGCGCTCCGAGCGGGCCGTCGTCGATATGATCCGCCGCAAGCGGCTGTCCGCCGGGATGTTCTACTCGACATGGGCCGCGTTCTGGGGATTGTGGCGTGTCGGCGAGAAAGCGTTAGTCCTTGACCTGATCCGCGACAAGGACGGCTGGCTGAGGATGCTGCGCGAGGGCGCGACGGCCACGTTCGAGGGCTGGGGTAAGGATTCGAAATGGAATACATCGCTGTTCCACCTGACGTTCACGTTCCCCGCGCTGTTCCTGACGGAGTGGGGGGTAGATGAGGCGTTGGAATAGATAAATCGGACAAAAGGGAGGGCGCGGTATGGATGTCGAGATCAAGAGGCTGTCGCCGGATATGGCGGACGACTACCTGCGCTTCTTTGATACCGAGGCTCACGCGGATAATCCTGAACCCGACGAGCATGGTTGTTACTGCGTATGCTGGTGCGGCGAAGACCATCGCGCCGGACATGAAGCGCAAGGGGATCGCCGCGCGACTGCTGGCGAGGGTATGCGGGGACGCTGCGGACGAGGGCTTCGACTTCGTTGAGGCTTACCCGAACAAGGAGTTTATAAACGAGTTCCACGCGTTCATGGGGCCGCGGTCGATGTATGAGAAATTTGGGTTTACCGTATGCGCGGAGTATGGCGATGAATATGAAAACCGTATAGTTATGCGTAAGGCGCTAAAACGTTAGGGCGGCGGGCGACGCGCTAAGCTGGGGGGGGGTGAGGGACCCTCCCAGCTTTTTTGTTATAAATTACTCGCTTGGATACTGTCTTATATGCATATCGTGGTCGATATACATGTCCGAGACGTCGGTGCGCGCGCCAGCCGCCCGCGTTGTGCAATCTCCACTACCGCATGTCAATAACCGATGAATAATTAGAAAAATCTCTTGCGTCATGACGCTTGACATGCTATAATATGTGTAAGTCAAATAAATATAAGGAGGGCTTTTCGTAATGAAAACCAAGCTCATGGCGGTTCTTTTGGCGTCGGCGATGCTCCTAAGCCTCGCCCCAATAGCCTTGGCTTCCGACGGGGGGGGGGACGTCACGGTCACCTACTGGACGCATCAGCGCCACGACATGGAGTACATCGGCCAAATAGTTGAGGAGTTCAACGCGCTGGATAACGGCATCAAGGTAGAAATGCAGATATACACCGATAACTTCGGCGACCTGCTGGCCGCGGCCTACCAGACCGGCCAGGCCCCCGACATCTTCACAAACTTCCCCACCGGCATGAACCTGGTCGACGGGGTCCGCGCGGGGATGGTCATGCCCATCGAAGACCTGATCAGCGACGAGTTGAGGGAAAAGAACAGCCAGTTCTTCGTCGAGACGATCAACATGGTCGATGGCAAACTCTATACGCTGCCGTTCGTCGGATATAACTTCCGCCTCGCGGTCAACCTGGACGCGTGCGAGGGCGCGGGCGTCGATCCGGACGCCATCAAGACATACGACGACCTCGTGGCGGCGGCGAAGAAGATTACCGAGTGGGGCGCGACGCAGGAACCGAGGGTCTACGGGTTCATGCTGCCCACCGGCGAGTGGAACTGGATATGGGACGGGCAGTATTACGGCGCGTTAGCCCGGTACAACGGTGAGTTTTACTACGACTTCAAGACCGGCAAAGCCGACTTTGAGTCCATCAGGCCGATCATGGAGATGTACCTGAAGATGAAGGAAGACGGATCGCTGTTCCCCGGCGGCGTTGAGATGATCAACGACCCGGCGAGGCAGCAGTTCTCCGAAGGGACCGTGGGCATGATGGTCGCGGCCAGCTGGGATATCGGCGTGTTCAACGACCAATTCCCCGCGAAGATCAATTGGAAATGCGTCAATCTGCCCACATACGACGGCGAGCTGCACGGCAAGGGCAACCTGAGCGGCGGCGACTACCTGAAGATCAACGCGGCGGCTAAGAACCCCGAGGCGTGTATGGAATGGCTGTCGTACCTGCTGAGCGACGAGGTGTTGGAAGGATACTATTCCGGCGCGTACGGCCTGCCGCTCCGCGCGGAAATCTCCTCCAACGCTAAGGTCCAGCCCGAGAAGAAAGGCTTCTCCGACTTCGCCAATACGGAGATCGACGCGATCTACCCGCCGCTGTTCCCGTATTCCGCGCCGGAACCGAACTACGGCAACTACCTCAACCAGGTCATGATGGGCAGCATAACCATCGACCAGGCGATTGAGACGCTGAACATGCTCTACAACGCCGCTATCGAGGAGGAAATCTCCAGCGGCGGCGACCCGACACCCTACATCTATCCGAACTTCGACTTCATGGACCCGGCGGGATCCTCCGCGAAGTAACCTGGCCCTGCCATCCGATTCAGCTTTGCGCCGGGCGCCCATATAGGACGCCCGGCCCCAGGATAAGGAGGCGGGTTTGGTTTGACTGCGTCGACTGTAGGCGCGAACGGCATAAAGCTCCCGAAGAAGCGCGGGGTTTTGGCTGAACTGCGCAGGCATTGGGTATCATATTTGATGATAGCGCCAGTGGCTATCGGGTTTTTGGTGTTTTCGCTGTATCCAAACGTATGGGTGATCGCGCTGAGCTTCTTCAAGTACGCGGGGTTCGGCCAGCCGCAGTTCATGGGGTTGCGCAACTTCATCCGCACGTTCTCGCCACTGGAGATGGTGTGGAAGACAGCGATCCGCAACACGTTCATCTTTGTGTTCGGCAAGCTGGCGATGGAACTCCCGCTGGCGATGGCGCTGGCGGTGATGCTCTCCGGCAAGGTAAGGGGTAAGACGATGTTCCGCGCGGTTTACTTCCTGCCCAACGTGACCTCGCCCGCTGTTATGGCGCTCGTCTTTTACTTCCTGTTTGCCTCTTATAATGGGATAATCAACGCGTATCTGGTCAAGCTGGGCGTCGTAGTCGAGCCGATCCAGTGGCTGTCACAGGGCGGCACGGCCATGTTTGTGTGCATGCTGGTCTCCGTTTGGCAGAACTTCGGCATCAATATGGTGCTGTTCCTCTCCGCGATCCAGGCGATCCCGCAGGATGTGTATGAGTCCGGCGAGATAGACGGAGCCGTCGGCGTGAAGAAGTTCTTCTATATAACGATGCCGCTGATGGGGCGCATGCTGCAGGTTATACTGATGCTGGCGCTCATAGGCTCGCTAAGGACATTCGACATAGTAAACGTGCTCACGAACGGCGGGCCAGGCTCGTCGACAGAGGTCATGATGACCTATATCTACCGCTACTTCTTCGGGAGCGGCGGCTCGAAACCCGCGTTCGGCTACGCGTCCGCGCTAGGCTTGCAAGCGTCGGTGATCGTCGCCGCTATTACGGCTATATACCTGTTCGTGTCGCGCAAGCTGGACGATGTTTATTAAAGGCCGCGGGAATGGGGGATGAAGATGGGAAGGACACTCAAAGGGATTCGCCGCGCGGTGTTTTACCTCGTTCTGTGCGGTCTGGTCGTGTTCGCGATCTATCCGATAGCTTACGCGCTGCTGGGTTCGCTTAAGACGAACCAGGAGTTCGTCAGGGGCGGAACAAGCCTGCTGCCACAAAACGGCTGGCAGTTCGTTAACTACCAACGCGCGTGGAAGCTGGCGGAGTTTGAGGTTTATATAGGCAATTCCGTGTTTATAACGACCATTTCAACGTTTTTCGTGCTGCTGTTTATATCGATGTGTGGATACGCGTTCGCCCGTGACGATTTTTACGGGAAAAAGGCGCTGCAAGGGTGTATATTGGCCACAATGTTCATATCGGTGGGTACGGTGACGATCTATCCAACGATGGCTATTGTGCGGGATCTGAAGCTGCTGAACTCGAGATGGGGATTGGTGATAGTGTACGCGTTCGCGGTGAACGCGTCGGGGATCTATTTGTACCAGGGGTATGTGAAGGGGTTAAGCCGAGAGATGGACGAGGCGGCGGTTATCGATGGGTGCGGGTTCTTCGCCGTGTATTGGAGGATTGTGCTGCCGCTGTCTACGCCGATACTAGCGACGCTTGGCTTGCTGTCGTTCAAGGCGTGCTGGAATGATTACTTGCTGCCGTTGGTTATGACGATATCGGCGCCGAAGCTGCGCACGCTTACTGTAGGCGTGGTATCATTGAAGAACGTGAAGGACGGCGCCGCCGCGTGGGATATCATGCTTGCGGGAACATCCATATCGCTGGTGCCAGTGCTTGTGTTATATTTGTTCTGCAATCAGTATTTTATAGCTGGCATAACGGCTGGCGCTGTCAAGGGGTAGTCCTGGAGGAACAACCTACCCTGGCCACGAGGGTCCAGCGTCACGCTGGTCAGGGGGTCAAGGGGGGTG
>JAISWI010000072.1 GCA_031270865.1 Oscillospiraceae bacterium
CCGCGCTGTGACCAGAAGGCGCCGTTCTACGACGCCAGCGGGCAGGAGCAGCGCAAGTTGTGGAAACTGCCGTTAAACCTGCGCGAAGAGGTGGACCGTTTGCAGTGTAATATCGCCAAATACATCCTGATAGACATATAACTGTTATGATCAAGGCTGACAACAAGGAGGCGTTTGCGATGCGCGTGGGAGCGCAAACCTGCCTGATGCAGGAAATCTACTCGCCGGACAGGATGTTCCAGATGATCAGTGAGGCTGGCCTGGACTGCGTGGATTTCAACATCAACGATTTCGTCTCGAATAGGGAAATATTCACAAATAACGCGACGCCGCTTTATGATGGATCACTGGATGAGGCGCGGGCGATCCTGCGCCCATACAAGGATGCGGCGGCGAAGCATGGCGTGGGGTTCTACCAGACGCACGCGCCGTTCCCCACCATCGCGGAAAACCCGCGCATGCTTCAGGTAATCCGGCGGTGCCTGGAGGCGTGCGCGTACCTTGAGTGCCCTTACCTCGTGGTTCATCCGTCGTTCCCGGGTTACAGGGAGCGTAAGAATATGGAAAACTACGATGAATGGGCATCCAACATAGATTTTTTCAGCGAATTAATACCAACTATTAAGGAAACGGGCGTTCGCGTCTGCCTGGAGAATATGTTCACCGGGTATAATGGCCGGAAGATGGAGGCCATCTGCTCGGATATGGGCGAGGCTGTGAGGTACATCGACGCGCTGAACGGGGCCGCCGGGTTCGACGCGTTCGGGTTTTGCCTGGACACCGGGCACGCGATGCTGTTCGCCAAGGACCAGCGAAAGGCAATAAATGAGCTGGGGCCTCGTTTATTCGCCCTTCACCTGAACGACAACGACGGCTATGAGGACCAGCACTACGCCCCGTATATGGGAGCGGTCGACTGGGACGCGGTCACGGCCGGGCTTAGGGACGTCGGATACGGCGGGGCGTTGTGCTTCGAGATCGGCGGATCATACAAGCGTGTCGATCCCGCGATGTTGCCCGCGCTGTTGAGGTTTACAGCGGCGGCGGGCAATCTGTTTTGGGAAAAGGTTCACGGTTGAAATAGTTATACCAACACGCCATCCCGCCCGTATAATGGATATGAGCGGGATGATATATCGGTCTCACGCGTCCTGCGGGCAACCTGTTTTGGGAAAAGGTTCACGGTTGAAATAGTTATACCAACACGCCATCCCGCCCGTATAATGAATATGAGCGGGATGGTATACCGGTCTCACGCGTCGGCGGCCCACTTGCTGGGGACGTCCGGACACGCCATGCGCCGCTTGGCCGCCCTCGATTCGACATAGCATCCGCATATTCGGCAAATACCGGAAATAATATTCGCGCACGCCGAGCACGCCTCCAGGCGCGTAAAATATGAGGCGTCGCTTACCTTTTCCCACGGCGGTATCGACGCGACATATTCCGACATTGACCGGAACAGATCGTTTTGCGAAGAGTCGTCGCGAAGCAAACAGCGCCTGCAGACACGCTCAAAGTCATCCATTGACCGTCAGCGACGCGATAGAGCACGGCGGTAATGTTAACGTTATGCCGTTACTATCGTCGATGGTCGCGTCAAGAGGTTTGGGAGCGACGGCGTCCTTGCGCTCGAAGGTGTTGTGGTCGTTGAAGCCGCCCGTAAGTATCCTCGAGGACACGGATTTCAAACGCGTGTCCTCGACGGAGATTCTAACGCGAACCCTCTCTGTCGCCGAAAGGTTCGCGGCGGTAACGGTCAAAACGTCATTCTTCATCGAAGCGGAAACGCTCGTTTGGTTCAAACCGTTTGAATCGCTCAAATTGCTCAATTCGTTCAAATCGTTCAAACCGTTCATAAGCGGCTTGCCATCGATCTCGCTCGCGGCCTCGACCGCGTCCTGGTGCGCTTTATACATGTCGAACACGTGGTATGTCGGCGTGAGCAGCATGTCCGCGCCGTCGGTCAGTATGACGGATTGTAATACGTTGACGGTCTGCGCGAGGTTAGCCATAACTACGCGGTCGCAATGCCGGTTGAATATGTTAAGCGTCAGCGCGGCGACCATCGCGTCGCGCATCGTGTTCTGCTGGTAGAGGAAGCCGGGCGCCGTCCCGCGCTCGACGTTGTGCCAGCATCCCCACTCGTCGACGATCAGCCCGACGCGGTGTTCGGGGTCGTATTTGTCCATGATGGCCAGGTGTTTGGTGATTAGCTCGTCCATGAGGCTCGCCTTTTCCAGCGTGAGGTAGTATTTCGCCTCGTCCGCCTCGGCCGCCCAGCCCTTGTCCCGCCATGTGCCGGGCACGGTGTAGTGATGCAGCGTCAGCGCGTCCATGTGCCGGCCGGCCCGCTCCATCAGCGTTTCAGTCCAGTTGTAGTCGTCCGCGCTGGGGCCGCAGGCTATGCGCGTTAGTCTGTTTTCGCCATAATCGCGGCAGTATGTTTGGTACTGGCGGTACAGGTCGGCGTAGTATTCCGGCCTCATGTTCCCGCCGCAGCCCCAATTCTCGTTGCCGACGCCCCAATACTTCACGCCGTAAGGCTCCTTGCGACCGTTCGACCAGCGTTCCCGGACCACGGTGGAGTCTCCGTCGCTGTTGAGGTATTCCACCCACTCGCTCATCTCGCGGACAGAGCCTGAGCCGACGTTCCCGTTGACGTACGGCTCGCATCCGATCTGGCGGCACAGCTCCATGAACTCACCCGTTCCGAACGAGTTGTCCTCGACCACGCCGCCCCAATGCGTGTTGACCATGCGCTTGCGCCCGGACTTCGGGCCGACGCCGTCGCGCCAGTGGTATTCGTCGGCGAAGCACCCGCCCGGCCAGCGCAGCGCGGGAACCTTGATTCGCCTCAACGCCTCGACTACGTCTGTCCGCATCCCGTTAACGTTCGGGATCGGCGAGTCCTCGCCGACGAATATCCCCTGGTATATACAGCGCCCGAGGTGTTCCGAGAAGTGGCCGTAGATGTTACGGTTGATCACGCCCGCGCTTCGGTTCGGGCGGATTAGTATAGTATCCATGATTGACGCGCTCCTTTTTGTGTCATTCGCTGAAGCTTTGCGCGTTCCATGCCCGGCCTGTCTGTTTTCCATAGAATACTTCGTCGCAGAAGTCCGCGACGGCCAGCCAGTCGGTTTCGCCGAACCCATGCCCGCCCGGACGGTAGAATACGTCGTTGCGGCCGCCGAGCGTATCGAACGCGGGCTGAGCCGCCTTCCACGTTAGCCATGTGCCGAACGGGTTAGCCCAAGAGTCCTCCAAGCCCTCACAGCTCATGAGCGAGCGCGGGGCGATCAGCGCCTTGAGCGTGTGCAGGTCGAACGGCAGCTTATCCTCGCCGCCCATCGCGTCGGGGGTTTCCTCGCCCTCGAACGCCTTTAGCCCAGGTCCCCACCAGTGAGGGAACGCCGAGCTTACCCGGCCAAGGCTCTCGACTGTAACGATATCCTGGCTTAAGCCGTTCGCGTCGCCCAGATACCTGAAGCATCCGCACCCGCCCGCGCCGGAATTGTTGGAACAGCACACGGCGAACCGCTCGTCGAAGATCGCGGCGGCGAGGGCGGCCTTGCCCCCGCGCGAGTGTCCCGTCGCGGCCAGCTTGCCGCCGTCGACGTCAGGCCGTGTCAGCAGGTAGTCTGCGAGCTTGGAATGCCCCCACGCCCAGATTCGTATGGCCCCCCAGTCGTAATCCGGGTAGGCCTCGCGCGCGTCCACGCGGCCGGGCTGGCCGTCGTTGTTGTCGTGGGTGAGCTGGGTTTTATCGAACGCGGCGACGATGTAACCACGGTCAGCGACGATCTCCCGCAGGACTGGGCAGGCGTCGGTTGGCCTGAATTGGTTCCATGTGATGGCGGGGCGGCGTCCTTCGATGGCCGGGCGGTGGATAACAGCCTCGAAGCTGTAGGCGAGGCCAGGCCCGTAATGTATGAGCGCGGTCTCGCGGACGCCGCCGCCGTCCCATATGGTTTCGGATGACGTCGCCTCGCCGCTTACCGCGTGGTCGAGCGGGGCGTGGCCGTACATGTGTTCCTCCGCCAGCGCGATCCATGCCTGGCGTTGGCGCGGCCAGTCCAGCGGGGTCGTCAGTCCCAGTGGGGGTAGTTCATAATTCATATAAAAACCTCCGCGTTTTCTGGAAGAATTATACCGCGAAGCGCGTCGCGTGTCCAGCGGCAGGGGTCATGCCGCGGTCAGCCGCCCGCGCTCTTGTAATGCCTTAGCCCGAACCGCCAGAACCATAACGCGAACCACGTGAACACGACCACAACCGCCAGAGCGTGAATCAACCCCGACGGCTCCAGCGTTCGCGTCAGCATCCGCGCCGGGGTGGTCGCCATCACGCCATACGGCAGTATGAACATAAATATTACCTTGAACGCGCCTTTATAGAACACGCCGGGTATCCTGAAATTCAGCGTCAGCGCCTCGCCCTCGATCCGCTCGACCGCGCTCGCGCCGATGAAGAAGAACGGCAGCGTTCGCAGTATCACCTCCATGTCGTAGTAGAGCAGCGCCATCAGCAGCGTAAGCGCGACATACCCGGCGGCCAGGCCGGGCGTTACGTGGATGCCCGCGACCCTCGCGCCGTACGCGATGATTCCCGCGCTTAGCGGCAGCAGCGGGGCGCAGCCGGGATCCACGCTCTCGAACGTCAGGCGCAGCAACGCGCTGCCCGGCTTGGTTATGTACACATCAAGGCCTCCCTCGCGTATCAACCGTGGAATCCGGATCACGCCGAAGAAGTATACCAGCATGTTTATACCGTTGAGCATCGAGAACGTTCCTACAAATATAAGCGTCTGGCCGCGTCCCCAGCCGCCGATCTCGTCCGCGTGGCCGTAGATCGCCTGGAACGCCAACACCTGCGTAACGAAGAACGCTCCGTCCGCGAAGAATCCGCCGAAGAAGCTCAGCCGGAACGCCATCATGCGGGTAAGTTTCATTTTTACCAGCATATGGATCATCTTCGCGGTGAAGCGCAGGTTCCACAGTATCTTCCCCATCGTCGTCCTTCCCATCGTCATCACGCCCCCACCCCGTCGTAACGAACGCGCGCGCGGTCGTAAGTCAGCTGCGCCAGCGGAAGCATTACGCACATCCACGCGGCCAGTATTGCCAGCCCCGCCCAGCCTTCGCGCCGCGATAACTGCCCGGTAAGCAGCATCGCCGGGGTGTATGTCACGTAGTGGAACGGCAGGAAGCGCAGCGCGCCGGTTACACTATCGGGCAGCAGCGCGAGGGGAACCATCGCGCCCGTTACGAACTGGATCACGCTGCCCTCAAGGTGGATGAAGAAGCCCGCGTCCTCGAACCTGAACGCCATCACGCCGATCCAGAACCTGAAACATACCATGAACGCCAACCCCAGCGGGATCATCAGCGCCGCGCTCGCCGCCGCGCCCGGCTCGACCGCGCCCGTGAGCCTCGCGCCGAACGCCGCCGCGCCGAATACAGCCGCGACCGACGTGAACATCGCGCTGTATAGGGCTGAGCCGCACGTCCGCGCCATGAAGTGCGCGATCGGGTTCGTCGGGATTACCATATACTTTGAGAACGATCCGCCCCGGATACGCTCGTTAAGCTCGCTCTCCACGCTGTAAGACGTCTCCAGCGAGACCAGGAACGAGGAAACCACATAGTAAGCCAGCATCCTCTGGTATGTGAAGCCGCCGACAGTCTCCCGCGACTGGAACACCACGCCCCACAGTATCCGCGCGAACAACACGCGTCCGAGCGTCTCGACCGCTGCCATCGCCATGTCGAAGCGGTAAGCGGTCTGCGCCTTGAACAGTGTCCGCGCGACCGCGATGAATTTGGTTATGCCCGGCTTGATTCGGCTCATGGCAAGCGGCCTCCTTCCGGATTGTACGGATTATCTTGATTATATGGATTGCCCGAATTACCTGAATTACCCGAATCATCCGGATTGCCCAAATTACTCGAATTATCTGAATTACCCAAATTACCCTGATTGCCCGAATTACTTGAATTACCCGAACTATCCGGATTATCCGAATAGATGCGCTCGACCACGCTTCCGATATCCTCATCCATGCCCGCCTTGTATGACTCGAACAGCCGGTCGGTCGGGCCGTCGAAACGTTTCCGCCCGTCGTTGATCAGCACGACGCGCGGGCATAGCTTTAATATATCCTCCATGTAGTGCGAGGTAAGCAGGATGGTTGTGCCGCGCTCGCGGTTCACGTCTTGCAGGAATTGGCGCGTCTGCCGCTGGGCGACCGCGTCCAGGCCGATGGTCGGCTCATCCAGGAACAACACGCCGGGGTTGTGCAGCAGCGCGGCGATCAGTTCCATCTTCATCCGCTCACCCAGCGAGAGCGTCCGTACCTGCGCCCGCGTCAGATGCCCGACGCCGAACATTTCTACAAACATATCGAGGCTGCGCCTGTACTCCGCCTCCGGGATCGAGTACAGCGACTGGAACAGCCGGAAGGTATCCTCCGCGGTCAATTCGAAGAACAGCTGGCTCTTCTGGCCCATCACGACCGCGCAGCGGCGTTTCAGGCCGTCCTCCAGCTTGTTGGGGATGAATCCCAGCACGCTTATCTCGCCGGACGTCGGAGCGATGATTCCGGTCAGCATCTTGACCAGCGTGGTCTTGCCCGCGCCGTTCGGACCGATCAGGCCGACGAACTCGCCCGGGGCTATGTCCAGGTCGAAGCTGGATACAGCCGTCCTGTAGATATACTTGCGGTTGAATAACGACTTAACGCCACCCATCAGGCCGGGCTGTTTATCGAAGCGGCGGTAGGTCTTTGTGAGGGCGCGGGTGTGGACGACGGGCGAATGGTTATCGCTCATGGTACATCTCCTTATACATACAAAAGGGATACGGCCTTCGCCGTATCCCGATGGTTCAGGATTACCGAAAGACGCTGTTTTCGGCGTACGTCAACTAAAAGGCAGGGCTGCCCCCGCGTTAACGAAACGCCGGTATTCGGTTCAGGCCGCGATCACCACGCGGACTATTCTACGAACCGACATCAACACAGCTCCTTCCGGGACCATGGGCGGTCCCTTCGCGCGATCATTCCAGGGTAAGGCCATTATAGCGTGAACCGCGCGAGGCGTCAAGGGGGAACGGGTTAACTATTATGTTTTGATGGAGTTTCGCGTCCAGGCTTGCGAACCTTGAGCGGACATGTTATACTCAATGTATGAATTCGTTTTATGGATAAACCGGGATTAATGAACGGCCGGGGGAGAAACTGAATGGCTGACAAGCAGGGCGAGAACCAGGACCAGGACCAGAACCATGGGCGGTCCCTTCGCGCGATCATTCCAGGGTAAGGCCGTTATAGCGGGGGCCGCTCGAGGCGTCAAGGGGGGACGGGTTAACTATTATGTTTTGACGGAGTTTCGCGTCCAGGCTTGCAAACCTTGAGCGGACATGTTATACTCAATGTATGAATTCGTTTTATGGATAAACCGGGATTAATGAACGGCCGGGGGAGGAACTGAATGGCTGACAAGCAGGGCAAGAACCAGAGCGACCTGTTGACGCTGAACCGCTCGCTTATACTGCGCCTGACGCGTCGGATGCGCGTGTGTTCGCGCAGCGACCTGGCGCGGGCCAGCGGACTGACCAAGGCCAGCGTCTCGGATATCGCGCGGCAGCTGATCGACATGGGCGTGCTCTGGGAGGTCGGCATAGTCAGCGGCCAGAAGAACCGCCGATCCATCGGAGTGTCGATCAAGCAGAGCAGCTTCTTCTGCGTGGGCGTCCGGCTCACCCGCAAGAATATCCAGGCCGGGCTGTTCGACATCGCGGGCGACCCGCTCACCCAGACGCGCCGGGACATCGCCCCTAACGCGAAGCCCGAGGACGCGATGGCGCTGATCAGGGAGATGGTCGGCGAGCTGCTGGGCCAGACGGGTGGACGCGCGGTGATAGGCATCGGGCTGGCGCTTCCCGGCCCGGTGATATACGACGAGGGGCGTATCGCCTACATGAGCGTGTTCAGGGGCTGGGAGAACATCAGGATAGGCGACGAGCTGAGCGCGGCGTTCCATATGCCCGTGATGATGGAGCATGACGGGGTGTGCTTCGCGCTGTCGGAGTGGCAGGATATGGGCGAGAACCCGGGCAAGGTGCTGCTGTGCGTGCTGGCGGGGCAGGGCATTGGCGCGGGGATGATCATCGACGGGCAGGCGATGCGCGGCGCGTTCGGGGCGTCCGGCGAGTTGGGCCACACCAGCGTCAACCCCAGCGGCATCCGCTGCGACTGCGGCAACTACGGATGCCTGGAGCAGTATTGCGGCACTCTCGCGCTGGAGCGCATGGCGGGCGAGAGGCTTCGCGACATGCCCGACCATCCGCTCTACAACACGAAGCCCGACGCCGCGGCGGTAATGAGGCTTGCCCGCGAGGGCGACCCGGTGTTCGTCAGGCTGTTCAGGCAGTGCGCCAGGTATCTGGGCTATGGAATAGTCAACGCGATTAACTTTATCAACCCGGACGTAGTCGTCGTGACGGACGAGCTGGCGCAGTGCGAGGATCTGCTGCGCGAGGTCCTGACCGAGA
Source organism: Oscillospiraceae bacterium (assembly GCA_031270865.1). Classification (GTDB taxonomy): domain Bacteria; phylum Bacillota; class Clostridia; order Christensenellales; family Aristaeellaceae; genus BNUH01. Next base: position 8,555 of record JAISWI010000072.1, read on the forward strand.
CGCTGGCGCAGCGCATCCCGGATCGCATACTGCGCAGGATCAAGCTGGTGGTCAAGCAGTCCGGATCGGTCAACGCGATGCGGGCGGCGACCTCCCTGGTCGTCGAGCGTTTCCTGAACAATCCCCCGGCGAGCCAAAACCTGTCTGAAGGAGCGGAACATGAAAACCATACGGCTTAACGGCGAATACCGGCTATTGTATACGGATGAGCAGGAGAACCCCGAGGGGTTCGACGGCGCGAGGTCTGTCATGGCGGTCGTGCCGGGCAACGTGGAGATCGACCTGGCGCGGTCCGGCGAGCTGCCCGACATATTCTTCGGCAAGAACGTCCAGCTGCTCAAGCCCTACGAGTTCTATAAATGGCGCTACGAGCGGTCGTTCGACGCGCCCGCGCCGCTTCGGGGCGAGCGCGCGTTCCTGAGGTTCGAGGGCGTGGACTGCGTCGCGTCATACTTCCTTAACGGCGAGATGTTCGCTAAGAGCGAGAACGCGCTGGTCGAGCATCGGTTCGATGTGACCGGACTGTTACGCCAAGGCTCGAACGACCTGGCCGTCGAGCTGAGATCGCCGATGCTTCGCGCGGCTGAATACCAGCTCGACGCGGACTGCGACGCGATGACCACCAACAAGGAATCGCTGCGGATTCGCAAGGCCCCCTCGTGCTACGGCTGGGATATCATGCCCCGGACGCTTTCGGCCGGGCTTTGGCGCGGCGTGTCGCTGGAGATCGAGGGCGAGAACGAGATAACCCAGCTGTATCTGGCCGCGGCGTCGATAAGCGAGGATGGCCGCGAGGCGAGGATCGTCTGCGTGTTCGGCGCTAAGACCAACGCCCCGCGCTTTGAGGGACTCTCCCTCCGACTGACCGGAACGTTGAACGGCGGGACGGCAAGCGACACGTTCAGTTATGAGCGCAGGCTGTATTTCACGCGGGACCGCATGGAGTTTACCATAGATAACCCGAAGCTATGGTATCCGAACGGCTATGGGGACGCCAACGTTTACACAGTCAAGGCGGAGATGCTGCTCCATGGCGAGGCTTTATGCGAAAAGACGACGACGCTTGGCGTTCGCGTCGTTGAGCTGAACCGCGCCGACATCATCGACGCGACGGGCGGCAGCTTCCAATTCATTATCAACGGCCAGCCGGTATTCTGCAAGGGATCGAACTGGGTTCCGGCGGACGCGATGCACAGCCGCGACGCGTCCCGCTACGCCGATATGCTTGAGCTGTGGACGGATACCGGATCGAACATACTGCGCTGCTGGGGCGGCAGCGTCTACGAGGACCACGCGTTTTACGAAGAGTGTGACAGGCGCGGGATAATGGTCTGGCAGGATTTCTCGATGGCGTGCGGGCATTACCCCAGGGACGAGGCGTTCCAGGCGGTTTTGCGCGACGAGGCGGAGAAGGTTACGCGTAAACTGCGTGAACACCCGTCGATCATACTGTGGAGCGGCGACAACGAGTGCGACGGCGGGCCGGACCCCGACGCGAACGTGTTGACGCGGCAGGTCCTCCCCGACGTGTTGAGGCGGCTGGACCCGTTCCGGCCGTACCTGCCGTCCTCGCCGTACATGTCGACGGCCGTCGCGCGGCTGGCGCGCGAGAAGGGCGTTAGCCCCGAGGTTCTCATGCCGGAAACGCACCTGTGGGGCCCGCGCGATTACTTCAAGAGCAGCTTCTACACGCGGGCGAACGGTTACTTCACCAGCGAGACGGGTTACCACGGCTGCAACTCCATCCGCTCGATAAAATCATTCATCAGCCCCGACAAGCTGTGGCCGTGGCGGGACAACGACGAGTGGGCCGTCCACGCGGCCGAGATGGACGGGCTGGGCGGGCCGTACTCGCACAGGATCAAGCTGATGGCCGACCAGATTCACGAGCTGTTCGGGATCGACCCGGACAATCTGGAGGATTTCGCGCTGGCCAGCCAAATTTCGCAGGCGGAGGCGAAGAAATTCTTCATCGAGCTGCCGCGCGTCAAGAAGTGGCGTCGCACTGGCGTTATTTGGTGGAACATGATCGACGGCTGGCCGCAGTTCTCCGACGCCGTGGTAAGCTACGACTTTGTTAAGAAACTGGCGTATTATTACATAAAGCGGTCGCAGCGGCCTCTGTGCCTGATGATCTCCGAGCCGCAGGACTGGCATGTCCGGTTGGTGGCTGGCAACGACACGCTGAGGCCCCGCGAAGGCTCGTGCCGCGTGTGGGACGCCGACACTAATGAGACGTTGTATATGGGAAACTTCTCCGCGAAGGCGAACGAATCGACGCGTGTCGCGAGGATTCGCGTATCCCACGGCGAGCATAGGCTGTTCCTGATCGAGTGGGAATCGGACGGGGTCAAGGGATATAACCATTATGTTTTAGGCAGCCCGCCGTGGTCGTTTGAGCGGTATAAGGGGTGGCTGGGCAAGATCGCCGCGCTGGACGGGTCGTTCGACGCGCAAGGGGTTTGGCGGTAGGCGGAAGTTTTGCTTGACAATCCCGCGGGGTTATGGTATACTGGGTTTACTGATTAGATCGGTTTATACAGCGTAACCGAAGCGCAGGGAAAGGAGGAGCGCTGCCAAGCCCGGTATACCACGGTTTGTCCCTCGGAATGGTCCGCGCGTCCCCGCGATAGGGACGGGCGTTCCTTAATAAGAAAGGATAGCGTATTATTATGAAGCGCAGGTTTTTCGCGATTGCCCTGACCGCGGCGCTGGCGATGGCGGCGGCCGCCCCGCTGACCGCCGGCGCGGAGCTGGAGAAGATATCCGACGGCACGGTTACGTTGTCGGTGTTCTACCCGTTCCACAACGACGCGATCGTCTCGCTGGCCGATAACCAGACCGTTCAGAAGCTGGAGGAGATGACGGGCGTCCGCATAGAGTGGCTGCACCCGGCCAGGGGACAGGAACAGGAACAGTTCAACCTCATGATGGCCTCAAACACGCTGCCCGACATCATCAATCCGGGCGGCGAGGGTAATCAGTTCTACCCCGGCGGCGCGGCCAAGGCCGTTGAGGACGGCGTATTCCTACGCCTGAACGAGCTGCTCGACCAATATTCCCAGTACTACTGGCCCATGGTCAGCGCCGACCCCGACTTCCGCCGGGACGCCGTGATGGACGACGGCACGGCCTACGGCTTCGCGATGCTGGAGAAGGAGGCGCAGGGCACATACTCCGGACTGGGCGTCCGCCAGGACTGGCTGGACGAGCTGGGCCTTGAGCAGCCGACGACCATCGACGAGCTGGAAATTGTACTCACCGCGTTCAAAGAGCGCAAGGGCGCGGAAACGCCGTTCCTGCTGCCTTCCAAGGGCTACGACGAAGAGACGATGATGCTGATGGCGTCGTTCGATACCACGCACGCCTTCTACCAGGTCGACGGCCAGGCGCGTTGGGGCGCGTGGGAGGATAACTTCAAGCTGTACCTTGAAAAGATGAACGACTGGTATAACAAGGGCTTGATCCCCAGCGACTTCTCAACCATGGACGACAGCCAGAGGAACGCGGCCAAGAGCACGGGTAAGGCGGGTTTATACAAGATCGGGTTCTGGGAGCTTGAGTCCGCCCGGAAGAACAGCGTCGATCCGGATAACTTCCGTGTGGTCGCGCTGAAGACCCCGTACTATTTGGACGAGGGCGAGCCTAGCCTGCGCTTTACGAACAGCAAGGTTCGCGGCTTCTTCACCTCTATAACAGGCAGCTGCGAGAATCCGGAGGCCGCCGTCAAGTGGATGGACGCGTGGTACAGCCCCGAGATGACCGAGCTGTGCAACTGGGGCTTCGAGGGCCTCACCTACTATGTCGGCGAGGACGGGCTTAAGCACCTGAGCGACTTGGTAATCAGCAACCCTAACGGCTACTCGTTGACGACCGTGATGGGGCAGTACTTCATGCAGTCCGGAACGTTTGTGCGTGACCTCTCCCGCGAGTGGGATATCTACACGGACGACGAGAACGCCGCGACCGGGATCTGGAGCTCCACCCCCGCCGACTGGTTCATCAGCGAGGCGCTGCTCTCCCCGACCAGCGAGGAGGGCGACGAGCTGGCGACCCTCATGTCCGACATCAACACGCTGCGCGACGAGCGCGTGATCAACTGGATCATGGGCGTGGAGCCGCTGGACACGTTCGAGCAGTACCAGGAGACCGCGCGTTCCATGGGCATAGAGCGGGCCATCGAGATCAAACAGCAGGTACTGGACCGCTACAACTCGCGTTGACCCATCCATTACCCCGCCGCCCCGAAAGGCGCGGCGGGGAGGGTTTGTTTATGGCGCGGGAGGCGGCGTAGGCCTCCCGGCGGGAAGGGGGGAGCCATATGGACTTAAACGCGGCCAGGTTTAAACGCGCCCCGCTGGGAGTCAGGCTGGCCAAGGACTGGCGCCTTAACAGGCTGGCATACATAATGGCGCTGCCCGTCGCCGCTTACTTTATAACGTTCTGCTATCTGCCCATGTACGGCGTGGCCATCGCGTTCAAGAAGTATTCGCCCATAAAGGGGATCATGGGCAGCGCGTGGGTAGGGCTGAAGTACTTCAGGGAATTCACCGGCGGCTATTTCTTCTGGCGGACTATCCGGAACACGTTCCTGCTGGGCGTGTTCGACATCGTCTGGGCGTTCCCGGCGGCCATAGCGTTCGCGCTGCTGGTCAACGAGATGAAGTTCGCGCGCCTTAAGAAAACCATACAGACCATAACATACCTGCCTTATTTCGTCTCATCGGTGGTCATAGCGGGCGTTATACTAGCTTTCTGCGCCCCGAACGGGCTGGCCGGGATATATTTTAACCTGCTGGGGCAAACCCCGCGCAGCTTCCTGGGCGACGCGCGGTATTTCCGCTCCGTATATGTTATATCAAATATATGGCAGTATATGGGTTTCAACTCGATTATCTATCTGGCGGCGCTGGCGGGCATCGACCAGGAGCTGTATGACGCCGCCGTCATCGACGGCGCGGGGCGTTGGCGGCGCCTGCTTAACATCTCGCTGCCCGGCATCGCGCCGACCATCGCGATCCTTTTCATAATGCGGCTAGGCTCGACGCTCAACGTCGGCTCGGAGAAGATCCTGTTAATATATAACGCGGGCATTTATGAAACCAGCGACGTTATCGCCACGTTCACATACCGCAAGGGATTGCTGGAGAACAACTTCGGCTACTCGACGGCGGTCGGGCTGCTCAACTCGCTGGTTAATTTCGTGATACTGTACGCCGCGAACGCGCTGTCCAGGCGGGTGTCGGAGGTGTCGTTATGGTGAAGGAAGGAATAGGAGTACGGCGCGGGCGCGTGAAGCCCATGGACAGGCTGACGCCCGCCGACTTCGTTATAGCGGGGATATTGCTTCTGATCGCGTTCCTGTGCCTGACCCCCATATGGCATGTGGCGGCCGCCTCGTTCAGCCAGCCAGCCCAGATTGAGCAGACCGTCGGCGTGATCTGGCGTCCCAAATCGCCGACGCTTCGCGGGTATGAGCTGGTGTTCAGGAACCCGCTGCTGGCGTCCGGTTATATGAATACAATCATTTATGTGGCGGGTTCCACGGCGCTGGGATTGCTGCTGACGCTGCTGGGCGGGTACCTGTCCTCGCGCCGGAACGCGATATTCGCCAAGCCGTTCACGTTCATGGTGACGTTCACGATGTTCTTCTCGGGCGGGTTGATCCCGTTCTACCTCGTCGTGAACGGTTTAGGATGGGTGAACACGCGCTGGGCGCTGATCATCCCGGGATGCCTTTCCGCCTACAACCTGATCGTCATGCGGACCGCGCTCAAGGGCGTTCCCGGCTCCATGGAGGAATCCGCGCGGATCGACGGCGCGGGCGACTTCACGGTCCTTTTCCGGATACTGGTCCCGCTGTGCGCGCCGGTGTTCGCGGTATTGGGGATGTATTACGCGGTCGGCGCGTGGAACAGCTGGTTCAACGCGATGATCTTCCTGCAGAAGCGCCCGCTGTTCCCGCTGCAGCTGATACTGCGCGAGATATTGGTAAGCAACGAGGTAAACAGCATGATTTCGGGCTTGCATGGCGACACGGACATCTACCGACCGCTGGTGAAATACTGCGCGATCGTGGTGGCCACGGCGCCGATCCTGGCGGTTTACCCGTTTATCCAGCGTTACTTCATCAAGGGCGTGATGGTCGGCGCGATAAAGGGGTAAGGGGCGTGGGAACTGGATTATTATCACGCAACGCTGACGGAGGGAAACCAACAAAGCCGACGGAGGGAAACCAAATGGCGGCGACATATGAACGCGCGCGCGAGTTTCTTTACCGCAACGCGAGACCGCTTGACATCGCGCGGTTTCAGTATCATTTTGAGAACGGCGGCCGCGACGCCGCGCTGACCGCGCTTGCCGCTTATCAAAACGAGGACGGAGGGTTCGGCCACGCTCTGGAAGCGGACTCGTGGAATCCGAACTCCACGCCGATTCAGACTTGGACGGCGACCGAGATACTGCGCGAAATCGGTTTTACAGACGCGAGCCATCCGATTACGCGTGGCATTCTTCGTTACCTTGCCAGCGGAAAGGATTTTCAGGGTCACTTATGGTACAACACAGTTAAAAGCAATAACGATTACCCCCACGCTCCCTGGTGGCGGACCGAAAACGACAGCATTAGCAACAACGATTACAACCCTACGGCTTGCCTTGCCGGATTTGCGCTGCGGTTTGCCGGGAGAGACGGCGAATTGTATCGGATGGCGCGGCGCGTCGCAAAGGAAGCGTTCGACTTCTACACTTCTAAAACTTTCGTTGATATCCATACTTCGAGCGATTTACTCGCCGATAGCCACACAGCGGCTTGTTTCGCGCGTTTGCTTGAATATGTGGTAAAGTCTGGAATAACAGATTTATTCGACGTCTCCGTTCTGCGAGAGAAGCTGAAACGGCAAGTTAAGTTCAGCATAACTGATAACACCGCCAAGTGGGAAACATCGTATGTGACCACGCCGTCATTCTTCTTCAACGACCGGGACAGCGTATACTACTCCGACAATAAGGATGTTGCCGATTACGAGTGTGAGTTCATCTGTAAAACGTGTCTTGACGACGGTTCGTGGAATATCCCGTGGAGTTGGGCGGGCGCATATCCCGAAGAATGGGCTGTGAGCAAAAATTGGTGGAAAGGCGGCAAGGCGGTTCTGAATCTGCTCTATTTGAAAGGAATGGGTAAGTTGTAACAGGAAAAGCTCCATGCCAACCAACAACGGTATGGATTCGCCTGTTGCGGAGATACGGGCGGTTATCGAGGCGGCGCGGTCATAGCGGTCGCGCCGCCAGTCAGCGGGATGAAGCTTACGCTCCTTAAGAAAACCATACAAACCATAACATACCTGTCTTGTTTCGTCCCATCGGTGGTCATAGCGGGCTTAATACTGGCTTTTTGCGCCCGAACGGGCTGGCCGGGGGTATATTATAACCTGCCGGGGCAAACCCCGCGCGGCTTACTGGGCGACGCGCGTGGTTTCCGCTCCGTATACGTTATATCTATTATTGTCAACCAACTTGAAAACACGGCGCATTCGCGATTCTATCCTAGTTTTCAAACCGTTTTACTTAGCTTTGCCGCGCGTTTGCCGTAACCCGCGCCGATCAGCCGCAAGGCTGTTTCTGGTGTAAATAATTATAAAACCAGTTGCGCCGCGACGCCCATCCATGCTATAATGATACGATGAAACGGGTCTCTCACGCGGAGGATTATGTGGTAACTGTCGGCGAGGACGGCCGCCGCCGCGTTCGTTACGCCGGGCCTGTCTTTGATGTCCGCTGGCGGGACGGGCGGGCGGCAGGGCTGGCGCGATTGTGGATATGCTCCGCGGCGGCTGCCGCTTCGTTCGCGGCGCTGGGCTTCGTGACGGGCGCGGACGCGTCCAGCCGCCCATACTTCGCGATACCGTATATACTTTCGCTGTGGCCGACGGCAATGCTGGCCGCCGACACCGTCAAGATTGCCTCGCGCAAACCCCGCGTGACGCGTACAGCCCTGGAGTCGGGGCTGGGCCGGTTAAGGCGGGACGCGCTGTTTGGATTGGTCCTCGCGTCCGCGCTGGCTGTCGGACAGGCGGTCAAGCTGGCGGTAATGGCCGCCGGAGGTCAACCGGTATGGGACGCGTCGCCGCCCGCGCTCATAGCCGCGTCGTACGCGCTGGCGTTCCTTGGCGCGGTACGCGCCGCCAGTCTCGCGGCGGCGGAGGAAGCCCCGCCGCCAGGGACGGAAAACGTTTTTGCGGATACCAGCGCGTAGGGCGCTGTGAACCGGCGCCCGGACGGATAATCCGGGCGAATACGTGAGGGAGGGATTATTCATGATCAAGGGGAGGAATCGGATCGCCGTCCTGCTTACGCTGGCGCTCATCGCGGCGACGCTCGCCGCGCCGTCCGTTATGGCTGAAACCGCGGCCGAGGAAATCACGCCGCTGGTTTGGGCGACGGACACGCTCAGCCAGAAGTTCAGCCCGTTCTTCGCGGACACGGGCTATGACAACGAAGTGGTGGACATGACGGCCGTGTCGCTGCTGACCACCGACCGCACCGGGGGCATCGTGTATAACGCCGCCGACGGCGAGATCGTCCCGTATAACGGGATCGATTACTTCTACGACGGCATCGCGAACATCGCGGTTACGCAGGACGAGGCCGCCGGGACGACCGCCTACACCGCGAAGATCAAGCCGGGCGTTAAGTTCTCCGACGGCGAGGAGCTGACGGCGGACGACGTGATCTTCTCGTATTACGTCTACCTTGATCCCTCCTACGTGGGATCGACCACGCTCAACTCCTACCCCATCATCGGGCTGAAGAGCTACCTTACCCAGACCCCGGACGACCTGTATGATAAATACAGCGGGCTGTTCGACGCGATCTACGAGGCCGGGCGCGGCCACGAGTGGAGCGACGCGGACGGCTGGACCAAGGAACAGCAGGACGCGTTCTGGACCATCCTCACCGATACCTGGACAGGCGACGTACAGGCCATCGTCGACTACGTGGCCGCCAACTACGCCAACGACTACGCGCAGGACCAGCTGGGCGTATCCCCCGAGGACACGCTGGCCAGCGACGGCCTGAAGGTCGCGCTGGGCATGGTCATGTGGGGATTCGGCAGCGTCGACGACGAGGGGCTGCTCACCTCCACCGTTCTTGGCAATTCATGGAAAATCGGGGGGGGGAGGAAGACCTCCCGGTAATCGCGGATTACTTCGAGGAAACCTACGCGGCATACAGCGGGGACGCCGCCGCGTATTGGGAAACTGAACAGGCCGACGGCACCGACGTGCTGGAGACAGCGCGCGTGGCCTTCATAGCGGAACAGTCCCCGCTGGACGCGGGCGCGGCGGAGGGCGGCGTGCCCAACATCGCGGGCATAAAGAAGATCGACCAGTATACCATAGAGGTGACGACGGCCGGCTACGAGGCCCCCGCCATCTACAGCATACTGGGAATCCCAATCTCCCCATTGCGTTACTACGGCGATCCCGCTTTGTATGATTACGACGACAACCAGTTCGGCCACCCCTACGGAGACCTGTCCATCGTGGAGTCTAAGACATCCCACCCCGTGGGCGCGGGCCCTTACAAGTTCCTCAGCTACGAGAACCGCACAGTCTACTACGAGGCGAACGAGCATTTCTATAAGGGCGAGCCGCTTACCAAGTACCTCCAGTTCAAGGAAACCCTGAACAGCGAGGTCGCGCCGGGCGTCATGACCGCTACGGTCGACGCCGGCGAGATGAACGGCAACAAGTCCAACTACGCGCTCGTGGCCGGATACAACAGCGGCGGCGAGGTCACCGGCGACGTCATCACCACCATAAGCGTGGATAACCTGGGCTACGGCTACATAGGCCTCAACGCGGAAAGCGTCAGCGTGGGCGGCGAGCCGTTCTCCGACGCGTCCAAGTATCTGCGCAAGGCGCTGGCCACCGTGCTGGCCGTATACCGCGACGTAGCCGTGGACACCTACTACGGCGACGCGGCGAACATCATCAACTACCCCATCTCCAACACCTCGTGGGCAGCCCCGAGGACTACGGACGAGGGCTACAAGCTCGCCTTCTCCGTGGGCGTTGACGGCGCGGACCTCTATACCAGCGATATGAAGTCCGAGGACAAGTACGCCGCCGCCATCGAAGCCGCCCGGCAGTACCTGATCGCCGCCGGGTATACCTTCGACGAGGGGACCGGGCTGTTCACCGCCGCGCCGGAAGGCGCGAAGCTGGAATATGAGATCATCATCGGGGGCGCCGGCATAGGCGATCACCCCAGCTTCGGCGTACTGACCGACGCGTCCGCCGCGCTTGCGACGCTGGGCGTCACGCTCAAGATCAACGACCCCGCCGACACCAACGTCATGTGGAACGAGCTGGACGCCGGGACGCAGGAGCTATGGTGCGCGGCGTGGCAGTCCACCATCGACCCGGATATGTACCAGATATACCACTCCAGCAACATAGTCGGTCTGGGCGGCAGCGACTCCAACCATTACCACATCGCGCTGCCAGAGCTTGACCAGCTGATCATCGACGCGCGTAAGAGCGACGACCAGGCCTACCGCAAGGCCGTCTACAAGCAGGCGCTCGACCTTATCGTAGACGCGGCGGTTGAGATTCCAGTCTACCAGCGCCAGAACGCGCGGCTGTTCTCCACACAGAGGATCGACATACCCACGCTGACGCCGGACATCACCACCTACTACGGCTGGGGCGCGGATATCGAGACCATCGTGATGAGCGCCAACAAGTAAACCACGGTCACTCAACGGTTGTACGGCCTGCCCGCGCGGGTTGGTACGGATTGCCAATATCTCCAAATATTGGCAATCCGTCCGCTCGCCGGCGAATACACACCGGAAGGTTGGGTCGGGGATGTGGAAGTTCATCGCGCGGCGGGCGCTGCTCGCCGTGTTTATCATCGTGTTCGGCTCGCTCATCTGCTACGCCGTGATCCGCATGCTGCCGTCGTCCTATGTGGAGCGCGTCGCCCGCCAGCGCTCGACCATGCCGGGCAGCCCGGGTTACCAGGTGATCCTCGCCCAGCTTACCGAGCGCTACGGCATGGACCGGTCCATACTTTCGGGCTTCGGGGTGTGGGGAGCGAACGCGCTTAGGGGGCAATGGGGGAACTCGTGGTTCTTCGATGTGCCCGTGACGCGGAAGTTTGCCGACGTGATCGGCTACTCCATCGCGCTTAACATCATCACGCTGTTTCTTGAGATGGGGCTGTGCGTCCCGATGGGCATAGCGGCCGCGCGGAAGCAGTACGGCAGGACGGATTACGCCGTGACCGTGATCGCGCTGGCGTGCGTCTCGCTGCCCGTGTTCTTCCTCGCTACGCTGCTCAAGTACGTCTTCTCCATCAAGCTGGGCTGGCTGGACCTGTACGGTGTCGTCGGGCGGTACTACCAGCAGTTGGACGCGTTCGGGAAGCTCAAGGATATGGCCGTCCATATGATCATGCCCGTGGCCACGCTTACCCTCGCGAACCTGGGCGGGCTGACGCGCTTCACGCGGACCAACATGCTGGAGGTTCTCAACGCGGATTACATCCGCACGGCCCGGGCGAAGGGCCTGCCCGAGCGCGTCGTCATCAGCCGCCACGCGTTCCGCAACACGCTGATCCCGCTCATCACGTACATGAGCTACCTGCTGCCCGGCCTGTTCAGCGGCTCGATGATCACCGAGACGCTGTTCCAGATTCCCGGCATCGGGTATATCTCGTACCAGGCCATGACGGGCGGGGACATCCCGTTCGCGATGTTCTACGCTACGTTCCTGACGGTCCTAACGCAGGTAAGCCTGATGACCGCCGACATCCTGTACGCGGCGGTCGATCCGCGCGTGCGCGTCCAATAGGGGGAGGAGGGATCGGGCATGCCCATCCAAACGGGGAATCCCGCGACGCCGCCAGCCGGGGGCGCTGGGAGGCTGGACGACGAGGCCCGCGCGCGCTCGCTCTCCCCGACCATGCTGGTGTTCAAGCGGTTCGTCAGGAACCGCCTGGCCGTCGTGGGCACGGTGATGCTGGCCGCCATGTTCGTGTTCTCGTTCGTCGGCGGGATCGTCTCGCCGTATAAGCAGGAGCAGACCTTCTACAAGACGGGCGCGGTCTGGAAGGAATACGCCTCGCTGTCCGTCAACGCGGAGTTCCGCTATTCCGTCGACCCGGGGCGCGATCTGCCCACTGCCGCGAGAGCGCAGTTCATACTCGCGATGAACGCCGGGAAGCCCGACTTCTCCGCCGGGGGACTGGATTACCGCTGGGAGGAGATTGGGGAGGACCTGCGCGCGCTGTATGGCTCAACCGAGATCGCCGTCGGGCTGCCGCTTGCCGGGGCGTACACGTTCACGGCGGCGCCGGGCGCGGACTTCCCGGACGGGCTAGCGGCGGCGGCCTCGGACGCGCTGGGCGCCGGGCTGGACGCGTTCGAGTGGGACGGCGGCAGATACGCGCTGGCGCGTTCCGGCAAGAGGGCGACGGTATCCGCGCTGGTTGAGATCGCGCTGGCGTCCGCGCGGGTGTTCGACGCGTTCACGCCGAAGGACGAGCCGGCGGTCGCCGAATACGCGTTCCGCCGCGCCGCGCTGTTTGCGATAGCGGGCGGCGCGGACACGTTTAGTTATGATGGCAGGACGTTTACGGTCGGCGCTGAAGGCGAGACGTCCGTCGTCCACGAAATCTCGCCGGACGGCGAGCGGACGGAGTTCGCGATGCTCTCGCCGTACATCGCCCAGGGCGTTACCCCGGATATCCGCGTGACCGTCGCGTTCAAGGACGCCATACTGGACGCGGTCCGCGCGCGCGAGGGATCGTTCAGCTATCCCGACCCGGACGGCGCGGACCGCGAGTATCAGCTGTCCTCCCCCAAGCCGGACACCTACACCGTCAAGCGCGAGACGCTCACCCAGCTGTATGACGTCGAGGCGCGGCCCAGCGCGGCGCACTGGCTGGGCACGGACTCCAACGGCATGGATATGCTCACGCGCCTGATGCACGGCGGGCGGATATCGCTGATGGTCGGGTTCATCGTCGTGCTGATAGAGCTGTTCATCGGCGTCGTCGTGGGCGGCGTGGCCGGGTACTTCGGCGGGATTGTCGACCTGTGCCTGATGCGCTTCATCGACCTGTTCAACAGCGTTCCGCAATGGCCGCTGCTCATCATAATGGGCTCGGTGATGGACACGCTGGAGATCGACCCCTACGCGCGGATATACCTGCTGATGGTCGTGTTAGGGATACTGGGCTGGACGGGGATCGCGCGGGTGGTGCGCGGGCAGATACTCACGCTGCGCGAGCAGGATTTCATGGTCGCGGCGGAGGCGGCGGGCATCCGTGTCAGCGCGAGGATATTCAGGCACCTTGTGCCCAACGTCATGCCGCTGCTCATTGTGCAGGCCACGCTCTCGCTGGGCGGGATCATCCTTACCGAGGCTACGCTGTCGTTCCTGGGCATGGGGCTTAAGTACCCGCTGGCCTCGTGGGGGACCATCATCAACGCCGCGACCAGCATCTACACGATGACGAACTTCTGGTACCTGTGGATCCCGGCGGGCATGCTCATCCTCATCACCGTGCTGGGCTTCAACTTTGTCGGCGACGGGCTGCGCGACGCGTTCGACCCGAAAATGAAACGGTAGGAGGCGCTGGGCCGTGGACAACGAGAGCAATAAGGACGCGGGGCGCGGCGACGCCCGGACAAAACCCCGCTCCGGGTACATCACGGCGGGTGAATCGCGGCGCATCACCAGGGAGAACCGCCGCGTGACGGGCGTGTTTGAGCGGCGGTACAAGCGAAGGTCCGTGCCGGAAGGCGAGTACATGACGACCATGCGCGATCCCGCCAATATCGTGGAGTTCGACGGGCTGCGCTCATACTTCTTCACCGACATAGGGACGGTGAAGTCGGTGGACGGCGTCACCTTCGACGTGCCGATGGGCAAAACCGTCGGAGTGGTGGGCGAGAGCGGATGCGGCAAGTCGGTTACCAGCCTGTCGCTGATGCGGCTGCTGCAGCGCCCGCAGGGGCAGGTCGTGGGCGGGTCGATCAGGCTGAACATGTCGGAGGATCCGGCGGCCCCACGCGCGATCGACGCGGCGCTAGCCCCGCAGTACGTGATGGAGCCTCTGCGCGGCAGGTTCGCCTCGATGATATTCCAGGAGCCGATGACCAGCCTTAACCCCGTCATGCGCATAGGCGCCCAGATCGACGAGGCGACGGCTCTGCGCTACCCGCGCCTTTCTCGGGAGGCGGTCGCCGCGCGTTCCGTTGAGATGATCGAGATGGTGGGCATCCCCAACAGCGGGCAGGTGTACCGGATGTACCCGCACGAGATGTCCGGCGGGATGCGCCAGCGGGCGATGATCGCGATGGCGCTGGCGTGCGATCCGCGGCTCATCATCGCCGACGAGCCTACCACCGCGCTGGACGTGACCATCCAGGCGCAGATACTGGACCTGCTGCGCGGGCTGAAGGACCGCGCGCGCTCGGCCATCATGCTCATCACCCACGACCTTGGCGTGATCGCGGAGATGGCGGACTTCGTGGTGGTCATGTACGCTGGCAAGGTGGTTGAGAAGGGCACGACCGCCGACGTGTTTCTCTCGCCCGCGCATCCTTATACGGTCGGGCTGATGGCCTCCAAGCCCGTTGTCGGTCGGATGGTGGAGCGGCTGTACTCGATCCCAGGCTCGGTGCCCAACCCCATCCACATGCCCGACTACTGTTATTTCCGCGACCGATGTCCTATGGCGGGGCGGATGTGCGAGGGGCCGTATCCGCCCGAAATCGCGCTTAGCGACACGCACGCGGCGGCCTGCTACCGCGCCCGCGAGGGGGTGGGCGCGTGAGCCGGACAGCCGGGAACATCCAATCGGGCGAGAGGGCGCGGCCTGACGCGGGGCAATCCAACGCGCCGCTGGTGTCCGCGCGGGGCATGACGAAGTATTACCCCATCCGCGCCGGGTTTTTCGGGCGAACGGTGGGCAGCGTCCGCGCGGTGGACGGCGTGAGTTTCGACATACAGCGGGGGAAGACGCTCGGTCTTGTGGGCGAGTCCGGTTGCGGCAAGACCACTGTCGGCAAGACGCTGCTTCGCCTGACCGACATGACGGCGGGCGAGGCGTCGTTCGACGGCATGGACTTGAGCAAGCTCAGCCGCCGCGAGCTTAAGCCGCTGCGGGCCCGCATGCAGATCATCTTCCAGGATCCGTATTCCAGCCTCTCGCCCCGGCTGCCCGTTGGGGAGATCATCGCGGAGGCTGTCCGCGAGCATAAGATCGTCCCGAGGCAGGAGCTTGACGGCTACGTCACGAAGGTTATGCGCTCGTGCGAGCTGCAGGCGTACCACAAGGACCGTTACCCGCATGAGTTCTCCGGCGGGCAGCGCCAGCGCGTGTGCATCGCGCGGGCTATCGCGCTCAACCCTGACTTCATCGTGTGCGACGAGCCGGTATCCGCGCTGGATGTATCCATACAGGCGCAGATCATCAACCTGCTGGCCGACCTTCAGCGGGAGTACGGGATGGCGTACCTGTTCATTTCGCACGACCTGTCCGTGGTGGAGCACATCGCGGACACGGTGGGCGTTATGTACCTGGGGCAGATGGTGGAATACGGCGCGCGCCGGGATATATTCAGGGAGCCGCTGCATCCGTACACGAAGGCGCTGTTCAGCGCGATCCCCATACCGAATCCGACGGTCCGGCGCGAGCGGATCATCCTGGAAGGGAGCCTGCCCTCGCCGGCGCAGGTGTTCCCCGGCTGCCGCTTCCAATCCCGGTGCAGGGAGCGAACGCCGCGCTGCCTGGATGAGCCGCCCGTTGAGCGCGAGGTTGGAGGGGGACGGCGCGTTCTGTGCCACTTGTACGGATGAAGGCGGCTGGGCGGCGGTCCATGCCCGAATACCTTCCGGCGAATGACCCGCCGGAAGCGGAGCGTCCCGCGCTCGCGGAGCGCCTGTCGGGGCGCGAGGCGAGGTGGGCGGCGTGGGGGGCGTTGAAGGCGGCGTTCCTGCTGGCCGGGATATTCAGCGCGGTGATGGCGCTGGTAGTGGCGGCGTTGAGGGCGATGTGGGGCGTGTGACGCGATGGGCGAAGCGCGGCCGCTGAGCTGCCGGAAGCTTGATTGGGGGATGACGGCATGTCAATTTTGAAGCGGCGGCAGGTAAGCCCAAACCTGTTCATACTTGCGGAGGAGGCCGGACCTGCGCTGGTCACCATGGCCCTCGCCATCGGAGCCAAACGCGCGGCGCTCGTCGATTCCGGATGCGGCGTCACCGGTACGCTGGACAGGTTCGTGAGGAAGCTTACCGACAAACCGGTCCTGCACTTGGTTACGCACTGCGATCCCGACCACGCCGGGGCCTCCGCGTTGTTCAACACGGCGTACATGAACCCGGCCGACGACGGCCTGATGGCCCGCGCCCTGAGCTTCGATAAGCGCAAAAGCGACATCCTGAAATCCATCCCCAAGCCGTTACTGAAAAAGCTCGTAGGCGTTTACTTGAACAGCCGCATGTTAAGAGCGGAAAGCTTCCCGCATGAGAACCTGTTCGGCGGTGAGGTTTTCGATCTGGGCGGCGTTACGCTGGAGGCTTTTGCGCTGCCCGGCCATACAAAAGGCTCGACGTGTTATGTCAACCGCGCCGAACGCTATGTGATCGCCGGCGATTCCATAACCATCCGCGGGAATGCCGTCGTCGGCGACCCGCGCTGCGCTCCGCTGTCCGTCTACAGGGACGGCCTCGCCCGCTTCCGCGCGGAGGGTTTTGCGGATTACGCAGTCTACACCGGCCACGAGTGGGACGCGCTCGCGCCGGGAACGGTGGATGCCGTGATCGCCGCGTGTGACGAGATCCTGTCAGGCGGCGCTTACGACGACAAGCCAGCCTCGCCGCTGTTTTCCCTAAGCGACGCCCCGGAGCCGTCGTATTATCATAAGCGTGGAGCGGTTGGCGTGTATTATAGCGGGCCGGCATGATTATCGCGGTCGGATTCGCGAAGGGGCGCGTTTTGGTTGGGCGAATGTAAATTGTTCTTCGGGAAGGCTGACGAAGACTATTCTGAACTGCATCCGTTCCTGCGGTTAATGGACCACTGCAAGACCGGGCGGCGGGTGCCTCCCCTAGCGGGGTGTGGGGCAAAGCCCCACGTCCCCCGGTCATCGTCCCCGAACCTATGACCTGTAGCGCATAGACTAACCTTTCGGGCTTCGCCCTTTACGTGGGTTTATGTGGTGCTTACGTGGGGTTTGCGTGGGATTGCGCTGGGTGTGGAACGCTGGGGCGCTGCCCCACACCCCGCAAGGGGGTTTCACCCCCCTTGCCCCCCTGACCAGCGTGACGCTGGACCCTCGTGGCCAGGGTAGGTTGTTCCTCCAGGTATTTCCTTCATTTTGATGTTTTCTTCACCCAGCCGCATACGTAATAGGCCCATAACTTCCTTCTCAGCGTCGCAACGCAGGTTATTCATTACCACCTTATGCTTATGTAACAGGTGGAAACATACCGGCACCTCACCCGGATGATCGTCCAACGCGGGCAGTATCGCCCTTAGCTGCGCGTCATCCTGCACCCTCAAATGCAAACTGAGCTGCGGTGCCGCCTCCACCGGTCCATCCACAACCCACCCATCCTCATCTTGCAGCGGTCTCCCCCCGCGCGCCAACAGCTTCGCCGGCTCATCCTCCCTCACTGACAACTCCCCCGTCAGCGCTATCACCTTATCCCTTTCTAGTAACCCCCTCAACCTCTCATACACTTTCGGAAACAATAGGCACTCCGTCTCCCCCGTCAGATCTTCCAGCGTCACGAACGCCATTATCGCGTTATTCTTCGTCACCTTCGTCCTAACCGCGCCAACCATCCCCCCCATCGTAACCACTACCCCATCATAACTTAATCCCTTCTCCGGATGTTCGGCAAATCCCGCCAAAAACTGACTGTCGCACTCCATCTTCTCCAGCGCGTCCCTGTACGCCTCCAACGGATGCCCCGTTATATATACTCCTGTAACCTCTTTCTCCATCGCCAGCGTCTGCGACCGCGAGAACCGCGCCGACGCGTCCACTGGGAATAAATCGTCATCCGGCATCGCCGCCGTCCCGAACAGAGTCATCTGCCCTTGCGTCGACCTCTTGCGCCGTTTCGCCGCGTCGTCCATCGCCATCCCATACGTTTGCATTAGCTTCAGCCGATTACCGTCCACACTGTCGAAAGCCCCCGCTTGTATCAAACTGGCAACCATCCGCTTGTTCAGCGAATCTGTCGCCGCCCTTCGCAAGAACTCCGTCATTTCGTAGAACGGCCCGTTGCTCTCCCGTTCTTTGACGATCGCGTCTACCGCGCCCTCTCCCACGCTCTTTATCGCGCACAGCCCGAACCTTATCCCCCACTCCCCGCCGTCATCGTGGTCCACGGAGAACCTTGCCCGCGACCTGTTCACATCCGGCGGCCTTACCGGTACCCCGTGCTTTCTGCAAAACTGTATATACTGCGCGATCTTCTCCGGCGACCCGCCCGCGCTGTTCATCAACGCGGCCATGAACGGCGCGGTATGGTAGAATTTCAGCCACGCGGTCTGCAGCGATAGTACCGCGTACGCGGCGGCGTGCGGTTTATTGAACGCGTACGACGCGAACGCGCTCATTTCCTCGAACATCTTTTCGGCTGTATCTACGGGCACGCCGCGCCTCACCGCTCCCGGCACCGTCACAACGCCATTTTCCTCCATGCCATATATGAAATACTCGCGTTCCTTCTCCATCACGTCGTGTTTCTTCTTGGACATGGCCCGCCGCATCAGGTCGCTGCGCCCCAGCGAGTAGCCCGCCACGTCGCGCACTATCTGCATGATCTGCTCCTGGTAGACCATGCAGCCGTACGTCACATCCAGTATGGGCTTGAGTATCGGGTGCAGGTATCGCGCGCTTCCCGGATTCCTCTTGCCCTCTATATACCTTGGTATGCTGTCCATCGGGCCTGGCCTGTAAAGCGACACGGCGGCTATTATATCCTCAAAGCAGCTGGGTTGCAGCCCGGTCAGGAACGAGCGCATTCCCCCGGATTCAAGTTGGAACACGCCGTCCGTATCGCCCTTGCCAATCATTTCATAAACGTTCTTGTCGTCGAACGGTATGTCCGCCAGTTCCATCTCGATCCCCTGCTGCCTCATCATGGCCAGTGTGTCCCTGAGCACAGTCAGCGTTCGCAGCCCCAGGAAGTCCATCTTCAGCAGACCCAATTTCTCCAGCGTTCCCATAGGAAATTGGGTAGTTACTACGGAGTCGTTCTTCTGCAGCGGGACATACCTGCTGACCGGCTCCTTCGTGACCAGCACCCCGGCGGCGTGGGTGGACGCGTGGCGGGGCATGCCCTCCAACGCGCGGGCTATGTCGATCAGTTTCTTTACATCGCCATCCATGTCATACGCGCGTTTGAGGTCGGGGCTTGTCTCCAATGCCCTGTCCAGCGTCATGTCGGGCGCGAAGGGGATCATCCGCGCGATCGTGTCGCATTGCGCGTAAGGGTATTTCATCACGCGGCCTACGTCGCGCACCGCGCCCTTCGCGGCCAGCGTGCCGAAGGTGATTATCTGCGCTACATGGTCCGCGCCATACTTGTTTATAACGTAATCAATAACCTCCTGCCGCCGCTCGTAGCAGAAGTCTATGTCGAAATCCGGCATCGACAGCCGCTCGGGGTTGAGGAACCGCTCGAACAGCAGGTTGTATTTTAATGGATCCAACCCGGTTATATCCAGGCAGTAAGCGGCGATCGACGCCGCGCCGCTGCCTCGCCCGGGACCGACCAATATCCCGCGCGTCTTAGCGAAATGCACATAATCCCATACGATCAGAAAGTAATCCACATACCCGCAGCGCTGGATCATGTTTAGCTCATAATCAAGCCGTTCCCGCGCGGCCGCGTCGTCGGCGGAATACCGCGACGCGAAGCCTTCCTCGCATAGCGACCTCAGCCTCCCGAACGGGTCGACGCCATCGGGCAGCGGGTACTCGGGCAGGTGCAGCGTATTGAAGTCGAAGTCCACGCGGCAGCGCTCGGCGATCCTTTGCGTGTTCGCTATCGCCTCCGGCCATTGCCGGAACAGCGCGGCCATTTCTTCAGGGGATTTCACATAGAATTGGTCGGATTTCATGCGCATCCGGTTTTGGTCCTCGACCATCTTGCCCGTCTGGATGCACAGCAATATATCCTGCGCCTCCGCGTCTTCCCGCGTGAGGTAATGCGCGTCGTTTGTAGCCACTAACGGGAGATCCAGCGCGTTCGCCAGCTTGACCAGCTGGGGTAAAACCTCGCGCTGCTCGCGCAGGCCGTGGTCCTGTATTTCTATATAAAAATGTTCAGGCCCGAACAGCTCCGATAGTTCCCGCGCGACCCGCGCGGCCTCGCTGACGCGCCTGTCCAGCAGCAGCGACGGTATCTCCCCGGACAGGCATCCCGACAGCGCGATCAGGCCCTCATGACACTCGCGCAGCAACGCGCGATCGATTCGCGGCCTGTAGTAGAATCCTTCCGTGAACGCCAGCGAGCACATCCTCATGAGGTTGCGGTATCCGGTCTCGTTCTCGCACAGCAGGACGAGGTGGAACATGTCCCGCCCGCCCTTATCGAACCGGTCCTCGCAGACGTAGACCTCGCAGCCGATGACGGGTCGGATGCCCCGCGCCTTCGCCGCCTGGTAGAAGTCGACCACGCCATACATCACGCCATGGTCGGTGACCGCGCACGCGGACATACCCAAGTCCCGAACGCGGTCAAGCAACCGCTCTATCCGGCACGCGCCGTCCAGCAGGCTGAACTCGGTATGGACGTGCAGATGGGCGAACGCGGGCACGGCTACCTGATCAGCCGCGTCTTAGCGAATGTCCAGCTGTCGCGGCACATGTCGTCCAGGCCGCGCGATGTCTTCCAGTTGAACAGCCGCTCGGCCTTCGACGGGTCGGCGTACGCGATGGGGACGTCCGCGTTGTTCGGGCGGCGGTCGGCGACGCGGTAGGGGATCGTTTTCCCGCTGGCGCGTTCGTACGCGTGGACGACGTCGAACACGCTGTAGCCCACGCCTGTGCCCAGGTTGACAGGCTCGACGCCTTTATGTGAATATACGTAATCCAGCGCGGCCAGGTGGCCGTCGGCCAGGTCCATCACGTGGATGTAATCGCGGATACAGGTGCCGTCGGGCGTGGGGTAGTCGTCGCCGAGCACGGGCAGTTCCGGCAGTATGCCGGCGGCGACTTTGTTGACGTAGGGCATCAGGTTCGCGGGGACGCCGTTGGGGTCGTCGCCGATAAGACCGGACGGGTGCGCCCCGATGGGGTTGAAGTAGCGCAGGAGGGTTATCGACCATGAGGGATCGGATGCGGTCAGGTCGGTTAACATTTGCTCCGTCATAACTTTCGTCCAGCCGTAGGGGTTGGACGCGCTGGTGGGCATATCCTCGCGGAATGGCGCGGTGTTGGCCATGCCGTACACCGTCGCCGAGGATGAGTAGACCAGCCGCTTCATGCCGCGCGAACGCGCTTCTTTGATAAGGGTGGTCGTACATAGGATGTTGTGCTCGTAGTACTCGATGGGTTTGGCGGTGGACTCGCCTACGGCTTTAAGCGCGGCGAAGTGGATCACCGCGTCGATGGGATGCTGGTCGAAGCATGAGCGAACGGCGGCCGCGTCGCGCAGGTCGCCTTTGACCAGCGCGGGGCGTTTGCCCGTGATAGTCTCAATCGCGTCGATGACAGTTGGGCTTGAGTTGCTGAAGTTATCGATAATTACTACATTATAACCGGAATTCAGCAGACTGCAGCAGGTGTGGCTGCCGATGTACCCGGCTCCGCCGGTTACCAGTACTGTGTGGCTGGCGTTCATGGACTCACCCCTTCATCAAGCGATCATCATTCTTCCATATTATATCAGATCGCGCAAACGTTGGCAAGGCCCGCCATCCTCCTGGCCCCGTGGCGGTCACTCCCGAGGCCAATCCCTCAGGAGCTGGACCACATTCCCGTATGAACGCGCTCCGTCGGCCTCGCCGCCCGCCTTCATCAGGAATATATCGTTCACCCGCGCGGCTAGCCTGGCCAGCGGGGTTTGCTGCCGTTCGCGCCAATACTGCTGCCGGTTCACGAAATCACCCCTCACGCCGTCGCTCATCCTTTCGAGCATCGTCCAATACGCGCCGGGATCCCGCGCGGCGAGGTCAGACAACCCGTACCGCAGCGAGCACATCACCCCGCTGTAACGGAATACCGGGTCGCCCGATTCCGCGCACACGATCGCCGCTATCAGGTTCGCCTCCTCCTCCCGCGCGAACCCCAGCGCGTGCGCGACCTCATGGCACGCTACGAACGGCAAGTCGACCATCGGCACGGACGTGTTGACCAACGCCTCAAACGTGAACGGGAAATACATCCCCTCGACCAACGCGCTGGAGAAAAGTTTGTCGAAACCCAGCGGCTTGGGCGTGGGTATAGCCATGTCGGGCAGACTGGGCAGCGCGGCGCGGGCGTTCTCGAACGCCGCCGGCACCCTCGCCAGCACGTCCATCGGATCGTTTGAGCGTATCGCGCCAGAATCGCGGATTCGCGGCTTGATTCGGTTCGCCTGGGTTATCCACGCGGCGCACTGCTTGCTTAACGAATCGCCCGCGCCATACGCCGCCATCGCCGTGACTGCCCCGTCCCCCGACGCCTTCACCCCCGACGGGCTTAACGGCGAGCGCGTGTACTGCGCCCCCCACAGCGCGTACATCAGCAGGAACGCGCATCCCGCGGCGGCAACCCTGCGGTATATCGCCTTTAATAACAATCTCGCGTCGCGCCTCGCCAGCGAACGCGCTATGGCCATAACCAACCCTAAAACGCACCATGCCGCCGCGCCCGCCGCTAATATTGGCGCGATTGGGAATTTTAACCTGTTCACAAACGTTATATTACGTGCCAGGAACGGATACCATCTCGCGGCGAAGGACGCGTCCACCCACGCCGGGTTAGCCCGCGCTAACGACGCGCCCACAGCCGCGATCAACCATGGCAGAAGTCCCAGCATGTATGGTATCATATAAACATAACGAATGAGGGTATCAAAAAAATCAATATGGTTGGCTGATAATTTCTGGCAATCATATACGAAACATGGGGAGGCAATATATGCGGGTTGGGTTGACAACCGGGATGTATTACAGTGTCATGGAGACCGACGAGGCGGTCAGCTACATACGCGGGTTTGATGTGCCGTGCTGCGAGGTTTTCTTTGAGACTTTTTGTGAA
Source organism: Oscillospiraceae bacterium (assembly GCA_031270865.1). GTDB lineage: Bacteria > Bacillota > Clostridia > Christensenellales > Aristaeellaceae > BNUH01. The sequence goes on from JAISWI010000072.1 coordinate 31,839, forward strand.
TACTCCACAGCGTTCGCGCGTGAGCTAATACCGCGTCTGGGCGGCATGGAGCCTATATCCATGCACACACGCACCCAGCACTTCGAAACGGACCTGCTGGGTCGGTCTAGGCATCAGCAGGCCGACGGTATCGACAACTTCGCGCGGGCGCTCGACGCTGGGGCGGAGCTTGGCGTAAAGCTGTACGTGTACCACGGCCCGATGCAGATTCGCGCCGAGCGCAAGCCCATCGTCCAATGGCGCGGCGCGTTGGACTACGCCATAGGCATAGCCGCCAAACGCGGCATACAGTTATGTTGGGAGAACGTAAGTTGGTGCGTGTTGAACGCGCCGGACCGCGTGGCGGAGGCCGCCGAGGTATGCCCGCGCCTGGGATTCGTTATGGACGTGAAACAAGCCCTGGAAACCCCGTGGGATCCCGTGGATTACGTGAAGGCCATGGGCCCGCGGCTGCGGCATGTGCACGTGTTGGATAAAGATTCGCTCGGGCGGTCGACGCTGCCGGGGCAGGGCGTGTATGACTTCCACAAACTGGCGGACACGCTCCGCGCGATGGATTACCAGGGCGACGTCATACTGGAACCGTACAGCGAGCTGACGCGCGACGAGGACGCGCTTCGCAGGTCGCTGGATTTCCTGCGCGAAATATTCGAGTAACCGCATCCGTCAAACACAGCAGCGCCCAAGACCGCAAGCCGCCCCGGGGATTATATACCCGCCGCAGGTCTTGAAGCGTTGGGAAACTCAGACGCGCGTAGATGGTGTAGTGGCGTACGGTCACGGGAGACCATAGGAAAGTGTTTCCGGGTGTTTGATAGGTACGCAAGAGATTAACAGCAGACCGGCCATCCGCTGAGATAGGAAGTTCCTCGTTTGCTTCACGGAGATGACAGACATAAAACCCGCCGCCGAATCCAAACGGCAGCGGGTTTGCGTCTTTAACTTCTTCGCTCTTTAGTCCTTCTCGACAGATACGTAGGCGACCAGCGTATCGGCCAGCGCGGGCGTATATGCCGCAGCCTCCACATCCTCAAACATGTTGGCGAACTGGCTGGATCGGATCACCACGTTCAGGATATTGATGACGCTCTTTTGCAGGTCGCCCAGGCTGATGTTGTTCCTCACGTAGGAACCCTTATACGTGATAGCGGACGTGCCGTCGCCGTTGTCCGTGACGATCGCGGCTTCGCCCAGCTCGGCGATGAGGTCTTTCACCGGGCGATCGATCACGGTCATCGTTGCGTTATCGATCGCGGGACGCGTGGCGGTTTCAAGCGCCGCGTTATCCGCCTTCGTCTCAATAACGACATCCCCGTCTGGGCTGGGGATAAACTCGCCCCAGGATACGCTGGTCATCGGGAAGCTCATGCCCGGCCCGAAGCTGAGTACCTCAGCGGTGACGACGGGGAATATGCCATCCTCGGCGATAATAGGCTCGACATCCTGGAAAGCGTTGATGGTGATGGTATCCACCGAGCTGCCCGGCATGATCAGGTCGTTGCCCGCGTGCATGCTGGCGCCGGGGGTGGACTGTCCGCCGCCCCAGTCGGTCATGATGAGACCCTGGAATCCCCACTCCCCGCGCGTCAGGTTCACGCACAGGTCGTAGCTGTCAGCGGCCGGTATACCCTGGTTCTGGTTATAGCTGGTCATGATCGCCATGGGCTGCGCGGACTTGACGGCGATCTCGAACCCCTTGAGATAGATCTCACGGAACGCGCGTTCGGGGATCGTATTGTTCACCGCGTTCCGGTTGTCCTCCTGGCTGTTGCCCGCGTAGTGCTTGAGGGTAACTCCAACACCGGGACGCGATTGCGCGCCCTTTGTCTCGGCGGCGGCGGTCAGCCCCGTTACCAGCGGGTCTTCGCTGAAGTATTCGAAGTTGCGTCCGCAAAGCGGGTTGCGGTGGATGTTCATGCCAGGCGCGAGCCATAGCGTGACGCCAAGCTCAACCATTTCTTCGCCGATACCGCTGCCCATCAGCTCCATTAGCGCGGTATCCCACGTCTGCGCCAGCAGCGTGCCGATCGGCCACGCGGTGCCAAACTGGTAGAGCGTCGATCCGTCCTCCTGCGGAACCTGCTGCGTTACGCGTAAGCCAGCCGGCCCGTCAGCCAGGACGATGTTGGGGATCTTCTTGGACTCGATGTAGATGCCGACCGTCTCGCCAGCCGCGCCAGCAACGCTGTTGGCTTGCGCGCCGATCATGGTGGTGTCATTGACCGATGCTGAGTTCGGGCTGGTCGTGTTGCCGAAACCGAACCCGCCGCCCGCCGCGGGATCGCTGGGCAGTTTCGCGCCGCCTATGACGATATCCGCCAGTATGATTTCGTCCAGGCCGCTGACGAACTGTTCCATAGTGATCAACCCGTCGTAAACATCCTTGAGCGTGTATTGGCTGTAATCGCCCTTGAACTTTACGACAGATTCATGATACTCGTCGACCGTGCCGCTGCCCAGCTTGTACGGCAGGTTCTGCGCGAGGTATTCGGTCTGGGTGGTATCCGACACATACGCGGTGACGTTTTCTTCAATGTAGAGCGAGGCGTTGTTGGCGGTCTTAATGCCAGCGGCCGCGACGCTGACTACGGGAGCCGCCGCGATCTGGTCGGCCTCGCCGTCATAAGTGAATGGCGCCGCGCCCGCGTTTGAGAGCGTCTCGATCTCTTTGTCGGGCTTTACCAGGGCGCTCAGCTGTTCCGTCACCGCTTCCGCGTCTAAACGTATGACGGCGGCGGCCTGCGTCGAGCGCGAGCTGTTTCCAACACGGAGGATATAGTCGCCCGCCTCTAGAACGTACGCGGACCTGTCCTCGTCGTAGCTGGACATCTCGCTGGTAGGGAATGTCAGTGTCAGGGTTTGGCTTTCGCCGGGCTTCAACTCGTCGGTCTTGCCGTAGGCGGCCAGCTCCTGGTACGGTTTCTCCAACGATCCCTGCGGCGCGGAGAAGTATACCTGCGCTACCTCCTTGCCGGAGTAGGTGTCGCTTGTGTTCGTCACAGCGGCTTTGACGGTGATTGTTTCGGCGTCCGCTTCCACACTCTCCGCCGCTATAGTGAAGTCGGCGTAAGACAGGCCGAACCCGAACGGGTAAGCCGGGTCAACGCCGAAGGTATCGAAATAACGGTAACCGACATATATCCCGTCCGTGTACTCCTCATAGACGGTGTTGCCGTCGTTGCCTGAGAACGCGGCCGACGAAGGGTAATCCTGGTAATCCTTCGCCCATGTATCCACCAGCTTGCCGGAAGGCGTTACTTCGCCGGATAGTACCAGCGCCAGCGCGTCGCCTCCGCGCATACCCGCCTGACTCATGAGCAATACTGCGTCGATGCCGTCAATCTCCCGCGAGAACGAGGTATCGATCACTCCGCCAACGTTGAGAACGACGATGAGTTTGTCAAACTCCGCGGCAAGCTTTTTGATGTTGGCGGTCTCAAGGTCATCAATCAGCCAGTCGCCTTTCTCCGGCTTGCGGTCCGCGCCTTCGCCGGAATTACGCGCGATAACGTAGATCGCGGTATCGGAGGCCTTGGCTTGCGAGAGCTGCTCGTCCGATATCTCCTTATCCAGCAGCGGCACGCTGGGGCCGAACATCGCGAATCCGCCTCCTCCAGCGGCGGCAAGCTCCTCGTCATACCACGTCTGGTATTCCGTTATCCAGCCTTCACTGGTGATTGTGTATCCGGCGTTCTTCAAGCCTTCATACACATTGACGGTATAACGCTGGTTCACGTCGCCGGACCCTGTGCCGCCCTTTACCGTAGCGATGGCTCCGGCTCCGAACAGCGCGACCACTCCGGGCGCGACGGGCAGCGCGTCGTCCTTGTTCTCCAGCAGGACCATGCCTTGCGCAGCGATGTTCATCGAGGCTTCAGCGTTGCGAACCTCGCGTTCAGTTACCTCATTGGATGAGGTCGCGCCCAGCGCGTTCCCGCCGACGCCGCAGATGAGTAGCAGCGCCAGCGCGATGGAAGTTGCCTTGTGGAACCTTCCTGACATACCGGGAACCCTCCTTTTTATTGCCAGGCGCTTCGACGCGCCATGGGCTTCCTTAAGCTTGCCTTCGGGATATAATATCGAACGCCACCGCGAGGATGAATATAGCGCCCTTGAGCATATACTGGAATGAAATATCCACGCCCATCAGGTTCATGCCGTTTGTCAGCGAGATGATCACCAATGCACCGACAAGCGTGTTGGTCACCTTGCCTACACCGCCGGAAACCGAAACGCCGCCGATATAAGACGAGGCAATAGCGTCCATTTCAAACCCCAAACCAGCCGTTGGCGTCGCTGACGCCATGCGCGAGGTGTACAGGATGCCGGACAGGGCGGCAAGCAGGCTCATTGAGCAGAACGCCAGGAACGTCACCTTTGCCACGTTAACGCCTGAGAGCTCGGCTGCCTCGGTGTTTCCTCCAATGGCATATACGCTGCGGCCCAGCGGGGTTTTGGACAGGATGAAGTGATAGATCAAAAGTACGACGCCGACGATTACGGCAGTCCACGGCAAGCCTTTGTAATGGGCGAGCATCCAAAACACAACTATCACGAGCGCGACGGACAGGGCAAGCGTTCCAGCAAAGGTCGATGGTGAGGATACTTTGAAATCGTACCGGCGCATGTTCCGCCGTGACCGGAATTGCGACGCGGCGACGGCCAACGCGCCCAGAACGCCAATCATCAGCGTGAGGATGTGTATGCCGTTTCCATGAAACCAATCCGGAATGAATCCGTTGGAGAAACTGCGGAACACGGTGTCACGCACGATGATTGTACCTGTCGCGGTGGTTACGCGGGACAGGCACCCGCGGAATATGAACATCCCCGCCAGCGTCGTCACGAACGCGGGCACCTTGACCTTTGCCACAAGGAACCCCTGATACATGCCAATCACAATGCCCAGAGCCAGAATGATCGGGATCACTGCCAGCACATGCGTCCCGCGCGAGAGCAGCATAGCCGCGACCGCGCCCATAAAACCCGCGACGTATCCAACCGACAGGTCGATGTGCTTAATGATCAGGATGATCGTCATTCCAACCGCCAGCACAGCGACATATCCCGTCTGGTTTATCAGGTCTGTCAGATTCCGGGGCGACAGGAATAATCCGTTTGTCGCGGCGCCAAACACGATGAAGATCACCAACAGCGCGATATACATCGCGTATTCGCGGATGTTGGCTTTAAGCAACGAGAGAATCGGCGGACCGCCCCGCTTCTCGTGAGGTATCCCTATTTGCGTTTGCGCGTTCATGCCGTCTCCTCCCGTGTTTGATCATGGGTTGTTCTATCGTCACGGCCGGACAGTGTCGCCATGGACATAATCGACTGCTCCGACGCGTCCCGCGCGGACGTTTCACCGACAATCCTGCCTTCCGCCATCACGTACAACCGGTCACTCATACCAAGGATCTCCAGCAGTTCGGAGGAGATCATGATGATTGACATACCTTGCTCAACAAGCTGGTTCATCAGGGTGTAGATCTCATACTTCGCGCCGACGTCGATACCGCGCGTCGGCTCGTCGAGGATCAGCAGGTCAGGCTTGGCGAATATCCATTTAGCCAGCGATGTTTTCTGTTGGTTTCCGCCGGAAAGGTTGCCCGTAACCTGGAAAACGCTCGGCGCTTTGATGTTGAGCGCCTTCTTTAAACCTTCAGCGGCGCGTATCTCCTCATTGCCGTTGACGATCATACCAGACGTCAGTTTGCGCAGCGCGGAAAGCGTAGCGTTGAACCGGATATCCTGTATTAAAACTAGCCCGTTCTTCTTGCGGTCTTCTGTAACATACGCCAGGCCCGCGTCAATTGCTTGACGGGGATGCGCGAAGCGGGCGAGCTTTCCCTTAAACTCTAGCGAACCGCTGATAAGGCGGTATCCGGGCGTATTGCCGAACAGGCTTAACGCCAGTTCGGTACGGCCAGCGCCCATAAGCCCGGCCAGGCCTACGATCTCACCTTTACGCGCATCAATCGAAACGTTTCGAAGTATCTCCCGTTCGGACATAGGATCATAAACTGTCCAGCCGCGCAGCGCGAATAGAACATCGCCCGGCTGGGACTGGGCCCGCTTCGGATAGATGTCGTCGATCGACCGCCCGACCATGTTTCGGATCAGGTCGCTTTCGGTGACGGCGCCAGCCCTCGTATCCATCGAACAAACGGTCACGCCGTCCCTCAGCACCGTGATGGTATCGGCTATCGCCAGCACTTCCCGCAGCTTATGCGAGATCATAACGCAGGTTACGCCCTGCCCTTTCAGTTCGCGGATCAGGCACAGCAGGTTGTCGCTGTCATCGTCGTTCAGCGCAGCCGTCGGCTCATCCAATATGAGCAGCTTCACATTCTTGGACAGCGCCTTCGCGATCTCAATCAATTGGCGCTTCCCAACGCCCAGACTCTTGATTTTCGCCCGGGGATTTACCTTCAACCGGACCCGCTCCAGCAGCTTACTTGCCTCAACCAGCGTCCGATTCCAGTTGATGACGCCTCCGTCGCGCAGTTCATGGCCAATGAATATATTTTCATAAACGGTCAGTTCAGGGAACTGCGCCAATTCCTGATATATGATTGCTATGCCGATCTTCTCACTGTCGGCGGCGCCGTTGAGCCGCGTTTCCCGTCCTTGATAGAAGATATCGCCCTCATAACTGCCGTATGGGTGTGCGCCGGACAGAATCTTCATTAACGTAGACTTACCCGCGCCGTTTTCCCCGACGAGGCAGTGTATCTCACCGCGCTTGACGGCGAAACACACATTGTCCAGCGCGCGAACGCTTCGAAACATTTTCACGATGCCGCGCATCTCAAGAAGCCATTCGGAAGGTTCCGTCCGCGCGGAAGGCGGCTCGGAACGCGCGGTATCGCCTTTACGGTGCACGATTAGTTTCTCCCTTCATTCGCGCGGAGGCAGACATGCGCTGCCTCCGCGTATTTCCCCTTTGGTTTGCGCGCGCGGTACTAGTTAGTAAGGCTTATAGGCCGCGCCGCTCGCTTACTTGATCCCGGTGAATTGGGATACGGCGTAGTAGCCGGTATCGATCAGCACGGACACGACGTTGTCCTTCGTCACGACCACGACGGGCGTCTGCTTGGCGGGTACATCGACGACAGTGTTGTTGTACGCCGCGTCAGTCGCCGGGATGGAGCCTTCCATGACGGTTATGGCCATATCCATCGCGTCCTGCGCCAGAGTGCGGGTATCCTTGAATACGGTCATGGACTGCAGGCCGTCGATCACATACTGCACCGACGCTATCTCAGCGTCCTGGCCGGTTACATAGTAACCGTTGACGTCCGCGTCGGAGGAGAACACATCTGCTATCGAACGCGCCGTGCCGTCGTTGGGAGCGAGGATGTAGCACAGGCCTTTTTCATCGGCGCCGACAGCGGTCAGATGCGCTTCGGCCTTTGACTTGGCGACGTTGAAATCCCAATCCGTAGTGATCTGCCCGATTATTGCGGCTTGCTGGTCGCGGGTCAGCTTGGGCTGGTCCTGCAACGCGATCGCTTCGGAGGAGTTGCGGATCACGAATGTGCCATCCGCGATCTTTGGCTGGAGGATGTTCCACGCGCCCTCGAAGAACAGGAACGCGTTGTTGTCGGTCGCGGCGCCCGCGTACAGGTACAGGGAGTTCCCCACGCCCTCGGCGTTATCCAGCAGGTATTGGCCCATCGCCTCGCCTACCGCGACGGAGTCGAACGTTACATAGTAATCCACCGCTTCGGTGTCGGTGATCAGGCGGTCATACGAGATGACTGTGATGCCTTCCTCTTTGGCCAACTCAACCGTCAGCGCGGCCGCTCCGGCGTCCTGGGCGCAGATGATCAGGACTTTTACGCCCTTGGCGATCAGGGTCTCGACGTTCGTCCGTTCGGTCGCGGAGGAACCTTGGCTGAACAGAACCTCAACCGAATAGTCGGTGTCCGCGATCACGGTCTCAAACCGCGCCTGGTCCTGCAGCCAGCGGGGTTCGTCTTTCGTGGGAAGGACGATGCCGACATCAGTCGCGGCAAGCGCGGCGGCGCTGAGCAGCGGGGTCAGCATTGCGAGGGCCAGGAGTACGGCGAAAAGCTTCTTCATCGATAACTTCCTCTCTCTTCGGGACTGTCGCTGTCCGTGTATATTGAGTCTAAACGCATTGTAACCGGGTCGGGCGTAAAAAAGTATCAATATTGTAATGTGAATTGTCAAAATTGTTAGGTGATTGCCAACAATCGAGCCGCCTTTCACAGCGCGTTGACTATAAAAAATGTTGCAAACCTGCCCCCATACTGCTATACTAATATACTGCGTCCGGCAGTTTATACCAATCGGAACAGGATGTGGGATTCATGCGGATGCGCCTGCCAAACCCTATGCGAACCCTCCGCGCCCGCATGCTGCTGTGGTCGTTCTTATTTGTGATGCCCATACTACTCCTGTTCCTGTACAGCGCAGGCACCGCCGCCCATTCATATGAAACGCAGATGCACGCCAACATCCAGCAAATACTGAGGCCTTTCGCCCGTGAGATAGACATAACGCTGGAGAACGCGCGGCGATACATTGCTGGCAGGCATCCCAACCTGCGCGAGACGATAGATGAAACGGACGAGTTGAAGACGCTTCAGAAAGTGTTCGAGCTGGGGGACAGTTTTTCAGAGGATCTGGTCATCAACCCTCAGATAGACGCGGTGTTTTGGCATAGACAAGGTAAAATATGGTTTGTCCAGAATTACGCGCGTTCATATAAGAAGCAAAAAGGCGTCGCTGACGCGCTGACCGAGTACCTGAGCGCGAGGGATACGGCGATGCCGTTGTTCCAGCAGGGCTATCAATGCCTGGAAGTCGGCGGCGTTTATTACTTTTTCACAGGTATGGACTGGGAAGGCGGTGCGCTGGGTTTCTGGTTCAGCGCGGAAACGCTGCTGGAGCCGCTGCGAAAGTCCGGGATAGAAGGATTGGAGTTGACAATGTTCACCGACCGCACTGGTAGTATGCTCGCTGAACCGTTCAACACGCGTTCCCGGCGGAGGCTTGCCGAACTGTTGTCCGATTACCTGGTGGTGAACGAACCGCTGAGCAGCGGCGCTTTTTCACTGACAGCGCTGCTCAACCGCGACGCCGTGCTTGCGCCGTTCACGCGCCTCTATCGGATGATAATTATCACGCTGGGCATGGCGTGTTTCTTTTTTCTAGCCTTCATTGGCTTTATGCGCTCGTCCGTCATACTGCCGATGCACCGCCTTATCCAGAAGGTGCGCGAGATACAGCCGGAGCAGATAAAGCCCATTCGCGTCCGTCCGGACGACGCCTCAGAGATACAGGAGATCACTCGTGTCATCAACACTATGGTGCGGGAAGCGGACAATCTCAAGATCCGCGTATATGAAGACAGGATTACGCAGCAGCGCACTGAGATGCAACTGTACCAACTGCAGCTGCGCCCGCATTTCTTCCTGAACGCGCTCAACTCCATATTGAATTACGCCAGGGCTGACGAGTACGCCCTGCTGCAGCGGATGATATTGGGGCTGGCCTCCCATTGCAGGTATATCCTGTACAGCCCATGGTTCGTTTCGGTGGAAGAAGAACTGGCGTACGCGCAGAACTATATAGATATGCAAAGCATGCAGCACAACCATAAGTACCGTTACCAAACCGATGTGCCGGAAGACCTACTGGATGAGGAGATTCCGATCCTTGCTATACAGATATTTGTTGAAAACGCGGTTAAGCACTCGCGGGATCTCGCCGGCGATACGGATATCTTTGTAAAGTTGTATAGGATACATGACGCTGGCGAACCGTCGTATATGGTTGCGATCGAGGACACAGGGATCGGTTTCAATCGCAAGCTGCTTAGCCAGATTAACGATCCGTCATGGGTGTCGCTGTCGCGTGATGACCATGGCATCGGGATCGAGAACGTTCGGCAGCGACTCTCTATCCTGTACGCCGGCCGGGCTGTCATCCATTTTTCCAACCGCGAAGGAAAAGGCGCTCGTGTAACACTCCGCCTGCCGCTCCAACACGCGCCGCAGCAGGCGCTGGATAAAGACCCAGTCAGGAGGCGAGCCGCATGAACCATGCGTACCATCATCGTTTGCGCATTGCCACAACCTTGCTTTTCCTCTTGGCGGCAATAGGCCTGCCTATCCGCAGCGCCGTCGCATTTGATGAACCGGTATACTTTCGTTTGACAGTTCCGCTGTTCTTCGAAGCAGAGATTCCACAGGACATTGGAATGATCCAGGAGATGGCGGATCGTCTTGCTAAGGAAAGGATTGGCGCGTCGGCGCGGCTGGTTCCCCTGCTGTACCTGTCGGACTTCCATGCCGATCCATTGCGGGTTTCCGAGTTGAATATGCTGGCTAAGCAAGGCGTAACAATGGATATTTACCCGAACATCTTACCGGACCGTACGCCGATCGTATTGAATGAATTGCTGTGGCAATACGGCCAGGACATTATAGACTTGCTGGAAGATCGGCCGGGTTCGCAGATCGGCTCAGCCGATCCGCTGCGCAAGCTTGTGTCGATTAACGACTATGTATATGCCTCGGGCGTCACCATGAGGCGTGACCTGGTTGAGCAGTACGGTATTGATCTGTCCTCTATCCATACATACTTTGACCTGGATGCTGTGTTTGCGCTTGTAAAAGCGCATGAGCCCGATCTGTATATGATCTGTCCTTACCAAACCCGCGCTTCCTTAATCAGGTTCGACAAGACGCGCATGACGGCGGGCTTTTCGTTCTTGGATGTAAGCCCAAATGATTCGGATATGCTGGTAAATTACTACGCGGAGGACGGATACCGCGAACTGGTCGCGCTCTTCCGAAAGTGGCGCTTGGCAGGATACTTACCTGAATCTCTAGCGCTGCAAAACCTGAGGGCTTCCCATTTGGTGGATTCGGGGGAGCTTTTTGCATACACCTGCGCCTACAAGCCAGGCATCGACTACGAAGAATCAAACAGATCAGGCAGGGAGATGGTAACGGTTGCTATGACGGAGCCGATAATCACGAGCGGTTCGCTGAACATCACGTCGTGGCACATTGCCGACGACTGTAAAAACCCTGGGAAGGCAATGCAGTTCCTGAATATGCTGTATACGGATCCTGAACTATCCAACTTGCTACTGTATGGGATTGAAGGCGTTCACTATGTGACGAAGGATGACGGCACGCTTAGCTACCCTGACGGTGTAACCGCGCAAACGGTTGGTTACCAGAACACACTTGGTTGGCTGCTTCCGAATCAAACACTTTCGCCTGTTTGGGAAGGCAATGATCCTGACCTTTGGAAACATCTGCGTATATTTGATGAAACAGCCCCGGTTTCAGACACGTTGGAATTTACATTCGACCCTGGCGCAATGTCAGCAACATACCAGAACGTCTTAGATGTTGTTCTCACCTACTCCTATGGTTTAGAAACCGGACAGCTTGATCCGGATGTCTATCTCCCGCGCATGCTTGCGGAGATGGAAGCTGCTGGGTCATCCGCTATCCTTAATATAGCGCAAGAGCAGTTCAGTAGTTTTCGAGCGCGGCAAGAGGCGAAGGCAGAGTGAACATCCTGATTGTAGACGATGAGATTCCGGCGGTGCTGGGCGTACTCAAGATAGTTCCCTGGGAGCGTGTTGGGATCAAGCGGCAGTACACCGCCTACTCAATGGCGGAAGCTGCCGAGCTTTTTATACGGCATCCCATTGAGATTCTACTGACAGATATTGAGATGGGCGGCGGTACAGGGTTTGATCTTATCCAATGGGTCAACGCGCAGGAGAAGCGCTGCGTCAGCGTGATCCTCTCCAGCTTTCCCAACTTTACCTATGCTCAACGGGCTATAACGTTAGGGGTGTATGAATATCTGCTGAAACCGATCGAAGACACGCGTCTGGAGCAATCACTGCTTCGCGCAGCCGCGCGAGCCCATGAAATTTGCGTGACAGACGCTCGTATTACTAGGCTTGTGAGTAATCCGTTGATTGAGCGGTCTAAGCAGTATATCCAAGCCCATATCGGCGAAGATATATCTCGTAACTCAATCGCCGCTCATGTTGGATTCTCTCCGGAATACCTTTCCACCTACTTTAAAAAGGAAACGGGTATGACGCTGAGTGACTTTATCAAAGCGGAACGCGTGGCGTTCGCGAAGCAGCTGCTGAAACAAACCAACCTCCCCATCAGTATGATTTCAGGGAACGTGGGGTTTGACTCGCTTTCATACTTTTCAGCTGTATTCCGCGCGGTTGTCGGGTGCACACCGAGGGAGTATCGGCAGGGTTTGTGACAGAATGGGGCGATATATAGTCTGCTAACTTGAAAGGTGTTGTATTTTTTATGAACAACCGGATCCGCTCCGCTTTTCAGGATTGACGAAGTTTCATACCGTGACAACTATGTGTATATTACATCCCTCACGCGGGTAAACCAGAGTCCGAATACTCGCAACCTGGCGGGGATGGTTGGGGTTCTGAAATGGCTGTATTAGGCCGCGCGACTGAATTCCTCTCGATTAGCTTTGTGCCAACGAGCGTCTGGGTACGCTCGAGGGAGGTTCCTTGCACGACGCCGAGCATGAGGCTGGCGGCGGCTTTACCCAACGCCTCAAACGATTGTTCGACGGTCGTGATCGAAGGTACGCGGCCTGCCGCGCTGCTCCGCTCCACGTTATCGGCGGCGGGGTTGCCCGCCCAATACGGTTGTCCGTGAAGCCGCAAGTTATTATCGAAACCGATAAGCGACACGTCTTCAGGCACGGACAATCCTGCTCGCACAGCATGGTCGTACATCATAAAGGCGCAGTCGTCGTTAACCGCGAAGTAGGCGGTCGCTCGGCCTGATCGAACAGCCTCCTCAATCTCGGCGGTCGCGGCTGTCTTCATGCGCGGCTGGTGCTGGCGCGACGCGTCAACGCCATGCGCCGCAAGTGTCTGGGCATAGCCTAGGTAGCGCTCTTTCTCTGAGCTTAAGTAGTCATTGAAAAACGCGAAACCGATCCGTTCGTGCCCGTACTCGATAAGGTGGTTGACGGCCTGTATTGCGCCACCCATATTGTTGCAGCCCGCGTATGTCATGTCACGCGCGGAGGGCTTACGGTCAAGCATCACAACGGGTTTGGCCGACTGTGCCATGTCGATCAGTTCCAGCATGTTATCCGGCTCGGAGAGGTACAGCATGAATCCATCTACGCCCTGGTCGATAAGCCGTGACAGCTGTTTCTTCGCGGTGAAAAGGTCTTCGCCAATGCACTCGACGAACATGGAGCAGTTGTCGGCTGACAGGAGCGACTGCGCCCCTTGTATGATGCGCATGAACGCGCCGTCGTCAATATCGTGCAAGGCGAAGAGCATCGCGACGGTGCGGCTCAGTGGAGCGGGCTTACGCTCGGAGACGAAGCTGCCCCGCCCTTTCACACGGTGGATCAAACCCTCGGCGGTGAGGTCGCTCAACGCCTTCTTAATGGTGATGCTGCTTACCCCCAGCGATTTTGACAACTCCGCCTCGCTTGCGATCCGGTCGCCAGGACGCATCCGCTGGCCGGTTATCTGTGTGACCAGGTACTGCTTGACCGCCTCATACTTCGTGGTCTGGATCAATCGCTGTTCCTCCCGTCGGTTGGTCATAAAACTATTCCGTCGCGCTTATTTATCGCCCTCGTAATATACCCATTTCCTGCTGGTTCCAAGGATAGCCAGCGATAATATCATCGTTATAACAAGCAGGACCCAGGCCATCGCTGAGGCGAATCCCATCTGGTAGCTAACAAACGCCTTGTCGTACAACTCATAGGCGTAGAAATAGGTCGAATACGCCGGCCCTCCGCCCGTCATAATGAAAGCCTGGCCGAACACCTGCATGCTACCAATGAATCCGGTTACCAAACTGAAAAATATCGTCGGGGTGATCATCGGTATGGTTACTCTCGTGAACCGCGTAAACACGCCCGCGCCGTCGATGAACGCGGCCTCGTGCAGACTCTTGGGTACATCCTGCAACGCGGCCAGATAAATCAGCATATTGCCGCCGACGGTCCAGATGCTCATGAGCACAAGTGACGGTTTGGCCCACGCGGGATCGGACAGCCATTTCGGCCCTTTTACACCAAACCAGGAGAGGAACGTATTTAGGAGTCCATAGCTGGGCTCAAACATCCAAAGCCAAAGTAGCGATAACGCCACCGACGAGATCACAGTTGGTAGGTAAAACAAAGTGCGGAATACACGAATGCCGCGCGCCTTCTGGTTTAGTAGCACAGCCATCGTGAGGGAGGCAATTATACCGGCAGGTACGCTCAGCGCGGCGTAATAGAACGTATTCCCGACCGATTTCCAAAACAGCGGGTCGCGCGTGAACATGACCGTGTAGTTGCGCAAACCGATCCATTTTGGCGCTTGCATCGTGTTGAAACTGGTAAAGCTGTAATACAGCGAGCTTATCATTGGGTATAGGGTGAATCCAAAGAAGCCGATGAACCACGGCAGCGCGAATAAGTAGCCCGTAATGTTGTTACGGCGCTGTCCGGCGGCGGACTCGGCGACTATGGGCACATCGAACTCTTGGAACGGCTGCGCCTCCATGCAGGATTTGAGAAACCTGGTTGCATCTGTTATCCTATCGACAAGTACTTCCAGCAAGACTTCATCGTGTATCTGTAACAACGGGCGGAACCATGGCCGCTCGGTCAGTCCTTCTCGGCAGCCTATTCTTCAACTACGACTTGCTCGGCTATGGTTTTATGGGATTATCCACGTACTTCAGCGGAAATGGAAGGCGGGGATATAATCGGAACGTTAGCGCTTGTCGCATGGCGCGCTTACTATCTGCCTGTATGTATTCTTGGTTGGCGGTATTTCAGGAAAGAACAGAGTGATTGATATGATCGGCCCGACGGATTTGATCTCGGCGGCGAGGTCTTGATCTCCGCGATTAATCTAGCAATGATTACCAGTTTATATCGCTTTTCCAGCGCGGTGTCCAGGATATCAGCCAGCGCGACCAGTATAGCGGAACTAACCTTCTGGGACTTATTGCCTTCGCCGTCGGTCGGGAATCCGCTGGTTAGTTATGATAATCTGAGAAGTAGGGCCAGCGCAGCGCATTGGTGACGTGAGCTCACCTTTGTCAAGAGCGGCGATACTGTCTTTAACCGCATCCGCCACGCTTGCTTTTCCCGCCGAGCCCTGCCATAATATCAGCGCAATCTATTATGGAAGGAACCGCCAGTATGTCATCACCAAACCCGTTCCGCCGCCTCCTTGAGGGCGGCAGGCCCTTCCTCGGCGTCCACGCGTTCCTGGCCGATACGCGCGTGTGTGAGCTCCTGGGCGGCGTCGGCTTCGATTATGTATGGATAGATATGGAACACATGGGAACAGGCTTCCGTGAGCTTGAGTCGCACCTGATCGCGGCCCGCGCGGCTGGCGTCGCCTCATGTGTGCGCGTCAGCTGGACGGACGTCCCGCACATCAAGCGGGCGCTGGAGGCCGGGCCGGACGCGGTCGTCTTCCCGATGATCAACAGCGCGGAGGAAGCGCTCTCGGCCATCAGCGCGTGCGTATACCCGCCCGAAGGGGCAAGGGGGTTCGGGCCGTTCCGCGCGATACGCTACGGACTGGACGACGTTGGGGAATACATCCGCAGTGGGCATAAACAGACCGTGAGGATACTGCAGGTGGAATCGCCCAAATCCATAGAGGCCATCCCCGACATTGCCAGAACGCCCTACATGGACGCGTTTCTCATCGGGCCGATGGACCTGAGCGGCTCGGTCGGCGAGCTGGGCCATCCAATGGAAGGTCGGACGAAGGGCCTGATACAGCTGGCGGTCGACCGCGCCCACGCGGCGGGAAAGAGCGTGGGCACGTCGATAGCCGCGTATGGGCAGGAGGAGATACGCTTCTGGTTTGATAATGGGATCGACTTCCTGTCCGTCGGATCGGATTCGGGCTTCATCGTGGACGGGGCGCGGACCGCGCTTGCCCGGCTGAAGGAGGTGTTTGGGCAAGGATATTCAAGTTAATGTGAATTATATGGAATTGTGTGGAACGCTCACGCGAATTTCGTGACAGGATGGTTGTTTGCCGAAAGTCGGCCTTGACTTTTATGCAGGCATGCTATATAATGTTGCGTGTAAAGATTCTTCTGCTGTTAACTATTGATGTGCCCGGCCACGCGTAAGGAGGCGCCATGACAGCCATCAGGAGAGCCATTCGCGCCCCAAACAAGGCCGCCCGCCGCAATATCAGCGAGAACGCGCAGCTATGGACGCTGGCGCTGCCCGCCGTTATACAGCTGTTCGTGTTCTCCTATCTGCCGATATTCGGCGTTGTGCTAGCGTTCAAGAAGTTCAATGTCACCAAGGGAATAATGGGCAGCGCGTGGGTGGGACTTGAAAATTTCCGCTTCTACTTCACCTCGCTGGACGCGTCGCGCACGCTGCGCAACACATTGACGATGAACGCGCTGTTCATAGCCATCGGCACGGTATGCTCGATCGCGCTGGCGCTGGCGCTCTTTGAGGCACCCAAACGCGGCCACGTCAAGTTTTTCCAGACTGTGTTCGTGTTGCCGCACCTGGTCTCGTGGGTTGTGGTCAGCTACATCGCCTACACGCTGCTGCAGCCGACATCAGGGCTCATCAATGGCATGATCAAGCGGCTGGGCGGCACGGCCATCCAATGGTACACCCAGCCGAAATACTGGCCCGCCATACTTGTTTGCTTCTCGGTATGGAAGGGCGTGGGCATGTCCAGCCTGTACTACTACGGCTCGCTGATGGGCGTTGACGAGGAGATATTCGAGGCCGCGAGGCTGGACGGCGCGGGCAGGCTGCAGATTGCCTGGCACGTGTCGCTGCCGTTCCTTGTTCCGACAATAACCGTCCTGACAATCCTCTCCATCGGCGGCATATTCCGCGCCGACTTCGGCTTGTTCTACAACGTCACAATGAACAACGGCATGCTCTACCCGACCACCGACGTGATCGACACCTACATCTACCGCGCGTTGATGAAGGTCGGCAATATCGGGATGTCCAGCGCGGTAGGGCTGTTCCAGTCGCTCGTGGGCATGGCGCTGGTGCTCGCGACCAACGCGATAGTCCGCCGCATCGACGCCGACCGCGCGTTGATTTGATTCCCCAGGCGCAACGCTGTCCTGAAAGGAGGCATGGCCTTGGATTATACCGCCCCGCCGCCAGAGACGACCCGGCCCGCGAGACGGTCGGGCGGCCGCGAAGGTTCCTCGTTGTGGCTGATGTACGCGATCCTGTTGCTGTTCGCGCTGGTGATCCTGTTCTCGTTCTGGATCATAATATCCGTTTCGCTGACCAGCACGGCGGAACTGCGCTACGGGTTCCGCATCCTGCCGCCGCGATTCTCGCTGGAGGCGTACCAGTATACCTTCGCCAACATGAAGGGCATCTGGAACGCGTACGGTGTCAGCGCGGTGTACGCGCTCCTAGGCACGCTGCTGGCGGTCGCTGTCATGTCCGCGTTCGCTTACGCGCTCTCGCGCCCTCGGTTCCAGGCTCGGCGCGGGCTTACGTTCTATGTGTTCTTCACGATGCTGTTCAGCGGCGGGCTGACGCCCAGCTACATCCTTATCAAGCAGTACCTGAAGCTGTACGACACCATCTGGGTCCTGATACTGCCCGGGCTGGTGAACTGCTGGCATGTGATGATGCTGCGCACAACGATGCAGAGCCTGCCTTCCTCGCT
The DNA here is from genome assembly GCA_031270865.1 of Oscillospiraceae bacterium. Classification (GTDB taxonomy): domain Bacteria; phylum Bacillota; class Clostridia; order Christensenellales; family Aristaeellaceae; genus BNUH01. The sequence goes on from JAISWI010000072.1 coordinate 49,558, forward strand.
GTACGACTCCGCGCGGATAGACGGCGCGAGCGAGTACCGCGTCTTTGTGAGCGTCGCGCTGCCGCTGTCCGCGCCCGCGCTGGCTACTGTCGCGTTCATGGGGCTGCTGGGCCGCTGGAACGATTGGTACACCCCCATGATATACATCACAAAGAACAGCCTGTTCCCCATCCAATATCTGTTGCAGCGCATGCTCAACAACATCCAGGAAGCGATGAACATGATAGAATTCTCCCCCTTCGCCAGCTCGGTCGACGTGTCCAAGCTGCCGCGCGAGAACCTACGCATGGCAATGATGGTCATCACGATCTTCCCGATGATGCTGGTGTTTCCCCTCTTCCAGCGTTTCTTCATACGGGGCATCACCGTCGGGTCGATGAAGGGTTGACACGCCGCGACCAACCGGCAGCGCCGGTTAATAATAAGGAGGGTATCGAATGAAGAAGACCATTTTGAGGAAGGTCGTTTCAACGCTGCTTGCCACCGCGATGGTGATGGCGCTGGCCGCGATCCCAGCCTTCGCGTCAGCGCAAGAGGAACCCACAACGATCATCCAGTATAACTTCGGCTCCGAGACGTTCATCAAGAACACGGGGATCGGCGTGGAGGCCGTCAACGAGCTGCTCTTAGAGTATGGGATCAAGCTCGACCTGCGGCTGCTCAGCGAGTCGGAATACGTGGAGCGGATGAACCTGATCATTAACTCGAACGAGTATTTCGACATCTGCTTCACCTCGACATGGCGCCTTGACTTCTACCAGAACGTGGGAAAGGGCGCGTTCCTTGACCTGACCGACCTGATACCGGAATACGCGCCGAAGATCACGGAATTCATCAAGCCGGAATACCTCGCCTTCGGCAACGTGAACGGCCGGCTGTACGCCATACCCAACCTGCAGATCCTCGCCAACCCGTACGGCCTGTACCTGCGAAAGGACGTAGCCGACGAGCTGGGCATCGACATGACCGCTATCAAGACGCTCGACGACCTGGACCCCGTTTTCGAGCTGATCAAGAGCGAGCGCCCGGACCTGTATCCGATGGGCGGAGGTCTCGACGATCGCGTGTGGGGCAGCGGCGACACCGTCATATCGTTCTACGGCGCGATCGCCGAAGACGATCCCGACCTGAATGTGGTAAGTTACTATACCCGCCCCATGTACCTGAACACCAACGAATACAACCTCCACTTGTATAACGAGGGCTACATCCGCCCGGATATCGCCAGCGTCACAACCGACCAGTCGCAGGGCGACATGGTGGCGGGACTGTATGCGGGCGCGTTCGGGGACGTGAAGCCCGGCGGCGAGGTGGAGTTCAAGAACCGCCGCGGCTGGGACGCGTACCAGATCAAGATCTCCGACGCAATGATGGGCTATAACTCCGGAGCGGCTACGATGAACGCGGTATCCATCAACACCGCCAGCCCCGACAAGGTCATGAAATACCTTGAGCTGATCCACACCGACGGCAAGACGCTGGACGCGCTGCTCTACGGCACAGAGGGCCGCGACCACGTCATTACCCCGGAAGGCGCGGTCCGGATCGCCGAGAACAGCCCTTATTTCCTGGGCAACACCGCGTGGGCGTTCGGCAACACGTTCCTGCTTACCGTCATGGAAGGACAGGACCCGACGCTGGCCGAGCGCACTGAAGCGGTCAACGACGCCGCCAAGCGCTCACCGATCGTCGGCTTCGCGCTCAACACAGAGCCTATCCAGAGCGAGTTGGCTCAGCTGGACGCGCTTCGCGAGGAATACAAGAACCGCGTCTACATGCCGAACTATGAGGAGCTTGAGGCCGAATACCTGAGCAAGGTTCAGCTTGCGGGCCTTGACAAGGTCTTGGCTGAGATGCAGGCGCAGGTGGACGCCTGGGCGATAGCCAACGGCAAGAAGTAACACGCCTCTTCGCGCGGAGCGTGACCGGCAAGGCGCGGCGTTATACTATGGGAAACAGTATATATGCCGCGCCTTCGCGCCGCGTAGAACGCCAAGATGTAAGGTATGCTGATATGAAGATTCTGCCATATGACCTAACCCCGGACGAGCTGGCCTTCTTCACCCCCAAATGGACGGGCGAGCGCTTCGACGACGGCAGGCCGCGCGTCCCTGACGAGGAGCTTGACGGCATCGCTAGGTATTCCTCTATCACCCACGCGTGGGGCGTGTGCCGGGAGGTCGGCTATACCCGGCAGTTCCTGGGCGGGTTCCAGTCCACAATGCCCGGCCAAACGATGGTCGGGCGCGTCCTTACCGCGCTTTACCTGCCGCTGCTGCCCGACACGCGCGAGGCGATGCTCAACGCCGGACACGCGCGAGGTGAGATCGGCGACATGATATCATGGCCCATCCAGCGGCTTACCGAGCGCGATGTGTATGTTGCGGACGTGTTCGGCAAGATCGACGACGGCCCCATCGTCGGTGAGCGCCTCTCAAGCGCGATATACGCGCGTTCCCATAACGGATGCGTCCATAACGCCTCCGTCCGTGACATCGACGGCATCATCGGGATTGCGGGCTTCAACATATTCCACCGGGGCGTCCACCCCAGTCACGCCTCACCCCACACGATCATGCTCGGCGGCATAAACTGCCCCACGCGCATGGAGGGCGTGACGGTCATGCCCGGCGACGTCGCGCTTGCCAAAGGCGACTGCGTGATATTCATCCCGCCGCATCTGGCGCGTGGCTGCGCCCTGTCGGGCATGGTCGTAACCTACCGCGACCGCTTCGCGATGGAGCGCTGCAGCCAGAAGGTCTACACATCCGGCGAGATCGACGCGGCCTGGCGAGAGGATATCGAGACTGACTTCGTCCGATGGCTGGACGACCAGCCGGACGTGCCATTCACAATGGAGCAGCTGGAGCTGACGCGTTCCCGGCGTCTATGGTAATATATCAAAGGAAGTAATTATATAATATGAATAACGCTGGCAGCATCCAGGACGGGTCGATCAAGCGCGAGATACGCCGCTTTCGTTGGCGGCTGGATGGCCGTGAGCTGCCCTTCGGCGTCGGGTGCGCGTGGCTGAGCGCGGAGGATAACAGGGACGGGAATATCGACCTGCTACTCAGGTGCTACGAGTCCGGCGCGAGGTTCTTCGACACCTCGCGCGATTACGGCGAAAGCGAGCTGATGGTCGGCGGCATGCTCCGGCGGATCGACCGCGGGTCGGTATTCATCGCCACGAAGTGCGACTTCCATCCGGAAAAGCCGGACGCGTTCGAGACGTTCAAACGCCGCTTCTACGAGAGCTTCGAGCGGCTGGGCGTCGACTATATCGACCTGTACCAGGCACACGACACGAACGACTTCTCTGTAACGCTGCCGGAGGTCATGCCGTTCCTGCGTGAGCGGCGCGAGGAAGGCCTCATCCGACATATCGGGCTTGGCACGCGGTCGCTGGCCGCGCACATGAACGCCATCGCCTGCGGCCAGTGCGACAGCGCTTTGAGCTACATGGATTACAACCTGCTCAAACGCGCCGCCGACCCGCTCATCGCGTTGGCCGCCTCGCGCGGTTGCGCATTCCTGAACGCGTCCGTGTTGCTGTTCGGACTGCTCAAGAGCGCCGATCCGATGACCTGCCGCCCGATGGACAGCCGCAACATCCCGGGGACGCTGCACCGCGCGTTTGCCGTGAAGACGCGGGAGATGTGCTCACGCCTGGGCATCGACATCATCGCGGCCTCGCTGCAGTATCCGATGCTCAACCCCGACATCGATATCACGCTGAACGGCATCCGCCGCCCGTCGAACCTTGAGTCTACGCTCAAGGCGCTGCGTGAGCCGCTCCACGCGGAACAGTGGGCCGCCATCGAGGAACTGCAGCGGACACACCCGATGCTGCGAATCCCGGATGAGCATAACTTTTAGGTAAGGTGTATAATGCGCGTATTGTTTATCGGTACGGATTGCATAGAAAAATGGGATCCCTACATCGGCGACCTGGACTGCGCGTTCCTCAATGGCTTCGATGAGGATATTAAGGCGAACTGCGGCGCCGATACCGTCCTGCGCTCATGCCGCGCGTTCGGTTCGCTGTCCGACGCGCTTGCCGCGCATAAGCCCAGTTTCGTTGTGATCGGCGTGCCAAACACCCGCAAGAACAAGCCCGGATATGAGCTGGCCGCGCTAGCGTCCGGCGCGGATTTATATGTACATAAGTTCAGGCTTGCCGACTTCGCGGACTACGACCGCGTGCTGGAATCTTCGCGGGTTACTGGTCGCGAGGTGTTCATGGGCGAATCCTACCGCAGGGCCGCGGCCACCCGAACCGCCGCGTCCATACTGATGGAGAGCGGCTTCGGCGCCATTGAAACCATCGACTGGCGGTGTTCGCTGTCCATCCCTGTGTCAAGCTGGGAATCCGCTTACGCGTCGCTGGCGTTGGAGGATCTCGCGCCGCATCACCTAAGCGCGTTGGACGCGCTGACGCCGCTAAACGCCGTCGAGGTGTACGCCAAGACCCAGACCCCGGCGAAGGGGCTTCCCTCACGCGGCACGGTTTGTGTTCTTGTGCTTACGCTTGAGGGCGGCGCGGTCGTGACTCACCGCGTAGACTGGCACGCCGCCGCATGGCCGACCGATTTCTATGGCGTGGTTGACATAGAATGCGCGGATGGTTATGTACATATTGACCAGAACGAGCTTAGGAGCGGACGCTATGACGATACGGCCGCCACCCATCGGATAGATGGTCCGCCCGCCGACGCGCCGGGTGAAGTACTCCAATATCTTAAAACCGGGAAAAGCGGGGCTAAGCCATACGATATCGAGGAATTCGACCGTGTGGCCCGCGTCCTGCGGGCAGCCCAGCGCTCGGTGGAAACGGGTTTGCCAATCGCGATACAGCCATAAGCAAGGCGGTAGGAGGTTCCTGTATGCTATCCGATACCAACGCGACGCCAGTCATACATGCCCGCAAACGCTTCACCCACGCGCCCATGTGGGCATACCTGCAACGGCAGCTGTTCACCGCGATCAACCAATCCCTGGATATCATACTGGAGAAATACCTCCACCCCAACGGGTATTTCAAGTGGCCGCATGATCCCAAGCCGGGCGTTGGTTACGGCGCGGTCGACGACGCGTACGAGAGCTTCCACGCGTGGCCGCTGTTCTACGTGTTGGGCGGCGACGACCGCTTCTTCGATCTTGCGCTCAAGGAGTTCGACACGATCAACGAGCAGTTCGGCGCGTTGGATTACGGCGTCGGCGGCCATAAGGTTGTGGAGGACGAATACTACTCCTATTGCGACTGGATGCACCAGGGCGAGGGCAACCAGTTGTTCTACCTGTTAAACCTTGCAAAGCCGGGACATCCCCGCTTGAAGGAATTGTCAGAGCGGTTCGCCGCGCTGTTCACGGACGCCTCTAAAGGCATATTCGATCCGGCAAACCGGGTGATCAAGTCGCCCACGCATGGCGCGGCGGGGCTGATACCTGTCCAGCCGCGCCCGTTCGGTTACGCCAAGTGGATGGATTACTACGGCCTGCCGTTCTTCGACGTGCCGGGCGTTGCCACGCTGGACGACCTGAAGGACCCCGAAAAGGCCATGCGCATGGGCGAGGCGATCGCGCTGCGCAAGGAGCGGAGCGAGTCGGTCATCAACCTGATGGCGACCAGCCTGATCATGAATGCGTACCTGCACACCGGATCGGACGTATACCGCCAGTGGATACTTGGCTATGTGGAGGCGTGGCGTGAGCGATCGGCCGCGAACGGCGGGCTGGTCCCCGATAACGCCGGGCCTGACGGCAAGGTCGGCGGGCTGCTGGACGGGAAATGGTATGGCGGGCATTACGGATGGGTGTGGCCGCACGGGTACTGGTTCATAGCCGAATCGGTGGCGGCGGCGTGCGAGAATGAGACGCTGCTCACGGGCGACATCACCCGGATGGATTGGATGCGCGAGCAGGCGCGGCATGTACTAAGCCACGCGATCCACGCAGACGGCATGACGCTCGTGCCGTACAAGTTCGCGGACGAAGGCTCGATCATCGAGTATGACCCGATATCCTCCCTTGCCCGCGACGAGACGCTGGTCGAGCCAAACGGCGACCCGGTGTTCGACGCCGACAACGAGTTCGAGGAGCCGGAGGCGACCCGCATCGACACGCCGCTGGTATCATCCGGCGGGAAGTTCACGCGCAAACGCCAGCTTGACGGCGGCTGGTATGAATATTACCCGATGCGCCCGCAGCCGATGGCGCACGCGTTCAACCTGACGCGAGGCGAGGAGGATATTGAGATACTCGAATCCGCTCGGAAGCGTCCCGGCTCACCCAAGAGGCGGTTCGCCGTGCCGTTCTTCAAGAACGCCGGCGGTCAGGAATACGCGTGGCTAAGCTGGATGAGCGGAGATTTCCCCGATTTCCCTGAGAAAATGATGGAATACAACCTGGCGCTGGTATACTCGCGCGTCAAGAAGACACACACCGACACGCAGGATCCCTCAACGTACGACGACGCGTACATCCAGAACCGGAACCCTATATGCGCTGAGGGCCTGGTGATGCTAACGCTGGGCTCACCGCTGCCGCTGTATAACGGCGGGCTGCTGATGTCCACGCTGTTCTACTTCGACGCGGACCAGGGCAGGCCCGGGTTGCCGCCGGACGTATCCGCACTGGTCTTTGACAACGTGAAGGACAGCGTCGCCCTGACGCTGGTGAACTTGAACCCCGCGCGAACACGCCGCGTAATAGCGCAGGGCGGCGCGTTCGCGGAGCATACCTTCGGCCGCGTAGCGCTCGATGACGGCGAGGCGTTGGAGGTGGGCGGCCCGCGCTTCCTGGCCCAGCTTCCGCCGAACAGTATGGCGACATTTACTATAACCATCGCGCGGTATTCAAGGACCCCCGCCTACTGGACAAGGGAGGATATCGCCGTGTAGAGCGTTATCCCCCGAACGGCCATTGGTACGCCGCCTGGCCGCCGTACCGCTTCAACGTAACGCGCAGGTCCGCCCGCGAACTGGGCGGCAACTCAAGCAGGAACCAGCGCCCGCCGCATTCTTGGTCAGCGCCGCCATCCACAGACACGCGCTGGATGAGATGTTCGCCAAACGCGCCGCCTTGAACATACATCCGGCGCGATTCCGCCGCGTTAAGGTTGATTATCGTGACATATACAGCGTCGTCATCCAGCCGCGTCACCAGCGCGGCGACGTCTTCGGGCAGGCCTGGACGCTTCTCGAGCGCGTCGTAGTACAGCAGCGACACTTGCGGCAGCCCGCCGTTATAGATGGGCATCGGCCCGCCCAGCGTCAGATGCGCAAGCCCCTCGCAGGTTATCGGGTTGCGTTGCTGCAGGTACGCGTCGCCGTATGTCGCGGGGTCCTGCGTATCCTCGTGGATCATCTTTAGGCGCGAGTACACCTGGTTGATGTTGTATGTCAGTATCCGCTCTGGGTAGTCCGGGTTCTCGCCGCGCAGGTACTCAATCCATCGCGGATCCTGCCCGCCCATGTACTTGGAGTAGCCGTCCAACGGACGGTTGTGCCAATCGGGTTTGGGAGCGCGTTTCGTGCGGAGGATTAAGTCCAGGTCGTCCTCATCTCGCGATAAGAACCACAGGTGCGTCGGCTGCGGCTGCGGCGTCCGCGCGAACTCGAACCAGCCGTCCTTCTGGTAGAGGTTCACATGCTCAGGGTTGCGGACGGGGAGCGAGTCGTCTGTCAGCACATTCGTCGGGTTCTGGTTGTACTGCTGGACCGCGCCCGGGTCGGCGTGCTTCATTGGAATGTATAGCTCGCCATCCTTCTCAACAGCCAACGACAGCAGCAGGTCATACTGGGAGCGCAGCCACCGCGCGATCCCCGTGTCCCCGGTCAGCGCCGCCCAGTTCTCGCTGGCTATCATTAGCGCGTCCGCGATGAAGTAGAACCCATGCGGCCACGTCCAGCCGTAGTAGCCGCCGTACCACTTGCCGCCCATCTCGCCGCCGATATCACCATTGCGGCCAACGTTGTCCGGGACCAGCCCGCCGTTGCGCTGTGTCCGCTCACGCCACGCCTCCACGTAGTCGATGATGAACGTCTTGTACTTCTCCTCCCGCGTGTGGAGGTACGCGTTCATGACCATGCTCGTGGCGGCAAGGTTGATCACCGTGTCGCTGTAGGCGAGGCGGTCGCGCATGGCCAGCGCCACGCGCCGCGCCTTTTCAACATCGCGCGTGTCGTCGACCGTCTCAACGCCCGGTAGGTCGTGGAACGGCAGGCCGTACCACTGCTTCCAGTCCGCGTACAGCCACGGCTTGCCGTCAAAGTTGCGGTGGGCCGCGCCCATGCTGCCCAAGTAGCAGCAGCGGAACATCCTGCGCTCATAATCGTAGTTGACCGCTTCCGGGTCCTCGTTCATCAGGAATCCGGCGTACCGGATCGCCCGCTCCCTTGTGGGCGCGTGGGTCGGGTCGGCCAGGTTCAGCAGGTAGAACAACAGGTAGCCCTCGCCCTGGTGCATCCAGTCGTAGCCCTGTTCATATTCCTTAACAACCATCGGGTGGCCGTGGCCGGTGCCGTATCCCGCGAACTGGCGGGTTATCGCGTCGTACTCGCGGCGGGCGTACTCCAGGAATTTGGGCGAGCCGCCCAGCAGGTAATACAGCGGCCAACTATGGAAACTCTCGTACATGTCGTCCAGCGCGTCGATCGACTCAAAGCCTTCCGCAACGGGCGGCCATTTCATCGAGCCGTCCGGGTTGGTGTATTTCCCCAAAACAAGGTCTGGCGTTCCGTCCATCAGATGGATCAGCTGACGCTCCAGCAGCGCCCATTCAGGCGCGAGGCCGATACGCTCGTTCGCGCGTATTGTTAATATGTCCATAGCGATTATCTCCTTGCGGAAAGTCGCCGCCCGACGCGGCATACTGTCGGGCACAGCATACCACGCGGGCGGCGATTGTACAATCCCCCTAGTTCAGCGCGTCCATGAACGCCGCGTTGTACGTGTTCACGAAGTAATCCGTACACGCGGCAAGCGTATCCTCGTCGACGCCTATCTGCTTTGAGACCGCGATGAACTCGTCATACAGCCGGTCGAACTCGGCTTCGGACTGCGCGGCAAGGCTCTTCATCATCGTGTCTTCCCATGTCTGCCGGGCGGCCCACATCTTTTCCACGCCGGGCACCACGTTTGTGAAATTCCATATAAACGCGAGTTCGGATACCGTGCCCCGGTAATCATCCACCATGCCGGAGGAGAACATCTGCCGCGCCTCCGATTTGTCGGCTGGGACCTCGTCATAAACGATATACGGCGAGTACTTCCGCGCGGCGGTGAAGGGCCAGAACTGCAGGCGGCGGACCTTGTACTGCACGTTCGTTAGGCCGTTGGTCAGGTTGTATTCCATCAGCAGCTTCGGGTTGTTGTTATAAAGCGACGCCTCCTCGATGGCCGGGTCGGTGAAGCGCCTCTCGCCCTGTTCGTTGGTCTGGTACAGCCCGGCGGTCGATGGACCCCAGTACTGCAGGTTCGCGTATGCCTCGCTAAGGTGGAAGTCGGCCCACATCAGTATCTGGGGCAGGTCCTCCTCCTTCACGCTGTCCTTGAAGATCATTATGCCGCGCTGGATGTTGGGCATCGCGACCGTGAGCGGGTACTTGTCCGTCCTGATGGGTATGTCAAAGTACAGCGGGCGGTAGCGGTAAGGCTTGTTCGCCTCGATGACCGCGTTGTCGGGCCAGCACCATTCCGCGTAAGCGACCGCGTATACTCCGTTGTTCAGCTTCGCCTGGAAAGCCACGGTGTCGTCGATCAGCGATTCCGGCGATACCACGTCCTCGCGGACCAGCTGGTTGAACGTCTTGTACAGTGAGCGGACCTCGTCCTCATACGCGGCGAAGCGCACGGTCTTTGTAACGTTATCCCAGTAGGTGAAACAGTCGGAGCTTGTGCCCCAGCCAAACAAGTTGCTGGCCAGCCTCGCGCCGAGCGGATAGTTGTCGATGCCCGCCGACGCGTAGGTTGAATACACCTTCTGGTTGCCTTCCGTCAGCCCCAGCGCGTCTATCTTGCGCAGGAACTCGTAGAAATCTTCCGCCGACCGGATCGGAACGTCGTACACATCCTCCTTGTCGAAGTAGCCCTTCTCCATGTACAGCGCCTCGATCTCGTCCATAGTCTTGGCCTGCGGGTAGATCATCTTGAGTATGTCGTCGCGCACAACCACCGCCGACTGCTGGAAGTTGGTCGGCGGCTCTATGCCCTTGCCGTACTTCGCCTGTTCGGTCTCGTCCAGCGGCCACAGGTCCTTAGTAAGCTCGTAGCTGGCGTTCGGGATCGGGATCGACCATATCCTGTCCGTGCCCCCGGTTATCTCCATGCTCTCCCATACCGGCCTGTACAGCGGATCGTCCCGCGGGATCAGCTTCATCAGGTTGGGCATGTACTTAGGAATCAGGTCGGTAAGGTCGTAGACCACGCCGCCCTCGATCAGCGCGGAGGCCAGCTGCGCGTTGGTCACCAGGCTGGGCCAATCCTTCGTGCCAGCCAGCATCGCCAGGCGCACGTCGAACGTCGTGCCCGCGCCGTTGGAGAAGGACTCGTCGTAGTTGATCTTTACGCCGGTGACACGCTCGATCTCAGGCTCGACTACATCCTTCGTGGATACCTCCGGGTTCATCGGGTCCACGCCGTGGCCATACCACCATGTCAGCTCCAGCTGCTTGCCTTCCCATGACGGCAGCAGCGCGGAGTCCAGTATGGTTTCGTCGTTCCATGGATACGCCTGCGGGGTCACCGTGGATTCCGCCAGCGCCGCGCATAGCGGCGTCATCGCCGCCACGAGCAGCAGGGCCAGCCATTTCTTCATGCGGGTGTCTCCTTTCATAATAAAACCCCTTGGGGTCATGCCCGTCGTCAGTCCTTGATCGCGCCGATCATTACGCCCTTGATGAAGTACTTCTGGAGGAACGGGTAGACCAGTATGATCGGCAGCGTTGTAAACACCACCTGCGCGGCCCGAAGCGCCTCCGGCGTGGTGGTCGCCGCCTGGTCGGACAAATCAAGCCCTTCCTGCAGCGCGTACTGGATCGTCTGGCGGACGCGGTCCGCCTCCGTGATGATCTGCATCAGCACGTACTGCAGCGTGAACAGCCTGGGCCTCGTGACGAAATACAGCGTTGTGGTCCAATCGTTCCAGTGCCCGACCGCCTGCCACAGCGTGATCGTCGCGAGTATGGGCAGGCTCATCGGCAGCGTGATGTTAAGGAGTATTCGCGGGTGGTTCGCGCCGTCCAGCTTGGCCGACTCGCTCAGCGACTCGGGCAGCGTATGCATATATGTGCGTATAATCACGATGTTGAAGAACGAGAATATCCCCGGCAGTATATACACCCAGAAGCTGTTCGTCAGCGAGAGCTGGCTGTACAGTATATACTGCGGTATCAGCCCGGCGGAAAAATACATCGGTATCATGAAGAATATCAGGATCCCGGTCTTGCCGACCAGCCGCTTCTGGGCAAGCGCGTACGCCGCGAGAAACTGCGTCGCCACGGAGGTGACGGTGCCCAGCAGCACCCGCTGGACGGATACCACGGCGGAGGCCAGAAGCTGCTTGTCGGCAAGCAGCGCCTGATAATTCTCCAGCGTGGGCTTGCGCGGCCACAGCGTGATCCCGCCCAGCAGGGTATCCTTGCTCTCGTTGAGCGACTTGGCCAGCACGTTGACGTACGGGAAAGCCATAATGACGACGACCAAAAACATGAACCCCACGTTAAGCGCGGTGAACGCCCGGTATGCCCGCGTCCTGTACTTCATCGCCGTCCCCCCTCACCAGACGCCCGCGCCGCTGACCATCTTCGAGAGCTTGTTGGAGCCGAACGTCAGCGCCAGCGCGACCAGTCCCTGCATGAACCCGACGGCGGACGCCAGCCCGAAGTCCGCCTGCTGTATGCCCATCTTGAACACGATCGTCGATATAACCTCGAAGTTAACGAACGGGTTGCGCAGCCCGTATATCAGCTCGAAGTTGCTGCCGAACAGCCCGCCCAGGCGCAGTATCAACAGTATCATGGTCGTGGGGAGTATGCCGGTCAGCGTGATATGCCATGTCTGGCGGAGCTTGCCCGCGCCGTCCATCGCGGCAGCCTCGTACAGCTGGGGGTCTATGGACGTGATGGCGGCTATATATATGATGGAATCCCAGCCCAGGCCCTTCCATACGGTGAGGATAAGAACATTCGGGATAAAGAAGGCGGGGTTGGACAGGAAGAGAACGCGTTTCGCGTCAGGGCCAAGCAGCAACAGCCGCAGGTCGTTGATCGGGCCGTACACGGAGTACAGGTTCATTACGATGCCTATTACCGATATCCATGATAGGAAATAGGGCATGTAGCTGATCGTCTGGACGACGCGTTTGTACCATCTAATGTCCAACTCGTTGAGCATCAGCGCGAATATGATCGGCGCGGGGAAGCCGACCAGAAGGGTGAGGACGCTCACGCGCAGGGTATTCCATATGGATTGGACGATGCCCGGCATAGTGAATATCCTTTGGATGTTGGCCATGCCGTTCCATGGGCTGCCAAACGGTCCCTTGAACAGGTTGTAGTCCTTGAACGCGACGACCAGGCCCGCCATGGGCAGATAGCTAAAGACGAAGCACGCGGCGCCGGCGGGCAGCAACATAACATATATGCCGTAATTCCTACGTGCCCATACCAAGTTATCTCGCAGCGCGGGTTTCGTGATTTTCCGGACAACCCCGCCCGTCATGCCGATCGCCTCCAATTCAGCGCGTTCCATATGGTAAATATAGGGCGTGACGCGTGGTTTTATCAACGGACAATTTTGACGGGACGCGTCAATGTTTCCAAAATGGTATGGATTGGCTGGTGGGTTCGGCCTGTTTGGTGAATATGTTGGGTATTTGTATAATTGTATTGTCCAAGTTTTTGTCAATCCGTACGGGCGGACCGCGCTTCCCCCGGCGATTCCCCATAGACACGCTTGAACGCCCGCCTGTACGACTGGTCGGATGTGTATCCTACCCGCGCGGCGATCTCCGACACCGACGCGGACGACTCGCGAAGCATCACCAACGATTGCTCCAGCCTCGCCTGTTCCAGCGCGGCGGCGAAGCTCAGGCCGTCGCCGCCATCGACGCGGGTATGCCACGCGCAAACCTTGTTCAACTGGTACCGGCTCAGCTTGAACCTCTCGCACACCATGGCCGCGTTGAGCTGCGGGTCGCCTAAGTTTTCATCTATATAAGCGAATACCTTCTTCCCCTGTTCTTCCAGCCTGCCCGCCGCCGCGCCCGCGCTCACGCGATCGCGCAGCGATCCGGCCAATTCATACACGGCTTCCTCGAACGCCTTGCCCGTCAGGGGCTGTATATAGTCAACAAGGTTACGTTTGGTCTGCGCGTCCATGCCAAGGCGCTCGATCACGCTTAACAGCGCCTCTACCAGATGACGCCTCGCGGAGTCGTCCAGATCCCACTTAGCCGCGCCAGGCTCCGCTTCGCCGGCCGCCGGCCTGAACACCTCGCTTAACAACGCCCGCGCCGCCTGTTCGCGGCCAAAGCAGATCAGGTTGGCCAGCGCCTGCCCGATAAAGCTATACGCCTCCGACGCCCGTGACGCGTCGATCTGGCTGCTCATCCGACGGTTGTCGGTGATCAACCGCTCGACCTCAAGCGCTATGACCTCGAACACGTTCCCGCGCGGGAAACGCGCCGCGGAGTCCGTGCCGACCAGACTTCGAGCCAGCCTCGCCAGCGGACGTGCGCTGCGGCTGGCATTCGCCCAGACCATAACCAACCCGGCGATGAATACGATCACCGATAGGATTATAGTATAGCTTCGCGCGGCGTACAGCCTGGCAAGCGCGGCCCGCTCATCCATCCGCGCGGTATACAGCCAGCCGGTCAGCCGCGAGCGGGCCGACGCGGTGATGTCGCCGCGCGTTACCGGGATTGGGCTGGCGGTAAGCGTCCATGCCCCGCTGTCCTGGCTGTCTATGCCGACGACATGCCCGCCCGCGCCGTCCGTTACGCTTACGCGGATACGCGGTTCCGCGCCGCTCTGTTCGCGCGTGGTCTCTATCTCGGTCAGCGCCATTGTGAACAGCTGGGGCTTTATCACCGCGACGAGGGCGCCGGACACGCCGCTCATCAGTGACGCGCCCATTACCGGCAGCGGCTGGATCATCAGCATCCGCTGTTCAGCGTCGGCGTAAACGAGCATTGGCGACAACCAGAAGTCTTGCGTCGTATTCATCCGGGACTGAAGCTCATCCAGCGTTATGCCTGAGCCGCTCCAATACGCGTCGTAATACTGGGAAAGGCTGGTCCAGCCCGAGCGCGACACCACGCGATCCAGCTTCTTGGAGAATATGCACAATCTATCAACAGAGGGGAACCGCGCCTCGAACTCCCGGATACCGGCCTTAACCGCTATGCCGCGCCTCACTGCGGACAGCTGGTTCGCGCCGCTCTCGCTGGGATAGAGGTACTCGCCCGTGGCCTGCAGGCTTGAGAACAGCGCCAGCTGCTGGCGCAGGTCGGCCATCTCGCGCTCTATGGCGTTGACCACGCGCTCCAGGGTCGCGTGGTTCGCGGCGACGGCCATGCCGCGGGCGGCGCGGAACGAGTTGGCCGACGTAGCCGCCATCGCGGTCAGCGGCAGTATCAGGATGATGAAGTAGCTGATGAACACGCGCGGAAATACCGGGTTATCACGCGTTAACCTGCGCATTTTGGATAGACGCGGCAAGGGAATCACCTCATTACGCGTTCGCCGCCAAGAGCGGGTCAAGCGGTTCGCGCCCTACGCGGTCCCTCCCAGGACAATCTCAGACTTTACAACTGTTTCACTGTGGTTGTCCGCCATTCCCTCGGCCAAGCCGATCAGTTGTATCGTTGCTTCGCGGCCCAGCTGGTCCAGGTGGCTGTCCACTGTTGAGAGCGCGGGATACCTCATCTGTGAAAAAGGTATCATGTCATAACCCATAACGCATACGTCGTTGGGTACGCGGAAGCCCATGCGCTCCAGGTTCTTTATAACGCTAAGGGCGATCAGGTCGTTGGAGGCGAAAACCCCGTCGAAGGCCACGCCGCTGTCGATCAGGCGCCGCGCGGCTTCCTCTGCGCTGTCAAGGACGTTCGGCACTTTGACGACCAGCCTCTCGTCGAAGGGGACGCGGTATTGCCTCAACGCGTCCTTATAGCCGTCATAGCGGTCTTCCAGCGCGGTCGCCGACTCATACACGCCAAACACGAACGCGATACGCCGATGCCCCTTGTTGATGAGGTATGATACCGCGTCGAACGCGCCTTGGCGGTTGTTGGTGGTAACGTTTGTTGTGGGCAGGCCGGGTATCTTCCTGCCGACGACCACAACGGGTATGCCTGAGTTGGTGAGGTTGGCCAGGCGCTGGTCGTATATGCCCATCGAGTTGAACAGTATGCCGTCCGCCTGTTGCTTTATGAGCAGGCGCAGGTAGCGGACCTCGTTATCGACGCTACCGCCGCTGTTGCACAGTATCGTCGAGTAACCGCGCTCGTTGGCGGTCTGTTCGACCGATTGGGCCAGCGCTCCGAAGGTAGGGTTCGCCACGGACGGCACGATGAACCCTAGCAGCCGGGTCGCGTTAACCCTCAGCGCCCTTGCCACGCCGTTTGACCGGTAGCGCAGGGCGCTGATGGCGCCCTCTATCCTCAGGGTAAGCTCGTCGGACACCCCGCCCGTCTGGTTAACCACGCGTGAGACGGTCGAAATCGAAACGTTTGCAAGCTTAGCCACATCTTTTATAGTGGCGGGCCTATCCCTCAAGTCCCGCGCAAACGGCTCCGCCATCGCCGGCGTCCCCTGAAAGGCTGATTCGGCTTGCAAACCCGCGCTCAACTCCTTGCGTATCATTGATAAAACAGTATACCAGAGTCCTCGCGGACACGCAACAAGCAATTCGGTTATGGCGTGTTAATAAGCCTCAAACCATACGGTTAATCGAAACGTTTTCATTTTGGCGTATTCGAGGGCGATAGCATCGCCCGTGACCGTCGCGCGATCGGGGGACAAATTGTTATCATATTTTTACTAATTTGGGCATGTCTATTTTAACATTTAAGAAAATTTGCCTTTCCACACGACCGGGTATTGCGTTTATTGTACGCGCGTGATATACTGGCGCCAAGATCGCGGAACGCGTGGAATGCGCCTTCGATTCGAAACGTTTCGAAGAACGGGGACACGCGTGCGCGGGGATTGTATCCATATTAAGGAGGATAGAGTCATGAAACGAACCCTGGCGTTGCTCACGGCCCTGGTTATGGCCGCGACATGGTGTACAACGGCAGCGATGGCGGATGGAGACGCCGTAGCATGGATCAAGTACGATCCGCCCATCGAAATGAGTTTCGGCGGGTGGGACGACGTAAACGGCAGCGAAGCGGCCGCCATGGAAAAGGCGTTTGGCGAAACGTTCGAGAACAACCGCTGGACAGATTATTTTTTAGAAGAAGTAGGCGTAAAGGTTGTTTATGACCTACTTGACCCTGTCGACTACAACCAATCGCTGTTGTTGGCCATGGCAACCGGCGATCTGCCCGATTATTTTAAGATTAACAACTACGGCAACCTGCGCAGCATGGTCGAGGCTGGACTGATAGCTGAGATGGGCCCGCTTTACGAACAGTACGCGTCACCGCTGATGAAGGCCATCATGGAGTCGGAGGGCGAAATGGTGTTCGTCCCCGGCACGTTTGACGGAAAACTGTATGGCCTCCCGGCGAAGATGCCCTCCACCAACTCATACGTTCACCTATTCGTCCGCCAGGACTGGCTGGATAAGCTGGGATTGGATCGCCCAACCACCATGGATGATGTCTATGAAGTGGCCAAGGCCTTCAAGACACAGGATCCGGACGGCAACGGCGCTGATGACACAATCGGATTGGCTATGGATAACAACTTCCTATACCAGGCTGCGGGCGTGTTCTGGGCTTTCGGCGCGTACCCGAACGGGACTCAGTGGATAGAGCGCGACGGCAAGCTCGCTTACGCGACAGTGCAACCGGAGATAAAGGACGGCCTGGCGTGGTATAAGAAGATGTACGATGAAGGCCTGATCGACCAGGAGTTCGGTTCCAAGAAATATGATAAAGGCTATGAAGAACCCGTCATGAACGGCAAATGCGGCCTGATGTATGGCAAGCACTGGAACGCGTATGTGCTGGGTCAGCAGATGGGCGAGGACCCCGACTCAAAGTGGGTCAGCATTCCGTTGCCCGTGGGGACGGTCGAGGAGATTCTGATTCCCGCAAACGTCGCGATGGATTACTTGACGGTAGCGACTGTCGAAGCTCAGAACCCCGAGGGCATCATCCATCTGGCGAACGCTTATGTAGACAAACTGTTTGGCGAGAACGACGATTTCGACCACTTCTTCGCAGACGGAGATGTAGCCGGGATCTGGTCAAAATCCCCGTTCTTCCTGCTGGATCCGATGGTAGACCTCCAGGGTTACCGCGACATCCAGAGCGCCTACGATACCGGTACGCTGGACCAGCTCGCAGGCCCGGGCCGAGGGTTCTACAACTTCTACCTTGGCGGATCGTACTACTACTGGTTGATGTTCGGAGCGGGCGATTCATGCTTCCGTTACGTGGACCAGACGTATCCGGATAAACTGCTCTGGAACAACTATGTCGGCGCGCCCACACCCACGATGATCGAGCGCTGGACGAACATGGATGAGCTGCTCGTCACCAGCTATACCAGGATGATCCAGGGCCAGCAGCCGTTGGAGGACTTCGACAGCGTCATAGCCCAATGGTATTCCATGGGCGGCAACGAGGTCACCGCCGAGATCAACGAGTTGCGCGGTTATAACTAACCGGAGCGTCGGCGGCGGTCGCGATACACGACCGCCGCCGATTGCGTGAGCAACAGCCGATCGATCAACCATAGCCCAGTGGGAGGGGAACACAATGCGGGAAGGCAAAGCGTCCTGGCGCAGGCAGATGTCGCTGCACGCGATGATGATGCCCGGCCTGGCGGCGGTTATTATATTCGCGTATATACCTATGGCCGGGCTGGTTATAGCCTTTCAGAAGTTCAACCCCGCCAAGGGGTTGTTCGGAGACAACCCGTTCATCGGGCTGGGCAACTTCAGGTATATGTTCGCCATGCCCAATATATGGCGCGTGACGTTCAACACGGTCAGCATCGCCACCTATAAGATCGTCTTCGGCACGCTGGCCGCCATATTGGTGGCGCTTATGCTCAATGAGTGCGGCGGCGTCAGGTATAAACGCGCCGTGCAGACCAGCGTCTATTTCCCGTACTTCCTGTCTTGGATCATACTGTCGGGCGTCCTGCTGGATATACTTTCGCCGTCCAGCGGGATTGTTAACCTGTTCATCTCCAGCCTGGGCGGTCAACCCATATACTTCATGGGCGATAACAAATGGTTTCCGTTCACGCTTGTGGCGACCGACGTCTGGAAAAACTTTGGTTTCAATAGCATTGTGTACCTCGCGGCCATCACCAGCATCGACTCGACATTGTATGAGGCCGCCGCTATTGACGGCGCGGGCAGGTGGAAGCAAACGCTCCACGTGACATTGCCGGGCATGAAGATGGTCATCGTGCTGCTGATAGTGCTAAACCTTGGCAACCTGCTGAACGCGGGGTTCGAGCAGGTATTTAACCTCTATACGCCACAGGTGTACGAGTCGGGCGACATCATTGATACGCTCGTATACCGCATCGGGTTGCAGCAAGCCCAGTTTGGGCCATCGACCGCTGTCGGTCTGATGAAATCCGCCATTTCGATGGTTATGATCTCCGGATCGTACTTTATATCATGGAAGTATTTTGATTACCGCATATTCTGATTTGCGGGAGGCTAGCTGTGGAAAGCAACTACACAATACGCGGCGCGACGCCCTGGCCAGCGCGACCGGGCAGTCACCTGCCGCTTACCAGCGGGCAGAAGGTATTCCGTGTGTTCAACGCGATTGCGTTGGCGGCGCTGGCCTTGGCCTGCCTGCTGCCGTTCTGGTACGTGATATGCGTCTCGTTCAGCGACGCCTCTGCGGTGCTCGCCGGTAGGGTGAGGCTGCTGCCCGTGAACTTCTCGCTGGCGTCTTACCAGTATGTGCTGGAGCGCGGCGCGTTCTGGACCAGCCTGCTCAATACGTTCAAGCGCGTCGGGCTGGGCGTGCCGCTGAATGTGCTGCTGGTGATACTCAGCGCGTACCCGCTTTCAAAGGAGGGCAAGGCGTTCAGCGGCAGGACAGTGTATGTATGGATATTCTTCATCACGATGCTGTTCAACGGCGGGCTGATACCGAACTACCTGCTTATCATTAAGCTGAAGCTGCTCAACTCCATATGGGCGCTGGTGCTGCCGGGCTGCCTCAACGTATTCAACGTGGTGCTCATGCTCAACTTCTTCCGCCAGATTCCGCCCGAGCTGGAGGACGCGGCGTTCGTGGATGGCGCGGGCCATTGGCGTATACTGTGGCGCATATGGGCGCCTATCTCCGTGCCCTCGATTGCCACGATCACGCTGTTTTCGCTGGTAACGCACTGGAACAGCTGGTTCGACGGCATGATATATATGAAGAAGATGGAATACCAGCCGCTGCAGACATACCTGCGGTCCATCATAATGACTATGAACTTTGAAACAATGTCCGTTACGGAACTGGAGCGGCTGTCAAAGCTGAACGACCGCGCGGTTAAGTGCTCGCAGATCATCATCGGCGCGATCCCTATTATAATGGTATATCCGTTCTTACAACGCTACTTTGTAACAGGAATAACGCTGGGCAGCGTAAAAGGATGAGAGGAGGAGCCGGTAAATGTCATTCCAGAAACTATCGGTGTCAGCTGACGGACGCCGCCTGATCCAATCGGATGGTTCGCCGTTCTTCTATTTGGGCGACACGGGCTGGGAGCTGTTCCACAGGCTTAACCGCGAGGACGCCGTCCTCTACCTCCAAACACGCGCGGACGCTGGCTTTACCGCTATCCAGGCCGTCGCGCTGGCGGAGTTCGACGGGCTGGAATCGCCCAACGCGTATGGTCGCCGCCCGTTGAAACGCAATTCACATGGTGAATGGGACCCAACCCTGCCCGACCTCGACGATGGGTACGACTATTGGGACCATGTGGACTTTATCCTGTTGCGGGCGGAGCGGCTGGGGCTGTATATCGCGCTGCTGCCGACATGGGGCGATAAGCTCAACAACCGGGTTTGGGGCAAGGGTCCGCGGATATTCGACGGCGGCAACGCGTACGCCTACGGGTTGTGGATGGGTAGGCGTTACGCCGACCGTCCAAACATCATATGGGTGTTGGGCGGGGACAGGCCGCTGGAGACGCGACTGCACTTCGAGGCGGTCTGCGGCATGGCGAAGGGACTGCGCGAGGGCGACGGCGGCGCACACCTGATAACATTCCACCCGACGGGCGGGCAGCATTCGTCCGTGCCGCTCCACGACGAGGATTGGCTGGACTTCAACATGATCCAGTCCGGCCACGACCGGAAGCGTTTCAATTATGAAATGATAGCCAAGGACTACGCGCTGTCGCCGCCAAAACCTATACTGGACGCCGAACCGGGATACGAGGATCATCCCGACGCGTTCCGCCCGGCGAACGGGTTCCTGGACGCTGCCGACGCGCGGCAGTTCGCGTATATGGCGCTGCTCAGCGGGGGGTGCGGCCACACGTACGGCAACCATTCCGTATGGGGATTTGTGGAATCCTTGCCAGTGGACGGGTTCCAGCCGGGGCATTTCTGCGCGACATGGCGAAAGGCGCTGTATAGTCCGGGCGCGGGGCAGATGCGGCACGCAAAGGACTTGCTGCTAAGCCGGGACTTCCTGTCCGGAACGCCGGCCCCCGGGCTGGTTGAGCATCAATTGGAAGGAACGCTCCACATCCCCGTGCTCAAAGGCAGGGATTACCTCATGGCTTACGCGGCGATGGGCCAGCCCATCACGCTGAAAGCGGACTGCATGGACGGCGCGGCGTTCGCCGCGTCATGGCATGACCCGCGAACGGGCGGGAACCAGCCATGCGATACAGGTAAATCCAACAGCGGCCCGTTGACATTCTATCCACCGTCCGGCGGGCGCGGGCAGGATTGGGTATTGGTCTTGGATGTTGTAAAAGGAGAATTGTAATGATAGATAACCGAGTGAGGGTTGGTTTCGCGCCAACGCGGCGGCGTATATTCTCGGTTCAGGACGCGCTGAGGTACAAGGCGCTGATCGCCGATAAGATGCGCTCGCTGGGCATTGACTTTGTCGATATCGAGGATGTAAACAGCGAGGGCTTGCTGCGCTGCGCCGACGACGTCCAGCCCGTAATCGATAAGTTCCGCGCGGCGAAGGTGGACGCGCTGTTCATCCCGCACTGTAACTTTGGTTCGGAGCACTCGTGCGGCAAGGTGGCGCGGGCGTTGGGCGTGCCCGTACTGCTGTGGGGGCCGCGCGACGAGGCCCCGCTCGCCGACGGGAGCCGCCTGCGTGACAGCCAGTGCGGGCTGTTCGCAACGGGTAAGGCGCTGCGGCGCATGCAAACCCCGTTCACATACCTGCCCAACTGCGGGGTTGAAGATGATTTATTTAGGGAAGGGCTGCTGCGGTTTATCGCGGTCGCGAACGTAGTGAAGGAGTTCCGCCGTGCCCGTATACTGCAGATCGACACCCGACCGAACGATTTCTGGAGCGTGATGTGTAGCGAGGGCGACTTGCTGGAGAGGTTCGGGATACAGGTGTTTCCGGTAACACTGATCGACCTGGTGGAGCGGTTCAATAGACTGGTTGCGAATCCTGACGGGGAAGTGGAGGGAACGGTCTGCCATATCCACGATAACATGGAGGTATGCGTGGGCGATGAGGATGTTCTGAAGGTCGCCGCGCTGAAAGCCGCGATGAAGGCCCTTGCGCTTGAGAACGGTTGTAACGCGATTGCGATACAGTGCTGGGACTCGCTGCAGACCGCGCTGCGCCTGATGCCCTGCTGCGCAAACGCGCTGCTGACGGAGGAAGGGCTGCCCGTAGCCTGCGAGACGGACATCCACGGCACGATAACATCTATCATAGTGGAGGCCGCGTCCATGGGCGCAAGCCCGAGCTTCTTTGTGGACTGGTCCGTTCGCCATCCCGAGAATGACAACGGTGAGCTACTCCAGCACTGCGGGCCGTGGCCTATCTCGCTGGCGAAAGGCAAGGCTAAGCTGGATAGGCCGTTCGCGTTCGAGGAGCATTGCCCGGGAGCGGTGGTATCGGAGATTCGCGGCGGTGAGATATCCATAATGCGCTTCGACGGAGACAACGGGTCATACGGCATGCTGATGGGGACAGCGAAGGGTATCGAAGGGCCCAAGACGCAGGGAACATACCTGTGGGTGGAGGTGCCTGACTGGCCGCGCACAGAGAGTATGCTGGTGCGCGGGCCTTACATCCACCACGCCTCATGCGTTCATGGCAACATACTGCCCATCGTCTATGAGGCGTTGGCATACCTGCCGGGCGTGCGGGCGGATTTCTTCGACGATGGCCAGGAACGCGCGACGAAGCGGGCGCTCTACCGATGAGTGGCGACGTGGTATGGGCGCAGGTCCGACGGGCGTTAGGTGTGGAATCCGCTGCCATAGCGGCATTACCTGATACGTTGGACCAAGCCGCCATATGCGCCGCGGCTGAAGCCATCGCGGCATGTAAGGGCAGGATCGTGTTATCCGGGTGCGGCACGTCGGGCGCGGTGGCGGTGAAGATCGCGCATACGCTAAGGTGTATTGAGCGGCCCGCGCTTTACCTCGCGCCATCGGACGCGATTCACGGCGGACTGGGCGCGTTGCAGGGTGGCGACATCCTTATCCTGATATCTAAGGGCGGAAACACGCGGGAGCTGGCCGTGATGATGCCCGCCGCCAAGGCAAAGGGCGTCCCAATAATCGCGGTGACGGAAAACGCCGATGGTATAATCGCGAATGGCGCGGCAATCACGCTTCCCGTGAAGGTGGATCGGGAGCCGTGCCCGTTCAATATGCTGGCGACAGCGAGCTCACTGGCAGTTATTGCTGTCTTCGACGCGATATGCGTCGCGATAATGCGTGAGACCGGGTACACGCGGGAGCAGTTCGCCGTCATACATCCCGGCGGCGCGGTCGGTGAGCGCCTGTTGGCCTCTGACCAGGATAGGCGGTCCGGCGTATGAGCTTATCTATACATAACGGCGGCATGCTCTGCGCCGTATACCACGGTCCTGGACGGTTGGATATCGAAGAACGCCCGATACCGGAATGCCCGCCGGACGGGTTGCTGGCCAAGGTAATGGCGTGCGGCATATGTGGCAGCGATGTGCGCAACATATTCACCGGGCTGAAGGATGGCATTACTGACCAGATTATCGGCCATGAGATAGCGGGGAGCGTGGTTGAAGCGGCCCCAGGTTTGCGCTTCAAGAAGGGAGACGCCATCGCGCTTGCCCCGGATATCAACTGCGGCGAGTGTTATTACTGCAAGCGCGGCTGGGTGAACCTCTGCTCGCGCCACCGCATGCTGGGCGCCCATTTCCCCGGCGGATTCGCACAGTATATAGCCATACCGGGCGAGGTGCTGACGCGTGGGTTCATTGAGCCGATCCCTCCAGGCATGCCGTGGGAGCACGCCGCGTTCGCTGAAACGGCGGCGGCTGTGCTGACATGCCAGAAACGTATCGGCCTCAACTTGGGAGACCGTGTGCTGGTGATGGGCGACGGCCCGGTTGGTTGCCTTCACGCGGAAGCGGCGCGGGCGCGGGGCGCGTCCTTGGTGATGATGGCTGGACTGGATCGGCTGGCGCTGGCTGCGTCGTTTGGCGTCGACCTGCTGCTGGACAACCGGGATCCTGGAACGGTACGCCGCCGTGTTATGGACGCGACAGGCGGAGTCGGAGCGGACGCCGTGATATGCGCGGCACCAATCGCGCGAGTACAGGAACAGGCCGTGGAGCTAACGCGTAAACGTGGGGTTGTCGTGCTGTATGGCGGCGTGCCCAAAGACGCGCCGATGACCTCTCTTAATTCCAATATTATCCACTATAACGAGCTATCTATAGTCGGGGCGTTTTCGTATCCGGCGACAGGATTATCGGATGCGCTGGAGGCCATAGCCGCCGGACATATCAAGCCGGAGCGGTATATCAATATGACGCTGCCGCTGGCGAAGGTATGGGATGGCATTGAGGCGGCGCGAACCGGCAAAGCGTTGAAGGTGATGCTCGATCCTTGGGCAAAGGAGTGAATGCCTGTGTATGAGATGAGCGCGAAGCTGGCGCGGTTGGAATCGGAAGGGACGCCCATCGGCGCGGCTTTGATAGGCGCGGGACAGATGGGTAAGGATATTGCGGCGCAGTTCGGGGAGATGGTCGGGACGCGGTTGTGGGTTATCGTCGATTTGGATATGGAAACGGCTCGCGCGGCATTCCGGTATGATAGGTCGAACCCGGAGATAGTTGAGACGAACGATCCAGCTGAGGCGGAGCTTGCGGTAAAGGCTGGCAAGCGCGTTGCGTCGACTGATTACCGGATGGCGGTACAGCTCAGCCGTGTCCAGAGCGTGATCGACGCGACGGGTTCGCCAGAGATGGGGGCGCGTGTCACGATGGAATGCATATTCCACAAGAAACATATTGTGATGATGAATGTGGAGTGTGACATAACCATTGGGCCGATACTGCGCGGGCTGTGTGAACAAGCGGGCATAGTATACTCGCTGACAGCGGGCGATGAGCCCGGCGCGATCGTAGAGGTCTGGCGGTTCGCAAAGTCGATGGGGTTCGAGGTCGTGGCGGCGGGCAAGGGCAAGAACAATCCGCTTGATATCTATGCCAACCCCGGCCAGGAGGAATGGTCGTCGAAGGCCCGCGCTAGGAATATGAACCCGCGTATGTTGGTGGAATTCGTTGATGGTTCCAAGACGATGATTGAGATGGCGGCTGTCGCGAACGCTACAGGGCTTGTGCCGGATGTCCGGGGCATGCATGGCCCGCGCTGTCTGGTCAAAGACCTTACGCGCGTCTTCTCGCTGGAATCGCAGGGCGGCGTGTTGACCCGGCAAGGCGTTGTAGATTACGCGATAGGCGATGTGCATCCAGGCGTGTTCGTGATCGTCACGACGGACAACCAGCGCGTTATCGACGGGCTGGTTCAGCGCGACATGGGTAACGGTCCCAACTACCTGCTTTACAGGCCGTACCACCTGTGCTCGATTGAAACGCCGCTGACGGCGGCGCAGGCTGTCTTGTACGGCGAGTCTACGGCGCATCCCATGCGCGGCCTGACCGCCGAATGCGTGACGGTGGCGAAGCGCGACCTCCACGCCGGAGAAACGCTCGACGGTATCGGCGAATACTGCTACAGGGCCAGTATCGACCTGCATAGCGCGGCGAAAGCGGGGAACATGCTGCCAGTCGGACTGGCCAAGGGGGCGAAACTCCTCGCGGACGCGCCGAAGGACAGCGTCATCACATATGATATGGTCCAACTGCCGGACGCGTCGGCGTTGCTGAATCTGCGCCGCCTGCAGGACCTGTTGTTCGGCTGAGATTAAGCGTAACTTTGTTGGAAGGCGGGGCGTGGTATGTTGCTGATGGGGTTGGACGTCGGGACAACGAGCGTGAAGGCGGCTGTGTTCGATTGCGAAGGTCGGCAGATAAGCCTTGCGTCAGCGCGAACGCGCGTTTCATTTCCCGCGCCAGGACAGGCGGAGCAGGAAGCGTCGCGGGTATGGGCGGCGCTACTTTCCGTCACGCGTGAAGCCGCGCTGGCGTCTGGCGGCGAGCCGATCGCCGCTATGTCGCTTTCAACGCAGGGCGACGCGGTAGTGCCAGTCGACGGGAACGGCCAGGCATTGTCCCTTTTTCACCTGGGCATGGATTATCGGTGCCAGCCCCACGCGGAGGCGTTCGCCAATGAATTCGGCGGGTACGAGTTATTCCGGCGGACAGGCATGCGCCCGCACGCTATTAACACGCTGTGTAAGATCAGGTGTATCAGGGAGACGATGCCGGAGATTCGCCAGAACGCGGCGGCTTACCGCACATACACCGATTACCTGCTGGCGCTGCTGGGCGCGGAGCAGGCCGTCATTGACCTGACCATGGCTTCGCGCACGATGGCCATGGCCGTCAACGATACCGTTTGGGATGGGGAACTGGTTGAGGCGGCGGGAATCAAGCCCGGGCAATTGTCAAAGCCGGTCGCGTCCGGAACGGTGGTAGGGCAGCTGTCACGATCAGCTGCGGAGAGCATCGGAGCGCCTTGCGCGTTGTCGGAGCAAACCCTGCTGGTGGCCGGGGCGCATGACCAGGTATGCGCGGCTGTCGGCGCGGGCGTGGTCAGGCCAGGCATGGCGCTGGACTCGCACGGCACGGCGGAGGTTGTGTCTCGCGTGCTGGACACCCCCTGCCTGACACGCGCGATGTATGGCGCAGGTTTCCCGTGTTACCGGTTCGCTGGCGAAGGCCGATGGTTCACTTTCTCGCTCAACCACGCGGCGGGACTGTTGCTGCGCCATTTCGCGGGCACATACTGCGCCGAGGAACGCGCCCGCGCGGACGTGTCCGGCGAAGACTTGTTCGACCTGATATTGGGTGGCGCGGCGTCAAAGCCCACAAATCTAATTATATTGCCATACCTGAACGGTCGCGGCACACCAATCAACGATCAGGGACTAACCGGGTTGATAGCAGGACTGACGCTGAGCACATCACGCGCGGAGATCGCTCGCGCGATACTGGAATCACTGGCGTATGACATGCTCGCGAACCTGGACGCGGCGGAAGCGGCTGGCTTTCATACATCCTCGCTGCGCTGTGTCGGCGGTGGGGCACGGGGGCGTCTAAATCTAAGCATTAAGGCGGATGTAACGGGACGCGAAGCGGTGACGCTCGCGCATCCGGAAGCCGCGTGCTTTGGCGCGGCGCTGCTGGCTGGTATTGGCGCGAAAGCGTTCGACAGCGTGGATGACGCCGCGAGGCTGGCGCGGGTAAGGAACATAATCCAGCCTGACCCACAGCGCCACGCGTACTATTCAGGCCGCTACGAGCTGTTCAACCAGTTTTATGAGCGTAGCCATGACCTGCTCAAGCAAGCGGCGGTCCGGTAAACCGACGCGGGAACAGGCGCGAGGATTGCGGCGCGTGTCATCCGGTGAGCGGATGTTTTGGCGTTTTGCCAATAATCCGGCATTCGTGGTTGCTTGTTTCGGAACAAAGCGCTATACTTATCTATGGTAGGTAAATCTTCTTGCGGAGGCGAATGGCGTGGCAGGCGACAGGTATTTCAACACCGAGGGGCTTTGCAGGCCAAACCTCCATTATATGGTAGATATCGCTGGGAAGGTCGACACCATCGTCCGCGATTATGTGGATCGCGGTCGCTATTTCGTGATCAACCGGGCGCGGCAGTACGGGAAGACCACCACCCTCGGCATGCTAGCGCGGCGGCTTAGCGGCCAATACCTCGTCTTTCGCGCCAGCTTTGAGGGAAGCGAGTCGTTTTTCGTCTCGCATAAGACGATGGCTGGCGGTATATGCCGTTTGTTGTACAATCAACTAAATCGTATGAAGTCGGCGTTTGCGGATTTATTCGCGCCGCCAATCGATGAACAGTTTCCAATGGACGATTTTAGCGAAAGGATAACCCGACTGTGTGAGCAATCGGAACAGCCTGTCAT
>JAISWI010000013.1 GCA_031270865.1 Oscillospiraceae bacterium
CCGCCCCCCCCCCCCCCCCCCCCCCCCCCCCCCCCCCCCCCCCCCCCCCCCCCCCCCCCCCCCCCCCCCCCCCCCCCCCCCCCCCCCCCCCCCCCCCCCCGTCCCCCGGTCGAAACCAACAAACCCCAGCCCCGCAGGGCATAAATAAACCTTTCAGGCTTCGCCTTTTACGCGGAGTTAGGTACGCTGGGGCGCTGCCCCAGACCCCGCAAGGGGGTTTCACCCCCCTTGACCCCCTGACCAGCGTGACGCTGGACCCTCGTGTCCAGGGTAAGTTGTTCCTCCATGATCAACCCTTCATACCGCCACGGGCAACGCCGTTCACGATCGATTTCCGCGCGAACAGAAACAGCACAATCATCGGCAGCACCACTACTGTTGACGCGGCCATCATCAGTTCTGGATTCGATCCTGACTCCGTGGTGAACGCGTACAACCCAAACGGCAGAGTCCTGTTCGCGGTGGTCTTGATCACGATCAGCGGCCACATAAACGAATTCCATGATACCAACGCGTTCAACAACATTATCGTAACCAGCGAAGGCCTGGCCATCGGCACTAGTATCCTCCATAAAAACCGCCAGTTACTCGCCCCATCGACCCTTGCGGAGTGGTACAAACTGTCAGGCACGGTCAAAAAGAAATTTCTCAATATATAAGTATAGAAAATACTACTGGTAAACGGCAAAATCAGCGCGGGCAGCGAGTCATTAAACCCCATCTGTATAATCGTGGTATAATTAGTAATAATCACCATTTCAAACGGAATCATCAACAGCGATAGCAACAGCGAGAACACCACTTCCCGTCCCGGAAACCTCAACCTTGAAAACGCGAACGCTCCCAAGATCGTCGTAAACCCCGTGCATGTTACACACGAAGCCGTCACTATCACCGAATTCACAAAGTACCGCGCGAACGGTGATTTCTGGAACGCGACAACAAAGTTATCAAACCTGAACGATCCAGGCCACCACGTCGGCGGAAAGCGGTTGATCTCCTGCGTCGTCTTGAACGCCGAGACGAACATCCAATAAAACGGGAACACCATCACCAGCGCCCCCAGCGCCAAGCCCGCGTATATAGCGGCGCGCGCCGTCCTCCTCATGTGCTGCCCTCACCCTTTCCCGGACCCGCGCCATCGGCGCTGAATGAGCAGTTGAACCATTGTCAGCGCGAATATCACGGCAAACAATACCATCGCGGCGGACGCGGCCCGTCCCAGTCTTGGCTTGCCCGACATCTGCTCATATATAAAATACACAACCGTATAAAGATTATAGAACGGCCCGGCCTGTCCCTTGAACAGCGGAAACAACTCATTGAACACCTTGAATGCCGAAATGGTGTTAACGATGGTCGTCAGCATGATCGTCGGCGCTAGCAGCGGCGCGGTGATCCTAAAGAATATCCGCAGCCCCTTCGATCCATCAACCCTGGCGGCGGTATAGAACATCGGGTTCACGCCCTGCAGCCCGGCCAGCAGCAGTATAATCGTAAACGGCAGAATATTCCATATTCCATATATTACAAGCGCGGGCATGCTCCACTCCGCCTTAGTCAGCCACCCAACAGGCTCACCGCCCACCAGTGACAGCAGGAAGTTGATGATCCCGATCCGCTCGTTGAACATGAACCGCCACGCCAGCCCTACGGCGGTGACGCTCGTGACCATCGGCAGGAAGTACGCGGTCTGGAACAGCCCGGTTAGTTTCAGTTTCTGGTTGAGCATGTTGGCCACAACCAACGCGACGCATGTGGCGATGGGCACAACCAATAATACATATATAAATGTATTCGATAACGCCTGAATGAAGTATTTATTGTTCAACACGCTGATGTAGTTGCTAAGCCCGAACCCGGAAAACGCGCGTGTCAAATAATTATAATCCTCCATAAACGATATAAATACAACATGTATCACCGGGTACAGCGTGAACACGGCCACGCCGATCAGGAACGGCGCAAGGTACAACAGCGGCTCTATCCTTGACAGCCGCGAGGCCTGGGCATAATCGTCCTGGCGGTCCATCCTTCCGGCGTCCCGGCGCCTCATAGCCGCTCACCCGTTTTCTCGTCGAACAGGAACACCCCGCGCGGCTTCAGCCTTACCCGCACGGTATCGCCCTTACCCGACCGCCCCTCAAGCGGCAGGTACGCGCGGACTACCGCTCCGCCTACGCGCAGGCTTGCCATCTCCTCCTTGCCGATCTCGAAAAGCTCCGCGACCTCGCAGGGGAACCCGCCCTCATCCAATACGAAGCTTTCCGCGCGGACGGCCAGTATAGCCGGGCGGTTACCGCAGGCCGCGTTGATGGGCAGCGGTATCCCAACCCCGCCCTCACGCGTCCTGAACAATCCGTTCTCGACGCGGCCCTTGATCTGGTTTATGGGAGGATTGCCCAAAAACTCAGCGGCGAACCTGTTGACCGGGTTGTGGTAGAGCGTCTGCGCGGGATCGCGCTGCTGGAGTTTCCCGGCCCGCATCAACACGATCTGGTCGGATATGGACATGGCCTCCTCTTGGTCGTGGGTGACGAATACGGTCGTCACGCCCGTTTCACGCTGGACGCGGCGTATCTCCTCGCGCATCTCCAGCCGAAGCCGCGCGTCCAGGTTGGAGAGCGGCTCGTCCAGCAGGAGCAGGCGCGGCTGCTTGACCAGCGCGCGGGCGATCGCGACGCGCTGCTGCTGGCCGCCGGATAGCTCGTCGGGGCGGCGGTCCAGCAGTTCCTCTACGCGCGCCATCGAGGCTATGTCGTTGATCCTGCGGACGCGCTCGGGCTTGGGCACCTTCTTGATCTCCAGCGGGAAGGATATGTTCTGCGCGACGGTCATGTGTGGATACAACGCGTAGTTTTGAAAGACCAGCCCTACCCCGCGACGCTCGGGCGGCCACGACGTCACATCGTCCTCGTCGAACCGCGCCCGCCCGCCGGTCACGGGTATGATGCCCGCCAGCAGGTTTAGCAGCGTGGACTTGCCGCAGCCGGACGGACCCAGCAGCGCGATCAGCTGCCCATCCGCAAGGGTCGCGGTGAAGTCGTCCACCGCGACCGTGCTTCCAAACCTTTTGGTGATATGTACTAATTCCACTCTCATACTGTCAGCAGCTCCGTTAGGACGCGCCCGTCCACATCGGGCATGTCAAACCCGAGCATCCGCGCCATCGTCGGCGCCTCGTCTACCAGTGAGGCCGTGTCTAGCTCGACGCCTTGCCTCACCGACGGCCCGCTGGCGAAGAATAGCGTCATGCGCGGGCGAGTTGGCAGCCCGCCGTGGGACGCCAGCGCGGTCTTGTAATCGCCGGGCGCCGCGTTGACGAACAACGGGTCGGACGGCGTGTAACCGAAACTTACGGGCCGGGCGCTCTCTATGACGAAGTCAAACGGCCCGGTCAGGTGGTAATCCCGCGCGGCCTCCTCCTTCGTGAACACATAATCGACCGCGAAGTCCGGGTCCCCCTTCAAGCTAAGCAGCAGGTCGTACACGCGGTCATACAACCCCGCGTCGTCCGGGTCGCGCAGTTGGATCCACGCCGACAACCCAACGGAGTGGCAGTACGCGTCCCAGTCCGCCAGAGCGCCGTTCGCGTCCAGCGTCAGCATGCCGTTGGCCTGCAGCACGCGGTTGAAGTTCATCACGCGCTTCACGTCGGATTGACCATGATCGCCCAACACCACGAAGTTGGTATGTTCCGGGTCGCCGCGCCTGCGCAGGCAGTCCAGCAGCGAGCCGAACTGCTCGTCATGCCATTTCAAAGCGAGTTTCGCCTGGGGCGTGTCCACGCCGTAAGCGTGCCTCGCGCTGTCCAGATCGCATAATTTGACAAACATCACGTCGGGCTGGCCGTAATCCTCAATGATGTCCAGCGCCATGCCCATTGTGAACAGATCGAGGCTGGCGTGTTGGTTTGACAACGCCCAGTAGTGTTTGCGGAAGTACCGGTCCAGCAGCTCAGGCGTGGCGCTTCCTTCGTAGAACGGCAGCGCGTCGCCCTCGTAGTACAGCGGAAGCGCCATCGGCATGTTAAGATCGATGTCCGCCCCGGCGGTCAGCGGCCAGTTAAGCGAACATGTGGTCAGCCCCCGCGCCTTCGCGTGGTCCAACAGGTATGGAACCTTGACCATCGAGCGCATGCGGTACCACGGCGGACGCGCCGCGCCCGGCTCGACCATCTCGTTGTGAGGGATGCCGTGGCGGTCCGGGTATACGCCCGTCATGATCGAGACATGGCAAGGGTATGTGAAGGACGGATAGACCGGCTTCACATGACGCGCGAGGGACCCTTCGGCTAAGACCCTGCCGAAATTCGGCAGGGTCTTAGCATAATCAAGGTCAATGTCGCACAGCGCGTCAACGCATACGACGAAGAGTTTGTTCAGCCTGTTCACTTCCCTTGTAACGCGTCGTTGCAAGCCTTCTCAGCTTCAGCGACAGCCTCGGCAATGGTTAGCTGCCCGCCCACCGCCAGCTTGACCGCCTTGTCCAGCTCGGAGCGCACAACAGCGGAACCGGTTACGCTGGGCAGGAACCCGGCGTATTGAAGGTTGGCCTGGACAGCGGCCAGCGCGGGGTTGGCGGCAAGGAATTCCTTGTAGGAATCGGTTTCGGCAGTGTAGGCATACGGGGAGAGCGCGATCATCGACTTCACCCAACGCGCGTTGTTGTCAGCGGACGCGTAGAATTTGGCAAACTCGTAGGAAGCGGTTTCTGCCGCCTCGTCGTCAGTGAAGATGATGAAGCCGCGGTTCCAGGCGGGATACCACTTCACGGGGCCGTCCTGAGGCAGCGGGGCGACGGCGTACTCGAACCCGTCAGGCGTGATGTAAGGCACGCCAGCGCATGAGCCGGCATAGGACGCGAGCTGGCCAGCGTTGAAGTCGTTAGAGAAATAGTCGCCGGTCGGGTTCAGCGCGAACACGCCGGACTTGAGGAGATCAACAAACCATTCAAGGCGCTCAAGGGCTTCGGGGCTGTTCCAAAGGATCGTTTGGGTTTCGGTATCGATGTAACCAGAACCGTTCTGGAGGATAAGCATTTGGCCGATGTCTGTGATGGAGTCCGCCGCGAAGCCAGGGATACCCTTAGCTTCGTAGATCTTTTGGCTGTTCTCGGCCAGCTCCGCCCAGGTTTCCGGGGCCTTGAGGCCGAGTTCGTCGTAGAGGGTTTTGTTATAGAAGAATATCGGGCCGGTGGTGACCAGCGGCCACGCGTGCATCTTGCCGTCTATGAAGCCGTAAGCTTCCTCGACCAGCGCGGCGGGCAGGGTATCCTTGAAGCCAGGAATGCCGATGGAAGGGTCGTCGATATACTTGCCGATGTCGGCGACAAGGCCTTCCTCAACGTAGTCGGAGGCGGTTGAGGCGTAATTGATGATGATGTTAGGGCCGACGCCGTTGGAGACGGCGCTTAGGACGTTGGGCAGGAAATCCTGATAGGGCTGGGATTGGACGATCACCTTGGCGGCGGTTTGGCTGGCGTTGAACTCGTCCGCGATAGCGTTGAGGGTATCGTTTTGGTCATTTGTGAAAGTATGCCAGACGACGACCTCCGCGGGCGCGGCGGTTTGGGCGACGGCGCAGCCGGACACCATGACCAGGGCGAGGGCAAGAACGAGGGTGATCGACAGGATCGTTTGGAACCTCATCGATGGTTTCCTCCTTGATTAGGTTGATTGGGGCTGGCGGCGATTAGCCAGACTTATTCTATTATAACCCGTCATGGACAGGCTGCAAAGGGGGTTGGGGAAGATTTAACATACACTTAACATAAACATTGAGGAACAACCTACCCTGGCCACGAGGGTCCAGCGTCACGCTGGACCCTCGTGGCCAGGGTAAGTTGTTCCTCCACGCCACGCCCTTGCCTTGCTATTGCGCTGTGTAAACCTTACAATACCCTAGAGGCTTCATCAAACATAATTCGGAGGATCATCGACATGCGGTCAGTGGATCTGGACATCGCGCGGCGGACGCCGCTAAAACCCATCGCGCAGATCGCGGCTCACGCGGGACTGCCGCCCGAATCTTTGATACCTTACGGCTTGCGCAAAGCTAAAATCAACCCCGCGCCTTTCAACGAACTACCGCGCAAAGCCCGCCTCGTCCTGGTGACCGCGATCAACCCAACCCCCGCCGGCGAAGGCAAGACCACCGTCTCTATCGGCCTTACCGACGCCTTGCGCCGCGCCGGACTGAACTCCATGGCCGCGCTGCGCGAGCCATCCCTCGGCCCGGTATTCGGCGTAAAGGGCGGCGCTACTGGCGGCGGCTGGGCTCAGGTCGGCCCTATGGCTGACATCAACCTCCATTTCACAGGCGACCTGCACGCCGTCACTGCCGCTAACAATCTCCTTGCCGCTATGCTTGACAACTCAATCTCACAGGGCAATCCCCTTAACATCGACCCGCGCCAGGTCAGCTGGCGGCGGTGCATGGACATGAACGACCGCCAGCTGCGCCGCGTCGTGGACGGCCTTGGCGGTAAATCCGGCGGCCTCGCCCGTGAAGACGGCTTTGATATCACTGCCGCGTCCGAGGTGATGGCGGTATTCTGTCTCGCGCGTGATCTTATTGACCTGAAGTCGCGCTTATCCCGCATTGAAGTCGCGCGTTCCTTCGACGGCAAGCCGGTAACATGCGGCGACTTAAAGGCTGCTGGCGCGATGACCGCCTTGCTGCGCGACGCGTTCATGCCCAACCTTGTCCAGACGCTTGAAGGTTCCCCGGTCCTGATCCATGGCGGGCCGTTCGCGAACATCGCGCATGGCTGCAACTCCGCCGCCGCTACTGAGCTGGGGCTGCGCCTTTCGGATGTATTGGTGACTGAAGCGGGCTTCGGCGCGGACCTTGGCGCGGAGAAATTCATTGACATCAAGTGCCGTTCGCTGGGCATCCAACCGGATTGCGTGGTCCTTGTCGCGACTGTCCGCGCCTTGAAGTACCATGGCGGCGCGTCTAAGGAATCGCTCGGCGCGGAGGATCCGCCCGCGCTTCAAAATGGCCTGGCCAACCTGGAGCGTCATGTCCGCAACATCACGCTTGTATGGGGGCTGCCTGTGGTGGTGGCGGTCAACCGATTCCCGACGGATACCGGCGCGGAATTGGAGGCGGTCGAGGCCGCGTGCCGCAATGTTGGCGCTAGGGTGGCGCGGACCGAGGTATGGGCGCGTGGCGGGGCTGGCGGCGAATCGCTGGCGTCTGAAGTCATGTCCGTGCTGGCCGAGCCGCCGAAGCCCTTATCATTCACATATAATATTGATGAGACGCTCGTTAACAAGGTTGAGTCAATCGCCAAGCGCGTCTATGGCGCGTCGGAGGTCCGCTTCGCTTCGGGCGTTAAGACCGCGCTGCGCCGGATGGAACGCGAGGGCGCGAGGCCGCTCCCGGTCTGCGTGGCCAAGACGCAGTATTCGTTCACCGACGACCCATCCAGCCTGGGCGCTCCCGACGATTTCATACTGACGATCCGTGAGGCGCGGTATTCCCGGGGCGCTGGGTTCGTCGTCGTGTTCGCGGGCGAGATCATCGCGATGCCTGGCCTGCCGAAGGTTCCCGCGGCGGAGGGCATCGACGTGGACGAATCGGGCGAGATCGTCGGCATATTCTAACAACGCCGCTTCTTATGCCATAACGGTTAAACCCTGAACCGCTCCAGAAACGCGCGTGTCGCCGGCTTTTCAGGCTCGCCGAATATCTTATCCGGCGGGCCTGATTCCTCGATCACGCCGTTGTGGAGGAACACCACGTCGTCAGCCGCGCTCCGGGCGAACGACATCTCGTGGGTGGCCATCAGTATCGTGGCGCGGGTGGATTTGAGTTCAAGCACCAGGTCCAGCACCTCGCCGACCAGCTGAGGGTCGAGCGCGGAGGTTATTTCATCCAACAGAAGCAATTCGGGGTCGGACGCTATCGCGCGGACGATCGCCACGCGCTGCTGCTGCCCGCCGGACAGCCGGTCCGGGTACACGCGGGCCTTCGCCTCTATCCCGATGCGCTTTAGCAGCGCCATGCCCCGCTCCTCCGCCTCGCCGCGCGGCATGCCCACGACCTTGCGAAGCGAGAGCGTCACGTTATCCAGCACCGTCATGTGCGGGAACAGGTTAAAGCTTTGGAATACTATGCCAATCTTCCGGCGAACGGCGTCCGCGTCGCGCCTCGGGTCGGATATGTCCTCGCCGTTCAGGAAGATTTGCCCGTCGGTGACCGTCTCCAGCAGGTTCGCGCAGCGCAGCAGCGTCGACTTGCCCGAGCCGGACGCGCCGATACACACCACGACGGTATGGCGCGTTACGTCCAGCGTAACGCCGCGCAGCACCTCGTTCCTGCCGAACGACTTGCGCGCGCGCTCGAACCTCAACAGCGGCGACTCATCCATATATCATCATACCACGCCGCCCGCCTGCTCGCGGCGCTTCAGACGCGCGGCATACCAGTCCGTCAGGTGGATGAACGGCAGGCTCATCAATATAAACAGCAGGCCGGACGCCACGTACGGGGTAAAGTTGTAGCTCTTCGAAACCAGAATCTGCGCAGAGCGCACCGCGTCTATCGCGCCCAGCACCGAGACCAGCCCTACGTCCTTCTGCATCGCGACGAAGTCGTTCATCAGCGCGGGCACAACCTTGCGGACGGCCTGGGGCAGCACGACGACGCGCATCGTCTGCGCGTGCGAAAGCCCCAGCGACCGCGCCGCCGCCCGCTGCGACGGGTGCACCGCCTCGATCCCCGCGCGTATGACCTCCGCCACGTACGCCGAATACACCAGTATGACCGCGATGGTGCCTAATATTGTCGAGTCAATGCGCCCGAATATCCGCAGCCCCGGTATCCCGAAGCCAATCAAATATAATACAATAATCATCGGCATGCCCCGGAACGCGTCGGTATACACCGTCGCCAACGCGCGTAACGGGAATAGCACCGGGCTGATCGTCGTTCGCGTCAGCGCGAGCAGCGTCGCCAGCGCCGCCACGCCCAGCGAGGCGACCGCCAGAACGCGCAGGTTCATCAGCAAACCACGCGCCACGACGGGCAGCGCCTCGACGAAATACCGCGGCGAGAAGAACGTCTCGCGCACGCGGGCCCAGCCCTCCGACCGCGCCAGCGTGAAGTAAACCGCCGCCGCGAACACGATAAGACTCGCGCACGAGACCAGCGCGGAGCGTACAGACTGCTTGCGCCTGTACGCCCTGCGCCCCTGTTCGATCGCGCTAACGGGTTCCGTAACGCCTCACTCTAGAACGGGAACGTCGTACTGACCGAGCCACAGCGCCTTCAGCGCGTCGATCGTTCCGTCGGCCAGCAGCGAGTCCACGGCCTCCGACACGGCGGCGGTCAGCGGCGAGTCCTTGTCCAGCACCAGCGCGAGGCCGTCGGTCACGTCCTCGCTGCCCGCGAGTATGCCCACCACTATGCCGTTCTCCACCTGGTCGTACGTGAGGTAGTCGGCGGTCGTGACCCCGGCCACCATCGCGTCGATCTGGCCCGCGTTGAGCGCCTGCGCCACGGCCGCCAGGTCGTTGAACACCTGAACCTGTTTGGTTGGATTGATGTTATCCCGCGTGAATGTCACCGCGATGTCGCCCGACGCCGCGCCGAACACCGCTTCTTTAAGATCCGCGACGCTCGCGGCGCTGGCGAACGGCCCGTCCGCCTTGACGACGACGGCCAGCGGTTCCTTATAGTACACGGTAGAGAAGTCCACCGCGACCTTGCGCTCCTCGGTCACGGAGTACTGCTGCAGGTTGAAATCGAAACCTTTCGGGCCGGGCTGGATCGCTTCCTCGAATTGGGCGCGGACCCATGCCACGTCCTCCTTCGCGAATCCCAGCCGCTCGGCCACCGCGTACGCCAGCGCCGCCTCGAAGCCCTCGCCGCTCTCCGGCGCGTCGTCCAGCACCCACGGCTCCCACGCGGGCTCTCCCGTGCCGATGGTAAGCTTGCCGGGCGTCAGGGTCGGCAGCGCGGCGGTATCGGCCAGCGCTGCCGCGCATGAAGCGGACAGCGCCAGCGCCAGCAGTATCGCAAACAGTTTCTTCATCATAACCAGCTCCTTCCGGGTCGATTTCATATTCCACTGTTAATATACCAGATTAAGCGTATTATGTCAATTCCTATACTGGCCATGGCGGAGACGCGCCGCGCGAACCCTTACCCCCCCCCAAAGTTAACAATCCCCTCCAACGCATTTAACGGGATCGGGCATGCCGCCTTTACACGCGGCGGCTACAATGTCCGAGGATGCTAGATATGTATGGAGGAAGAAAGAATGCGAAAACTCTCGAAGATCCTCTCGCTTGCGCTGGCGGTCATGATGGCGGCCGGGGCACAGGGCGCGTCGCTGGCCGAGGACGCGTCGCCGTCCATCCGGATTTTCCCGGT
This sequence comes from Oscillospiraceae bacterium, assembly GCA_031270865.1. GTDB lineage: Bacteria > Bacillota > Clostridia > Christensenellales > Aristaeellaceae > BNUH01. The sequence continues at coordinate 10,386 of JAISWI010000013.1, forward strand.
GGACCGCGCGACGATCCTGGCGGGCGCGGTCGTGGATTTCAAGGTTGAGGTCAACTACAGCGGCGGGACGGCTGATGACGTCGCCGTCACGCTGGACGGCGTCCCCGCCGTCGATGTGTTCGGCGCGGCTACCAGCGAGGGCATAACGCCCGAGGACGGAACCTACGCGATGTGGGAAGGCGTGACATTCACGCGGCCCGGCGCGGTGGAGGTCTCCGTGTCGGCGAATGTCAACGGGATAACGACGGAGAAGACCGTCGCCTACACAGTGCTGGAGGCGGGTGAGAAGAAGGCCAGGAACGTCATCCTGATGATCGGCGACGGGCTGGCCCAGCCCACGCGCACAGCCGCGCGTATCATGTCCAAAAACCTGACGGAGGGCCGCTTCAACGGCTACCTGAACATGGACGTGATGGACGTGGCAACGCTGGTCACCACATCCGGCATTGCCGCGCTGGTGACGGACTCCGCGAACAGCGCGTCCGCCTACGCGACAGGCCACAAGACCGCCAACAACGCGATGGGCGTGTATACCTACAACCCCAACGTCGACGACCAGGTTGGGGCGAAGGTGGAGAACATCATCGAGCTGGCCAAGCGCGCCGGCATGTCCACCGGTATAGTATCCACATCGGAGATCACCGACGCCACCCCGTCGGCGATGTTCACCCACATACTTAAGCGGTCGAACATGCAGGCGATCGCGGACCAGATGTTCCTTGAAGGCCAGCGTCCCGACGTCATACTGGGCGGCGGAGCGTGGTGGTTCTGGCCGTCGACGACGACGGGTTCCAAGCGCGCGGACGAGCGCGACCTGATAGCGGACTTCGAGGGCGAGGGCTACGCGTTCGTCGGCAGCGCCACGGAGCTTGCCGCCGTCGATACCGCCTCGGCCTCGCGGCTGCTGGGCTTGTTCAACAGCGGCAACATGTCGCCGTATGTCGATAAGTTCATTGAGAAATCCCCCGACATACTGAAGGGGTTCGACGACCAGCCCTCGCTCATGGCGATGACCAAGGCCGCGATAGACGTATTAAGCCAGAACGAGGAAGGATTCTTCCTGATGGTCGAGGGCGCGTTGATCGACAAGCAGGAGCACGCGATGGACTGGGAACGCGCTGTCGTCGACACGATCGAGTTTGACCAGGCCGTCGGCATCGCGAAGGACTTCGCCGACATCAACGACGACACGCTGGTTATAGTCGTCGCCGACCACAGCCACTCAATCTCCGTCTACGGCACCATCGACACATCCAAGCCGGGCCTGGAAGGGCTGGGCGTGTACGAGAACGCGAAGTTCCCCACATACGCCGACGAGGACGGCGACGGCTTCCCGGACGTGATCAGCCCCGACATCACGCTGGCTATCGGCTGGGGCAACCATCCCTCCTACTACGAGGACTTCCGCTATCACGCGGTGCCGAGCGCGCCCGCCGTTATCGTGGACGACGTGGCCGTGGCGAACGCCAATGGGCGCGCGGAGGACGCGCTGCTGATCGCCGGGAACCTCACGCCCGAACAGCCGCAGGAGGTCCACTCCGCCGACGATGTGACGCTGACCGCGTACGGCGCCGGCTCATCCTACTTCAACAAGACGCTGACCGACAACACGGAGGTATTCTTCGCGATGGTCAACGCGCTGGGCCTGAACCCGCTGGAATTCGGTAAGTAGCCATGCCGGACGCCGGAAAGCGCAGGGCGGTTCCCCTGATGGCCGCGCTCTGCCTGGGACTTGCCATGGCGCTGGCCGGATGCGCGGCCCTGGATCCCGCCGCCGATTCGTCGGGACGGGATCCCCGCGCGGCGGCTCCGGAAGCGCTGAGGTTCTCCGACCTGTACGCCGGAAGCACGTCGCGCGGGCTGGCCTTCTCGGAAAAACTGAGATCGCTGGCCGGAAGCGTGGTGTCAATGAAGGGATTCATGGCTCCGCCGCTGAAGCCCGCGCTCGACTTCTTCGTGTTGACGGCGCAGCCCATGTCCGTCTGCCCGTTCTGCGACACGGACGCCAGCTGGCCCGCCGACATCGTGCTGGTCTACCTGAAGGATGGCGCGTTGGCCAGTCCCACCACCGCGCCCATCCAGGTGACGGGCGCGCTGGAGGTCGGCAGCCATACCGATCCGGTAACGGGTTTCGTCAGCCAGGTACGCATCGTCGCTGATCGAGTCGATATGTTGGAGTGATAGTTATATGGATGAGATGATTCGCCTGACGAACGTCCGCAAGGTATACCGCTCGTCCGGCTCCGGCGCGATGGTCGAGGCGCTGCGCGTGGACCGACTGTCCATCCTCGCCGGGGAAAGGGCGGGCATACGCGGCCGCAGCGGATCGGGCAAGACGACCCTGCTTCACGTCATCTCCGGCATACTCACGCCCAGCGGCGGCGAGGTCATGGTCAACGGCGCGCGGCTGGACACGCTGGGCGAACCAAAGCGCGACCTGTTCCGCGCGAGGAACGTTGGCTGTATATTCCAATTCTTCCACTTGATCCCATACCTGACGGCGAAGGAGAACGTAACGGCGGCGATGCTGTTCGCTGGCGGCGCGATGTCCCGCCGGATGATGGGCGAACGCGCTGATTTCCTGCTGGAGAGCGTGGGGCTTGGCGGGCGGCTCCATCACATGCCGGGCCAGCTAAGCGGCGGCGAACAGCAGCGGGTATGCGTGGCGCGGGCGCTGGCCAACGATCCCCCAATACTAATCGCCGACGAGCCGACAGCCAACCTCGACCCGCGCAACAAGGATATCATACTGCGGCTATTATACCGCGCGAACGAAGAGAACCGCCTGACACTGTTGCTGGCCACCCACGACAGGGACGCGCTGTCCGGCTTCACGCGCGTGATCGACCTGGACGACATGTCGGCGATGGAGGGCGAGGCGGCATGCTGATGAGTATATCGTTTAAATATATAACCAAGCGGCTCCGGCAGTACGCGCTGACCACGCTTGTGGCCGCGCTAGCGATCAGCATGACCATCGCGGTGACACTGGCCGCCGACTCGCTGAAGGACAGCGTGGTATACGCGTCGATGCCGTTTGACATGATCGTCGGCGCGAAGGGCAGCGCGGCGCAGCTGGCGCTTAACGCTGTATTCCTGCGGGATACTCCCGTTGGGAATGTGGATCAGGCGGTGTACGAGCGGTACATGAACGACGGGCGGGCGCGGCGGATAATCCCGCTGGCGTTCGGCGACAGCTACCGCGGATCCTGGATCGTCGGCTCGAGCGAGGCGTTGTTCACTCTTCGGCCCTCGGAGCGTGAGCCGGAGATTTTCCAGATACAGGAAGGCCGGTTCTTCCAGGATAAGTATGAGCTGGTGGTTGGATCGGAAGCGGCGAGGCGGTTGGGACTCGCCGTCGGCGACACGGTCAAGGCGTCGCACGGCATGTCGGATATCCTTGACGAGGAGTTGGCCGCCAGCCGCGTACACAACAACCATATATACACGGTGGTTGGCGCGCTCAAACCGATGCGCCGCCCGTACGATCTGGGCATGTTCGCCTCAATCGAAACGTTTTGGGATATCCACGGCGGCGGGGAGCGCGGCGTCTCCGCGTTCATAGTCACGCCGTGGGATTACGTCGGGCTTATGTCCATGTACCAGGAGCTGAATACCGGTTCCGAGGCGCAGGGCGTATTCCCGGGCGAGGTGGCCGGAGACCTGTTCGGCGTGATCGGCAGGGGCGAGGAGGCCTTGCGGCTAGTATCATACGCCGTGGCCGCGCTGGGATTCGCGACGGTGATACTCTCGCTGTACTGGTCGGTCCTGAACAGGCGCAAGGAGAACGCGATATTCCGCGCGTTGGGCGCGGGCCGCTCGACCCTCCTTAGGATGGTCGTGACCGAGAGCGCGATGGTGATGCTGGTATCCGCTCCGCTGGGGCTGCTGTTCGGGCATCTGGTGTCGGGCTTCATTGGGCTGTACCTGCGTCGGGTGATGGCGGTGTATGTCCCCGCGTCGTTCTCGGTTCAGGAGTTGTACATACTCGCGGCATACGCGGCTATTGGCGCGGTGGGCGCGGCGCTCCCGGCGGCCAGCGCGTACCGCCAGGACGTGGCTGGGCTGCTGGCGGGTGAATGATGGACTGCGGGCGCGGCGGGGAGGCTCGTGAGGCCGCCGCGCCGCCAATAATCACGGCCTTTTGCGTAGTCTATCCCTCCCTAACGCGTATCGCTCATCGCGATACGCGTCATAACCGTTCTGCTATGCGTTTTATCTTTCAAAGCACAATGCTCTGCGCCCATGCCGCCAGGCTTTCCTTCGTCTGCCTGCCGTTCAGCATCTTTCCGTCGGTGATGGCTGTGGAAGCCGCGACGCTGGGTTTCAGGTTCGCCACCGTCTCGCCGAATCCGCTGCCGCCGGACGTGGCGAACGGCACGATGGTCTTTCCCGCGAAGTCATAGCTCTCGAGGAATGTGTTGACGATGGTCGGCGCGACATACCACCATATCGGAAAACCAACGAACACCGCGTCATACGCTCCGACGTTCACGTCCTTGTCCGCAATCGCCGGGCGCGAGGATTTGTCGCGCATCTCAACCGTACTGCGCGACTTCTCGTTCCGCCAGTCCAGGTCGGCTTCCGTGTACGTGATCTTCGGCTTGATCTCATACAAATCGGCGCCTATCGCCCCCGCCAACGCCTCCGCAACCCTGCGGGTAACTCCACTCGCCGAAAAGAAAGCTACCAGTTTCTTGCTCATAACCAAATTCTCCTTTGCTCATCGCTCATTACAGCTTATGACACGTTAACGAAAACAGACCAGCAAACGCCGTTCCTCAAGCGTTGGTCGTCAAGCGCCAGTTCGCGAATACGTTCGGGAAGCCTGCCTCTTTGCCATTCGTTTTCGGCGAGACGCGCGGATTCACGTTCAGGCCTTGGCGCCGCTTCCATCATAGCCCGGATCGCGTAAGCCGCCGCGCCCAACTCGTGCGCGGCCACATGAGCCACCACCGCCGCCTGGCCCGCGGCAAGCGCGGCCATTCGCGCGGCCTCCGATACGCCCTTTACATCCCTCGCGGCGTCTTGCGCGGCGCCAGCGGCGTCCTTAGCCTGTCCTGCCTTCATCATTCCCTCAGCCCAGGCGCGCGCCGCTTCTATAGCTTGGCGAGGGCGGTCGTCAGTGGGACACACTGCCTCGAAAATCGGGAGGGCATGTTCCGCGCAGTCCGCCGCCCAAAGAGCTAACAGATGGTGGTCATCGTCTGTCAGCGCGCCACCCCTGCGGATTGTAATAAATCGTTTGTCACGGAGCTTCGGTAGAATCATACGCTACCCTGGCTTTCGCGATATGCGTCAGCGCGCCGCGTAAGCGGCTTGCGGGAAATTTCAGCGCTTTCGAAGTTTACTATAGTAAACTTCGACCTCACGCTCTGATTTTCCTGCAAGGACGAAGCGCTATTATATTAAAAGTATCGGGGGATTTTTATGACGTGACTCATATCATCAAAAAGAGAACGCGCGTAAAATTGGTCTATATTTACAAAAATGGTTCCGCTCACAAATATATACTGTATTGTAGAGATCAACCTAAAGAAATATCTGATTGGAAGCAAGGATGTTGTTATAAAACATCTGCAATTATTTAACGTTTACTAATATTACACTATGGTATTGATATTAGCGAACACAATAGGCAACAGCGGTGAGCGAGTGTCCGTCTAGCTCAAGCGCGTTCCACAGGAGCGCGAGTATGTCCGGCTCGACGTCCACAGCGAGTATTCTGGCCATTATGCGCCTGCGTTGATTCGGCGTTAATGGTATTGTACAGTACGTTTATCAGGAAAGCATCAGGATTTTAGGAAGTTGGGGATTTTTTATTCGCGCGGACAGGAACGCGCCCACTGTCTAAGCGGCAGCGGGCGCGTCCTCAACCCCTCACCCCTTTAGATTCTGCGGTCTGGCCTGCGCGTCTGCCGGAATTGGGCAATGGTATCCATCGCGGGTCGCGCCCGCGAACGCCGCCCGCGCGTCGTCCAGCAGCCCTGGCTCATCAATCAGGTCGATGCCCGCGCCCGCGAGGACCTTCCCCGCGAGCAGCACGGCCTTATGCGCCATGCTGGACACCCCGCAGCTCACCTCCTGCCACGAATGCCCCGGCGTGCCCGACGGCACGGCGGCGCACCGGATCTGCGCGGTGGGCGTCTGGAAACTCACGTCGCCCACGTCGGTCGAGCCCATGTGGACGCGCTTGCTGAACTTGTACGGTATGAGGAAATCGTTATACGCGCGGCTCGCGCCGTCCGACTTCTCGCGGATGATATCCTCAAGCGCGTCGTCGCCGCCGGACATCTCGTCAATGATCGCGGCTGGATTGATATCCATCGTCCCGCGAAGCTTTTGCGCGAACTCCAACTCCTCCTCCGTGGCCTGCGGAACGCCGATCTCCGAGAAATTCTTATATAATAACTTTTCCAGCGGCTCGTTGGGGATCGTCTCCGCCGTGCCGTCGACGAACTGTGAGGCGTACCGCGTGTCCGTCATCAACGCCGCGCCTTGCGCGATCCTGTCCACCCGCTCCTTGAGGCGTATCGCCTCGCTCACCTTATGGTCGCGGATCATGTATAACACCGTCGCGCCGGGCTGGACGACGTTGGGCGAGTCGCCGCCCGCGTCGGTGATCGAGTAATGGATACGCGCGGTCGACGGCATGTGCTCGCGCAGGAACTGAACGCCGAGGTTCATTAACTCGACGGCGTCCAGCGCGGAGCGTCCCATGTGCGGCGCGGCCGCCGCGTGCGAGGCCGTTCCAGTGAAGCGGTACTCATACTGCAGGCTGGCTATGCAGCTGCCGCTGGCCACCTGGTTGGCCGTACCGGGATGCCATGTCAGCGCGGCGTCGAGCTTCCTCCACACGCCGTCACGCGCGAGGAACGCCTTGCTAGCCACGCCCTCCTCGCCTGGGCAGCCGTAGAATATGACAGTGCCGGGTTTGCCGGTATCTTCCAGATACCGCTTGACCGCGACAGCCGCCGCTAACGCCCCGGCGCCTAGCAGGTTGTGCCCGCAGCCGTGGCCGTGCCCGCCCTCGACCAGCGGCCTGCGCTCCGCCGAGCATCCCTCCTGTGACAGCCCGGACAGCGCGTCGAACTCCGCGAGGAAGCCTATGACCGGTTTACCCTTCCCGAAGGACCCGGAGAAGGCGGTCTCTATCCCGCCTAGCCCCTCCTCGACCTCGAAACCTAAGCGCCGCAGCGTATCAGCGTACAGCGCGGCGGACTTGCGCTCCAGCAGCGACAGCTCCGCGAATTCCCATATCTGGTCGCTGACGGAGAGGATGGTCGGCGCGTGGGCGTCCACCGCCGCGAGAGCGGCCGATTTGTGAATATTTGCCAATATCTTCACCTCATTGTTAGTGTAGTATGAGTTTCCCCTCTGCCGCTGTAGTGGCATTCCCCCGGGGGGAGACTATGGGGGGAACGCCACTGCGGGCGAGGACTGGACGGCGCGTCCCGTACCTGGCGATGGATAGAGTCAATACCCCATCACTAATATAGAACCTTACTCAAAAATTCCCGCGCGCGCTGGCTCTTCGGGTTGCCGAACACCTCCTGGGGCGCGCCTGATTCCTCTATCAACCCCTCGTCGATGAACAGCACGCGGCTGGATATCTCTCGCGCGAAACCCATCTCATGGGTGACTATCACGCTGGTCATGCCGCCGCGAACGAGGTCCTTTATCACGTCCAGCACCTCGCGCACCATCTCTGGATCAAGCGCGCTGGTCGGCTCGTCAAAGAGCATCACGTCCGGCTCCATCGCCAGCGCCCTGACTATCGCCAGACGCTGCTTCTGCCCGCCAGACAGCCTGCTGGGGTGCTCGTCGCGCTTATCCTGCAGCCCTACGCGCTCCAGCAACGCCTGCGCCTGCCGCTCCGCCTCCGCCTTGGGCAGCTTCCTCACCAGCGAGGGCGCGATCATGATGTTTTGCAGCACGGTAAGGTGTGGGAATATGTTGAACAGCTGGAACACCATCCCGATCCGCTGGCGGTGCAGGTTCACGTCGACGCCGGGTTTGGTAATCTCAACGCCTTGGAAGATTACCCGGCCCGCGTCCGGCTGTTCCAGCATGTTCAGGCAGCGCAGGAACGTGCTCTTGCCCGAGCCGGACGGCCCGATCACCGCGACGACCTCGCCCCGGCGCACCGTCTCGTTTATCCCGCGCAGCACCTCCAGCTTGCCGAAGTTCTTGCGCAAACCCTCCACCACGATGAGCGGCTCGCCGATCCCCGCGTTTCCCGTATGATTATGGTCAGTCACCGGCCTTCAGCCTCCTCTCCAGCGCGGCGATACACTTGCTCAATGTAAACGTGAGTATGAAGTATATCGCCCCGGCCACGAGCAGCGGCTCTATCACCAGATACAACGCGCCGGATATCACGCGGTACTGGGTCATAAGGTCGCCGATGAAGAACGTGGAGGCCAGGCTGGTCTCCTTGATCACCATGACGAACTCGTTGCACAGCGCGGGCAGTATGTTCTTGACGGCCTGGGGCAGTATGATCCTGAGCATGGTCTGCCCGCCGCCCATGCCCAGCGACCGCGCGGCCTCCGTCTGGCCGCGGTCGACCGCCTGTATCCCCGCTCGGATGATCTCGCTGACGTACGCCGCGGAGTTGAACACCAGCGCGATGGAGATGCAAAGGAACTTGTCGTCCAGGAACGGCAGTACCTCCGGCAGCAGGAAGTAGAAGAAGTATAGCTGCAGCAGCACGGGCGTGCCGCGTATCAGCTCGACATACGCGGTCGCGATCCAGCGCAGCGGCATGATCCGCGCCTTACGCGCCATGCACAGCAGCGAACCCAGTATGCTGCCGAAGAACACGGTTATCACCGACAACAGCAGGGTATACTTCACCCCGTCGAGGAACAGGTACCCATACCGCTGCAGCACCTTCCCGGTATTCTGGATCACTACCGACACATGGGCGGCCCCCCTTCCAATATTAAAAACGCCCTCCTGCCGATTTGTTAGGAGGGCGTCCGAACGCTTTAACTCACTCCTCGGAGTTTATGGCCAGGCTCTCGGTCAGCTCGGCGATCTCCTCAACCCACTGCTCCATCTTGCCTTCCTCAACCGCCTTGGCGATGATCTCGTTGACCTTGGCGATAAGCTCCACTTCGCCTTTCGTGGCCATTACGACGTTGCCCGGGCTCCTGTAATCGAAGTAGGTGTTCGCTATCTGGATGTCGGGGTAGTTGGCCGCGAACTCCTCGCCCACCGTGACCGCCGTGGCCAAGGCGTCCACCTTCCCGGTGATGAGCATCATGACCGCGTCGTTCAGGCTGGTGATAAGCTCGATCTTCGCGTCCGGGGTCTGGGTGGTCACGAGGGTCTGCTGAAGCGATCCGTTCTGCGCGGCGATCTTCTTGCCAGCGAAGTCCTCCAGCGCGGCGTACTTATCGATGTCGGCCTTCAGCACTAGGAAGCCCTGTTCATGCTCGACTTCCTCGAACGTGTAGGAGTCGGAAAGCTCCATAGATTCCGCGCGTTCGGGGGTCGGCGAGAAGCCCGATATGCCCAGGTCCACCTTCGCCTGCGCGACCGCGCCCTGCACGGCGGAGAAGTCCATCGACTCGATGACCAGCTCCACGCCCAGCTCCGCCGCGATATAGCGGGCCAGCAGCATCTCGCGGCCAACGATGGCCTCCTGCCCCGTCTTCGTCGGGTCGATGAACTCCGAGGGCGCGAAGTCCGGGCTGGTGGCGACGGTCAGCTTGCCTGAAGAGAGCACCTTGTCCAACCGCGTCTCAGCCAGAGCCGCGAACGGCAGCGAGCACGCCAGCGCGAGCGTGAGCAGGATTGCGCAAACGCGTCTATTATTCATCATGAAATCCCTCCTAACGGTTTTCGCTCATTATATCATCAAAGCCGCCCGTTGTCAACGGTTTGGGCGGGGGAAATGTATAATCATATGTTACAATATGCATTAGTATGCGTTGGCATGTATGCAGGCCGGGCGGTATCCGGGGCGCGGAGGCTTTACAAAACCGACGGATTATGGTAAAATTAGTTGTAACTGGATCGCGCCCGCGACATGGACAAGGAGGTTATCATAACATATATGCTTCAAGTGAGCAACGTCACCAAGCGATACGGCAAGACGCTTGCCAACGACGCGGTCAGCCTTAACGCCGAGCCTGGGCGGATAACGGTCATGCTGGGTCCCAACGGCGCGGGCAAGTCCACGCTGATCAAGTGCGTGGCGGGACTGCTGCGCTTCGAGGGCGAGGTGATCATAGGCGGATACGGCAACAAGACGCTGGAGGCCAAACGCGCGCTGGGCTACGTGCCGGAGATGCCCGCCGTGTACGACCTGCTGACCGTGCGCGAGCACCTGGAGTTCATACGCCGCGCGTACCGAATGCCGCTGGACCACGGGCAGGACCAGGCGCGGCTGGAGCGGTTTGAGTTATGGGAACATAAGGACAAGATGGGCAAGGAGCTGTCCAAGGGGATGCAGCAGAAGGTATCCATACTCTGCGCGTTGACGCATGAGCCCCGGCTTATCATATTCGACGAGCCGCTGGTGGGGCTGGACCCGCGCGCGATCAAGGAGCTGAAGGCGTGGTTCGGCGAGCTTCGCGCGGCTGGATGCGCGATGCTGATCAGCACGCACATGATAGAGAGCGTGGAAGGGCTGTGGGACACCGCGCATATACTCATGCGCGGGAAGCTCGCGGCGACGATCGAGGCCGCTGACCAGGCCAGCCTTATGGAGAAGTTCTTCGCGATTACGGAGGGCGCGTGAGATGGGCGTGTTGACCGGACTGCTGCTCACCAAGATGAAGAACCAGCTGCGCTCGTTCGTCCGCAGTCCCGGCAAGCTGATCGTCACGGTTTTGGCGGCGGGGTTGTTAATATTCGTGGTGTGGGCTGGCGGGATGGCGCGGTCCGAGGCGCCGGCGGTCCGGGACCGCGCGGAGCTTGCGGCCATCATCAAGGTATTCTACATGATGATATTCATCATGATAGCTTACTCGGGATTATCGAAAGGCGCGACGTTCTTCTCCATGGCGGATGTGAACATGCTGTTCCCCGCGCCGGTATCCCCGGTGAGGATACTGGTCTACGGGCTGACGCAGCAGCTGGGCACGTCGGTGGTTATAGGAGTATTCATATTATACCAATACGCGACGATGCACGGGCAGTACGCCGTGACGATCGGCGGGATGCTGCTGATACTGCTGGGCTACAGCCTGACGATATTCACAGCGAACATCGCGGCCATGACCATCTACGCCGCGACCAGTGTCGGCGCGTCGAGGCGGAAGGTTGCCAGGCCTGTGTTCATGGGTGTATGCGGGCTGTTCATCCTGCCGTCGTTGATCCGGATAGCCTCCGCGCTGGTTAACCATGAGCCGATGGCGGCCTCGCTCGTGTCGGCGGCTGGGATTGTGTCGCTGGGCCTGTTCCCGTTCGCGGGCTGGCTGGCGTGGGGCGCGTCGCGGCTGATGGCTGGAGAGATGTCCGGCCTGTTGGGATTGCTGGGCGCGGGCGCTGGCGTTACCGGGCTGATACTGTTCCTCAACCACGCGCAGCCGGATTATTATGAGGATGTGCTGCAGGTCACTGAGACCGCCGCGCTCCAGAAACAGAACCAGCGCGACGGCAGGATGCCCGAGGCCACCCGGAAAAACGTCAAGCTGCGCGAGCGCGACGGCGCGTTGGGCGGTATGGGGGCGCGGGCGTTCGCGTACAAGCAGAGGCTGGAGGATAACCGCGGCCGGGCCTTGCTGTTCAGCCCGATGTCGTGGACATTGATGGCGGCGATGGTACTGGTTTCGTTGTTCATGCGCGGGTTGGATGAGGCCGAGGCGGGTGTCATAACGGTTCTGGCGCTTGGCCTTTATATGCAGATGTTATTCAGCATGTTCGACCGCTGGGTACGCGAGTTGTTACTGCCATATATCTATCTGACTCCGGAGCCGCCGTTCCGGAAACTGCTGGCGTGCCTGAGCCAGGTTTTCCGGCAGCAGGCGATAGAATCCGCGCTGACGTGGGCCATATGCGGGGTTATACTGCGGATGCACATAGTAACTATAATACTTATGATAGCGCTGCGAATGACGTTCTCGCTGCTGTTGATATCGACGCATCTGCTTGTTGATCGGTTATGGAGCCATATCATAGTGAAGTGGCTGCAGGTGACGTTATACTTTGTGATGTTGTTTGTGATGATCGCGCCGGGGATCGCGCTGGGCGTCGCGCTGATGGTTAACGGCGTTGTGATATTCTCGGAGGCGGGGACGATGTTCGTCGCGATACTGGCGGCGGAGCTGCCGATAGGGATCGGCGTATTATACGCGTGCCGGAATTTGTTGGAAAACGCGGAAATGAATCAGGCGTGATGGGAGGCGACATTACCCGTAGCGGTGTAACAACCCCGCGGCGGCGGCGTTCTAACTCCTTTGTCGCCCCCCTAGGGGGAGATGTCGCCGAAGCGACAGAGGGGCGGCGCGAATCCCCTTGCGTACTCTGTCGCTGCGATTGCCCCCTCTGCCGCCTGCGGCGGCATCTCCTGCTAAAGGGGCGACAAGGAGGTTGGAACGTCATTGCGACGGGGGATAGGCGCGACGCGAATCCCCCATCACGCTGTAGACGAATCTACGCGAATCCCCCACAATCGCCAGAAACCAAACTCAACGGGTCGTCTCCGACTCAACCAATCTCGCGGCGCGGTATCGTTCCCTCAGCTTCGGCTTCTCGATCTTCCCGGTGAGGTTGCGCGGAACACTGTCGAATATTATCCTGCGTGGACGCTTGTAGCGCGGCAGGCCATGGCAGTATGATTCTACCTCCGCCTCGGTCAGCGCCGCGCCCGGCTTCGCCTCGATTATCGCCGCCGCGATCTCGCCCAAACGCTTGTCAGGCAATCCGATCACCGCGACATCCTTGATTTTGTCCATACCGCGCAGGAAGTCCTCAATCTGCACTGGGTACAGGTTCTCGCCGCCGGTGATGATTACATCCTTCTTGCGGTCCACCAGCCAGATGAACCCGTCGGCGTCGCGCTTGGCCATGTCGCCCGTGTAGAGCCAGCCATCCTTCAGCGCGGCCGCGGTCGCGGCGGGATCCTTATAGTATTCCTTCATCACTCCGCGCCCGGATACGATAAGCTCGCCGACCTCGTCGACGGCGGTCTCCGCGCCGCGCTCATCGACAACCATCGCCCGCCAGCCCGCCCCGGCAACGCCGATGGCCCCAACCTTGCGCAGGTTCTCAACGCCCAGATGCACCGCGCCCGGACCGATCGACTCGGATAACCCGTAGTTGGTGTCATAATCATGGTTCGGGAACAGCGCCCGCCAGCGTTTGATCAGGCTGGGCGGCACGGGCTGCGCCCCGATGTGCATCAGCCGCCACGCGGACAGGTCGTAGTCCGCAAGCCTCACATCGCCACGCTCAACCGCGTCCAGTATGTCCTGCGCCCACGGCACCAACAGCCAGACGATGCTCACGCGCTCGTCGGACGCGGCCTTCAGTATCCACTCGGGCTGGACACCGCGCAGCAGAACCGCTCGTCCCCCGGTTACCAGGCTCCCGAACCAATGCATCTTAGCGCCCGTGTGGTACAGCGGCGGGATGCACAGGAACACGTCTCCGCGCGTCTGGCCATGGTGCGCCCGCTCCACCTCGCACGAGAAGACCAACGCTCCATGGTCGTGGAGTATCGCCTTGGGGAAACCCGTCGTCCCGGATGAGAAGTATATCGCGGCGTTGTCATCGTCGGACAGCGGGACGTCCGGGTTGGATACCGGCATCGCGTCCGCCTCGCGCTCCATGTCCCGCGCGAACATGAGCCGCTCATTCCCGGCAAACCACACCAGCCCGGGGCGCGACGATTCCGGCAGCGAGCCCACGCGCTCGATGAACTCCGGCCCGAACACCAACGCGCCGCAGTCCGCAAGCTTCAGGCAGTACTCTATCTCCGGCGCGGTATACCGGAAATTCATCGGTACCGCTAAAGCGCCAGCCTTGAGTATCCCGAAGTAGATGGGCAGCCACTCCAGGCAGTTCATCAGCAGCAGCGCGACCTTATCGCCGCGCTTGACGCCAGCGGACAGCAGAAGGTTGGCGATCTGGTTCGCGCGGTCATCGAACTCTCGCCAAGTCAGTTCCTTGCGGTAACCAGGCTCCGCCGCGGTCTCGACCAGCGAGAACTCGCGCCAGTCGGACGCCGACCGCGCCAGCGACGGGTTGATCTCCACCAACGCGGCGTCGTCAGGCCATTGCCGCGCGTTCGATTCCAGGAAACATGTGATAGGCATATCAGACCATCCCCCCATTTTTTGTTGAATAAACCGGAAAAGCCCGCCCCGCGAGACATTCCTGCCTCGCGGGGCGGGCGAACCCGCGGTACCACCCGCGTTTGCCGCGCGGCTGAAGCGCGGCCTCACGGCGCGTACGGCTGTTATGCCGTTATACGCGCCCGACGCTTAACGCGCGTCTCACGCCGCCGCCTACACCGCTTGGCGGGTCAGGGCGGGGCTGCCGACGTTGGATAACGCCGACGAGGGGTGTATTCACGCGCCTATGTCCCGCGCCTCTCACCGTGATTGGGGCTATGCCCCAATCCCCCGTTTCCGGAGCCGGCCGCTCTCTGTGGGATAACCTCGCGTTACTCTTTCCCTCATGGCCTGTTATGTTGAGGTAATTATACCCGGTTCGTGGTTGTTTGTCAAGGGGTTGAGCGCAAGCGTACCACCCACATTGCCACGAGGG
>JAISWI010000073.1 GCA_031270865.1 Oscillospiraceae bacterium
TGCATAGAGCGTGGGATAATGGTCAGTTATTTGGAGAAACACGCGCCGGAGGTGATAGGAATGTTGACAGGTCAATTCACGATGGAAGACGCGCAGTGGGCATGGCGGTCAGACGGGGTCGAGGAAGGTATGGAGAAGGGGTTGGTGATAGGCCGGGAGGAAGGCCGGGAGGAAGGCCGGGAGGAAGGCCGGGAGGAAGGCCGGGAGGAGGGTCGGGAGGAAGGTCGGGAGGAAGGCATGCAGCTTGGTGAGGAGCGCGGTATACAGATTGGCGAGGAGCGCGGCATGCAGCTTGGCATAGAGAGGCGCAATCGGGAAATGGCTCGCCGGATGCGTGAGCTGGGCGCCGAAATGAGGTTGATTGTCGCTGTCACGGGATTGGGCGAAGTTGAGATTCTGCGGCTGTGACGCGTACCGGAGGTGATAGGAATGTTGACAGGGCAATTCACGATGGAAGACGCGCAGTGGGCATGGCGGTCAGACGGGGTTGAGGAAGGTATGGAGAAGGGGTTGGTGATAGGTCGGGAGGAAGGCATGCAGCTTGGTGAGGAGCGCGGTATACAGATTGGCGAGGAGCGCGGCATGCGGCTTGGCATAGAGAGGCGCAATCTGGAGATGGCTCGCCGAATGCGTGAGCTGGGAGCCGAAATGAAGTTGATTGTCGCTGTCACGGGATTGGGCGAAGTTGAGATTCTGCGGCTGTGACACGCGCCGGAGGTGATAGGAATGTTGACAGGACAATTCACGATGGAAGACGCGCAGTGGGCATGGCGGTCAGACGGGGTCGAGGAAGGTATGGAGAAGGGGTTGGTGATAGGCCGGGAGGAAGGTCGAGAGGAGGGCCGGGAGGAAGGCTGGGAGGAAGGCATGCAGCTTGGCATAGAGAAGCGCAATCGGGAGACGGCTCGCCGGATGCGTGAGCTGGGCGCCGAAATGAGGTTGATTGTCGCTGTCACGGGGTTGAGCGAAGTTGAGATTCTCCGGCTGTGACGCCCGTAAATGAATAGACATCTGGTTGACATCCCCCGCCCGTTACGGTATAATAACAGGACGTACCGCCGCGCGGATGTTTGGCCGCGTGATCCATTATTGAACGGGGAGTGACGCGCTTGACGTTGGACGTGAGCCCCGCGTTGCGGCAGCCGGGCGAACAGTTTCCGTATTCGATAACGCTGGCGGTCGAGGGCGACGAGGCCGCCCGCTTCCCTGACGGGGTCGAGGTGCGCGGGGCGCGCTCGGACGGGACATATGTCGGCGGGGGCGGGACTGTGTTCGTGCGCGGCATGGCCAGCGCGGAGGCGTCGAGCAGGTGCGCCAGGTGCCTGGCCGACGTGGTCCAGCCGATAGAGGCCCCGGTGCGCGAGGTCTTCGGCACGGACGCCGACCCGAACGACCCGGAGCGTCGGCTGCTTCAGGGCTATGAGGTGGACTTGACCGACGCGGTGTTTACATCGCTGGCGCTGGGGCTGCCGATCCGATTCCTGTGCCGCGAGGACTGTAAGGGACTGTGCCCCGTATGCGGCGCGGATCTCAACCTGGGACCCTGCGGACACGAGCCCAAACGTGAATGAGCGGTCATTCAACCGTGTATAATAACTAATAACGACCTTGGAGGTGGAGAACCCATGGCGCTGCCAAAGGGAAAAGTATCCAAAGCGAGGGGCCGCAGCCGACGCGCCAACTGGAAGCTGCAGTTGCCCAGCATCGTCGTATGCCCGCATTGCAAGAAGATGCGCCTGGCGCACCGCGTGTGCAAGTTCTGCGGCTACTATGACGGCAAGCAGGTGGTTAAGCCGGACGGCGAGAAGAAGTCGTCCTAAAACAAGAAGGCGGGTTTTACGTGCGGGAGATCCTATACTTCCACTTCGAGAGCTGCCCGTACTGCCAGCAGGCCAACCGCTGGCTGGAGGACTTGCTCGCGGAGAATCCGCGGTACCAGGCGATACCCATCACGCGCGTCGACGAGCGCAAGGATCCCGTGCTGGCGGACCAGTACGATTACTACTACGTGCCCACGTTCTATGTGGGAGGGCGCAAGGTTCATGAGGGCGCGGCCTCGCGCGAAAAGGTCGAGGCCGTGCTGGAGCAGGCGTTGGCGGCTGAAGGCGCGTCGGCGGGTTAAGGACAGCCGGGTTAACCCGGCCTATCGTCTGGAGCGGGACCGATCGGCGCCAGCGTCCAGCAGGGCGGCAAGGTTCCGAACCGCCGCCGCCCTGTGGCTGACGCGGTTCTTTTGTTCCGCGCTCATCCGCGCGAAGGATATGCCTTCATAGTAAAACAGCGGGTCGTATCCGAAACCGCCGACGCCGTCCGGCTCGAGGCCGATCTCACCCTCGCGCGCGCCCTCGGCGATGATCGTCGGCGAACCGGGCTTGGCTAGCGCAAGGGCGCATACGAAGCGGGCTGTCCGGGGCGCGGGTACGCCTCGCAGACGCTCCAGCAGCAGCGTGTTGTTGGCGGCGTCGTTGCTATGCCTGCCAGCGTAACGCGCGGAGAATACGCCCGGCTCACCGTCCAGCGCGTCTACAACCAGGCCGGAGTCGTCCGCCAGCACGGGCAGCTTCAGGGCGCGGCAGACGGTCTCGGCCTTGATCGCCGCGTTCATAGCGAACGTGTCGCCATTCTCCTCGATGACGCCGTCGAAGCCCGCCTCGGTTAGCGTTGCCAGCGTGAACCTGCCGCCCAGCAACGCGGACATCTCGCGGGCTTTTCCGTTGTTGCGCGTGGCCAGGATTAGTCGTGGCGCGGTGCTTATAATCATATATATGCGCTCCTATAATATTATTGCGGGAGTATGAACGAGGTTCCCCCTTTGCGCTTCGGCGGCGTCTCCCCCAGCGGGCGGCAAGGGGGCTTGGAACGGCGTATCGAAACCTTTCGATGCCTACCCGCCGCGTTGATGTACCCAGCTTCGCCGCGGCGACGTACCCATCCCCTTGCCGCCACCTTAGGGGGAGACGCCGCCGCGACGCATAAGGGGAACCCCGATAAACTTAACAAAAGGGAGGCGCGCCGCGCCTCCCATGTTGTCAGGAATGACTGGGTTTGTCAAGTCGTGATGATGTTTTCGAGGTACCGGACAGCCGGTAACGGTTAGTCGATCTCTATCACGTCCGGGAACTGCGCCGCCACCTGTTCCGCGTTGTTGATGAACGTGGGCCGCTCCATCGACGCCGGTGAGAACGGTTTGCCGTTGACCAGCAGCTCCACATGGCTCACGCCGGGGTATTGCATGCACGTGAGCATCAGCGCTCGCAGGGCTTGCTGGCCGCCGTCGCTGTTCGCCGTGATCTTGGCGAACGCCTCGGAGAAGTTGATCGTCGCCACGCCATCGGCTACGCTTACATCGAACAGTCCGGTGTCGGCGGGCAGCGCGTTCTTAAGCCCCGTCTCGACCTTCGGCCCCTTCACCAGCTCCAGCACCGCCGTGTTTATGTCGCTTGGCGAGAAGACCGCGCGGGTAACGGGCACCAGTACGCGCCCGGTCTGCGATGGGAAGTACAGCCGAACCAACTGCGCGTTGGCCATGTTCGCGGAGGCGTCCACGCTCTCCAGGTTCAGCATGTTCCCGGTCAGCGCGGTCGATACGTCCGTGCCGTGAGTGAGCTTGCTTCGCTTCTGGCCGCCCACCAGTATCTCTACGCTGTCTACCGTGTCGAACTCGCACAGCGTCTGCACGACCGAGCTGACCATCAGCGCCTCGCTCTGCGCGTCGGGCATGCTCAGCACATTGCCGCTCAGGTCGATACGCGCCTTGCCGCCCGCTATGTCCAGGTCGAACGTCGTCTCCCGGGGCAGCACCGTCGTCAGGCCCAGCCGCGCCGCCGCCAGGTCGTTCTCATCGGAGGAGACCATCATCGACAGCGTGGCCTTGGCGATCCCGTCCGTCTTGCCGACCGGCCGGGTTACGGGCACCAGGAACCCGTCCGCGTCGGCGTAATACACCGTCGTGTTCTGGACCGGGCCGACGATCGGCGCGACCGTCGGCGTGTCGGGCAGTATGTCTGCGGGGGATACCGCGAACTGATCTACGGGATACGAGGTCGCCGGGCCGATCGCCGCCAACAGCAGCACCAGCGCCGCCGCCCCGGCAATTAGTAAGCGTTCCAGGTCCGCGCGCTTGATAGACAGCTTCACTCGCAATCACTCCTTTACGCGGCAAGCTTATGAGACGGCGCCTGCCGATATGATTAAGTCGGCTAACTTAAAAAAAACGCGGCCCCGCCCGCTGGCTTTTCGCGCGGGGCCTGAAGAATGTTGTCGGCTTATGTTGTGTTCTTAGTCCTTGACAGACACAATATATTGCGGTATAGTACCAATACGGGGATCAAAGGCAGAGAGGACGCGGGTACGCCCCGCCGGTGTAAGTATGCTAACGACGATCGTCAAGCGCGACGGCCGCGAGGTTCCGTTTAACCTGGAGAAGATTTCCAACGCGATATTCAAGGCGCTGCAGGCCGCCGGGACCCCGGACCCCGGCCTGGCGCTGGAGCTGGCAGTACAGGCCGCCACCCGCGCCGAGGAGGACGCGCGGGCCGGGAAGGGTAAGCCCACAGTCGAGGCGATACAAGATATAGTGGAGCGGGTGCTGATAGAGGCCGACCTCGCCGAGGCCGCCAAACGCTACATCCTCTACCGCGCCGAGCGCACCCGCGCCCGGGAAATGAATACGCGCCTGATGCGCACGTACGAGGAGATCACGCGCCGCGCCTCCCACGACAGCGACCTAAAGCGCGACAACGCCAACATCGACGGAGACACCGCCATGGGCGCGATGCTCAAGTATGGCTCCGAAGGCGCGAAGATATACAACGAGATGTATATCCTTAAGCCCGAACACGCCGCCGCGCATAAGTCCGGCGACATTCATATCCACGACTTTGACTTTTATACGTTGACTACTACCTGCTGCCAGATTGACATACAGAAGTTGTTTAAGGACGGGTTCTCGACCGGGCATGGCTTCCTGCGCGAGCCGAACGGGATAACCAGCTACGCCGCGCTAACCTGCATCGCCATCCAGTCCAACCAAAACGACCAGCATGGCGGGCAGAGCATCCCTAACTTTGATTACGCGCTGGCCGATGGAGTGCGTAAGACGTACGCCAAGCGCTACAGCGTCAACCTGAATAAGGCCCGCGAACTGCTGGGCGACGGCCCGGAACAAGAGGCGGCGCGCGAGGCGTTCGCGAAGAAACAGGCCGGCGCGGAGACCGAGACCGAGACATTCCAGGCAATGGAGGCGTTGATCCATAACCTGAACACAATGCACAGCAGGGCCGGGGCGCAGGTGCCGTTCAGCTCCATCAACTATGGGACGGATACGTCGCCTGAAGGAAGAATGGTCGTCAGGAACGTGCTGCTGGCGACACAGGCCGGGCTGGGTTTCGGGGAGACTCCCATATTTCCTATACAGATATTCAAGGTTAAGGACGGCGTGAGCGCGAATCCCGGGGATCCGAACTATGATCTGTTCCAGCTGGCGTGTAAGGTCAGCGCGAAGCGGCTGTATCCTAACTTCTCGTTTTTGGACGCGCCGTTCAACGCCGTCTACTACAGGCAAGGGGCCGTTGAGTCGGAGGTTGCGTATATGGGCTGCCGCACGCGAGTAATGGCGAATAGCTTCGACCCGTCGCGCGAGGTTGTCACCGGGCGGGGGAACCTAAGCTTTACATCGGTGAATCTGCCGCGTATCGCGATATTGAGCGGTGGCGATATCGAAGGGTTTTACCGGAGGCTGGATGAATTGGTGGAGTTGATAATAGACCAGTTATCCGATAGGTTTGAGATACAATGCCTGAAGAAGGCAAGGAATTTTCCGTTTATGATGGGGAATGGGATCTGGCTGGACTCGGATAAGCTGGGGCCGGACGACGAGGTGAGAGAAGCGTTGAAGCATGGGACGCTGACGCTTGGGTTTATTGGACTGGCGGAGGCGCTGAAACAGTTGACAGGGAAGCACCACGGGGAGTCGGGGGAGTCACAGAAGCTGGGGTTGGAGATAGTTGCGCGTATGCGCGGGAGAATGGACGAGGAGGCCGCGAGGAGGGGACTGAATTTCTCGTTGATCGCCACGCCCGCGGAGGGGTTGTCCGGGAGGTTCGCGGAGATTGACCGGAAGCGGTTTGGGGTGATCGAGGGGGTGACCGATAGGGTGTATTATACGAATTCGTTCCATGTGCCGGTGTATTATGAGATAAGCGCGTTTGAAAAGATAAGGCTGGAAGCGCCGTACCACGCGCTGACGAACGGGGGGCATATTACGTACGTGGAGCTGGATGGGGATCCGTCGGCGAACCCGGAGGCGTTTGAGAGAGTAGTGCGATGTATGAAGGAGCAGGGGGTTGGGTATGGGTCGGTTAATCATCCGTTGGATAGGGATCCGGTGTGCAGGTATACGGGTATTATAGGGGATACGTGTCCGAGGTGTGGGCGCAGGGAGAAGGATGGGCCGCCGTTCGAGCGTATACGAAGGATCACGGGTTATCTGGTTGGCACATTGGATAGATTTAACAACGCGAAACTAGCGGAAGTGCATGACCGAGTGAGGCACATGAACGTGTGTGGCGCAGGGTGATACATGGAGGAACAACCTACCCTGGCCACGAGGGACCAGCGTTACGCTGGACCCTCGTGGCCAGGGTAGTTTGTTCCTCCACGCGTATCACGTACACAGCCGCTTTCTTCCCCGATACCAGTATGTTATAACTCTCCCTAATCCCCAACACAGCCCTATAATTTTCACAAATCCTCTCGACTTCCTGTTTCCTGGCGGTCAACAGCACAATAACGGCGTTCCCCCTAAGAATCATAAGAAATTGCCGAAACACCCGCTCATAAAACTCATAATAGTCGCTGTACTCACGATCAAACGCCCCCCAAGGCGGATCCGTGATAATGACGTCTACCGAACTCCTCTCCACCTTCTCCTGTATCAAAAAAACATCACAGCCAAAGACGTCAACCTTATCCGCCCTCTTAAACCTTCCTTTTACATAATTTATCTTCCCTACATCCTTATCCGAAGCATACATATGCCCATAAACAAAGTTGTTCTTCACACAAACCGGAATCGCCCCATACCCGCAAAATGGATCCAAAACTATATCTCCCGCTTTTATACCAGCCAACCATGCCATGCAATAGCATATATCTGGATGCAATTCCCCTTTTCGCATAATTTTATCATATGGTTTATGGAACGTGATCCTTCGCATAAAGAAGGCCATGTTCTCGCTTCTTATTAAGAACCAATACTCCTCATCCGCTCCACTTCTCTCTAAACTCAATCTGGTATCCTGGCGAATCCTCTGTTCCATTCGCGCCTTAACGCTGTTATTGACGGACACCAACCTATTTTCAACTGATGTTACAACGCGGAAACTCCTGCTTTTATCATTACAGCTTATTCCTTTACCATACTTTATCATATCCATCATAAGTAAATCTATTGATTTCCTATTATTCTCCCACGTATATATAACCTCAAAGAGGTTATTGAAGCAAGGCAGCCGAATCCCATCCAAGCCCTCAAACACAACAGCCCCGTCCAAAACCGAAACAATCCTAACGTTCCTAACCTTTTTAACCAATATATCCCGGACGACATCCTGCAGTCCTGACGTAAAAGCGGCGAAATACCGCATTATCTATCTTCCTTTCAAGCCCGCGCCGCCAGCGCGCCGCCAGATAAGAAGGGCTGCCTTAGCAGCCCTTCCTTCGGTCAACCTCAGGTTGTTACTTCGGTATCGAGTCAACGCCCTTCTGCTTGATCGCGGTCAGTTCAGCCAGCCCCATGGTCTCAAGCTGCGCCACATACGCGTCCCACTCGGCGTTGATGTCCTTCTCGCCGCTTATCCACTCGGCGACCTTCTGGTCGATGTACGTGCGGATGTCTGTCTGCAGCACGCTCATCCTTTGGCTGTCCTCTTCGCTCATCCACACCTGCGGCAGCGGCCTCGCCTCCAGGTACGGCTCATAGAGCGCGTCGGCTATATCCTTCTCGGGATAATCAGGCTCCAGCCCAACAGCCGGGGCGATCTTCACGTTTGCCGGGATGTACTTGGGCAGGCTCTGCAGCCACAGGTTGCCCCAATCGTTCTTCCTGCGTGTCGCCTCATCCCAGCCGGACGTATCAAGCGCCCTGTATGTGCCGTCCTCCAGCTTCTCCATGGATACGCCAAGCAGACCGCCGTTGAACTGAATGGAGTTATCCAGCTGAAACACCTGGTCGAACCAGCGGATAATCAGCCCCGGGTTCTTAGCCTTATCCGTTATAGCCAGCTGTGTGCGGAACGTGGTTACCCCAAACCCATTCCTGCGGAACACCGGGTTATCGCCGCTCATCTCGCTCTTAAGCACGGGCAGCGGCTCGAACGGATAGCGGTTCACGCTCTTGGGCAGCGTCTCGTCGGCGTCATAGAAGTCGCCCGAGCCGTACGCCAGCGATACGCCGTACAGGTTCTGCTTGCCCTTGGATTTCCACATTTCCAGGTCCTGCGTGAAGACTTCGGGATCGATCAGGCCTTCCGCGTACAACCCGGCGAAGTATTCGATCATCGCCTTGAACGCGGGGCGGTTCCCGCGGAAGACGATCTCGTCGCCGTCCATCGAGTAATACGGCGAGCTTCCCAGGTTGTGCGCGTTCTCGCCGAACCAGCCCGCGAACAGGCCGAAGCTGCGGTTATTCGGGTCGGCCGAGAACGGGATCTCGTCGGCCTCGCCGTTGCCGTTGGGGTCGCCGGTCTTGAACGCGCGGAGCGTGTCGGCGAACTCCTCTACTGTGGTCGGCATTTCCAGGTCCAGCGCTTCCAGCCACTTATAGTTGATCCAGGGCAGGAAGACGACCGTCGGCTCGCCCACCACGTAGGGGATCGTGTAGATGTGACCATCCGGCAGCGTCACCGTGTCGCGCACGCCGGGGATGGCCAGCACCTCTTGCATCTTGGGCGAGAACTGGTCGATGTAGTCCTCGATGGGGATGTAAAGCCCTTCGGACATGCCGTCCACCAGTATGTTGGCGTCGCTTAACAGCCAGCCGCCGATCGCGTCCGGGTAATCCCCGGTCGAGATCATGATGGACAGGCGTTCCAGCGCGACCTGATACGGGTAGATGATGAACTCCGGGGTGATGCCGGTCTGTTCGGCCAGCACGGGCAGGAGCAGCTTGTCCTCCAGCACGCCGCTGTCGTCCACCAGCAGCGTAAAGGTTTCCGGTTCCTCCACTATCGGGAGTCCTTCGGTGTAGACGTTGTTGATGAGCGTACGCTCGGCCAGCGCGGAGCCGCTCATCATCCCCAGCATCGCCAGAGCTAGCAGCAGGGAAATCAGTTTCCTCATCCATGCGTCCTCCTGTCTATATTGATAAACGCTTGCGCGTGTTATCCGATTTAGCGCGGTCCGCTTGGCTCAGCCCTTGACCGAGCCGATCATCACGCCCTTGACGAAGTATTTCTGTATGAACGGATACAGGACCATCATGGGCACGGAGCTTACGATGATCAGCGAGTATTTCATCATCTCGGAGATGGCCTCCAGGCGTTCCTTCTCCTTAAGCTGCTCGGGGGTCATGACGGGGTTGGTCATCTGGATGGAGTTGAGCAGCAGGATGTTGCGCAGTTCCATCTGCAGCGGCCACTTCTTGCGGTCGTTGAGGTAGATCAGCGCGGACTGGTAGCTGTTCCAGTGGCCCACGCCGTAATACAGCACCATGATGGCGGTGACCGCGGCGGACAGCGGCACGACTATCGAGGTGAAGAAGCGCGTGTTGCCGCAGCCGTCCAGCTTGGCCGCGTCCAGCAGTTCGTCGGGGATATTTGTCGAAAAGAATGTCCGGCACACCACCATGTTGTATACGGTGATCGAGCCGGGGATCACCAGCGCCCACATCGTGTTGACCATGCCCAGGGCGCGGACGACCAGGTATGTGGGCATCATGCCGCCGCCGATGAACACCGTCACCATGTAGAAGATCATGATCGGTCCCCGCGCGAAGAAATCCTTCCGGGAAAGCGCGTATCCTGTCGGGATGGTGAGCAGCAGGTTGATCGATACCCCGATCGCCGTGTACATCAGCGAATTGGCGTAACCGCGCAGCACGGTATCCTCTTTGAAAACCGCCTTGTACCCGTCCAGCGTGAACCCGACGGGCAGGAACGTCACCCCGCCGCGCGCGACGACTATCGGGTCGCTGAACGAGGAGATTATAACGAAGTACAGCGGATACGCGACGATAAGGAAGACCAGCGTCAGGAAAACGAACAGTATCGCGTCAAAGACGACGTCGCCGCGCGAACGCCCTATGGGGCTTCGTCTCTTTTTAAATGTTATGGCGGGCGCTGTCATGTCGGCGTCCCCTCCTTATATATGTATTTAGAACAGGCTGTTGCCCGATACCTTGCTGGCCAGCGCGTTCACCGACAGCAGCAGCACCGCGTTGACCGCGGAGTTGAACAGCCCGACCGCCGTGGAGAACGACGCGTCGTTGTCGATCAGTCCCAACTGGTAGACGTATGTGCTGATGATCTGCGAGACGGACTTGTTAAGATCGTTCTGCAGCGCGAACGCCTTGTCGAACGCCACGTTGAAGAACTCGCCGAAGTTGAGGATCAGCAGGATCGTCGCGACTGGGATCAGGAACGGTATGTCGATATGCAGAACGCGCTGCATCTTGGTCGCGCCGTCGACGATCGCGGCCTCGTGGTAATCCGGGCTGACACCGGACAGCGCGGCGAAGTATATGATCGAGTTCCAGCCCATCCTTTGCCAAACGCCGGTCCACACGTATATATGCCGCCAGTAAGCGGCCTTGCCCATGAAGTTGACGGGCGTCCCGCCCAGCGAGCGGATCATCGTGTTGATCACGCCCACCCTCGGGGACAGGAACAGCGTGATCATGCCGCACATGACCACCGTGGATATAAAGAACGGAGCGTACGTGACGGCCTGGATCACGCGCCGGTACTTCTGATGCCTGAACGCGTTGAGCGTCAGCGCGAGCAGCATCGCCGCCGGAAAGCTGGTTATGATGGAGTAAGCGCTTATCACGATGGTATTCCAGATGATCTGGCCCGCGTGCGCCGAGCGGAAGAACCGCTCGAAGTTGGCCAGCCCGACCCATGAGCTGTTGAATATTCCGCGCCGCACCGAGTATTTCTTGAACGCTATCACCACGCCATACAAAGGTATGTAGTGGAAAATAACCGTCACCGCGATACCCGGAACGCAGAACAGAAGCAGGTCGAGGTTCTCCCGGATATGCCATCGGCGCTTGACTGGTTTGGCCGCGCGAGTATCCGCTGTGTTAATGCCTGTCACGCTATCACCTCTCGAAGCGATCGGCCGCGCCATCGCGCCGGCGAACCCGCCGCCGTCAACAATGCCCGCCATTTATACCGAAACGCATATTATGCCGATCCTGGGTCTGCTAGTACACTTTATTAGCCAGGCGGCAATAATCATACATTCGCCGCTATGACCAAAGCAGTGTTGGCTGTTTGAGGCAGACCAGACATCGATCACCTAAACCGCCAACCAAATTTATATTACCATGGCGGCGTTGGCTTGTCAAGACAGCCGCGCGGAAAATCCTGCCTTGTGGTTAGACGGCCTGGAAACCCGCGCGGCCTGGTTATATATGGAACCGCCCCGCCCCATGCCGGCAGGCAATCCTGACGGGCGGGGCAAGGGCGGTTACGCTGGAAACGCGTGGTTTGGATTTGATAATGATTGACGGGCGGCCGCTCACTCCGGGGCGCGGTACCTCAGCCATTCCAGCCGATTTACTACGCCGCCGCTGGCGTATACAGCCAGCTCTATATAATCCTTGGGCAGCCGCGTGTAGTAGCGGACCACGTACTCATCCTCTCCGACGCGGCGCAGCATGCCCATGTTCCCCGCTGCTGTCCCCGATATAAACGAGTACAGCGAGCGGTTGCCGCTGCCGTCGTCCTCGCCGCCCTCGTCGCGGAATAGCGCCATCGCGTCCGATAGCCCCATCCCGACCGTGACGCCACGCGGACCCTTTAAGCTGTCGTCGTTGACGCTCAGCTCCGCGAGGACCGACGCGTCCGGATCGTCCGCGTCGCGGAAAACCGCGTAGCCGAACGAGAAGTACAGAACCGAGTATGTGCCCTGCGCGTCCGACCCGCCCGGAACCACGCTGTCGGGCGTTCCAAACCTGTTGATGAACTGCGCCCGCGTGGTCGAGAACAGCGTTAACTTGTCGAACGTGTCCTTCTCCATCAGGGAGGTCTTAACCGTGCCGCCGCACACGTAGCGGATGCTCATCTCGTTGGATACCTTGCCGTTGGGCGCGACGGCTATCGCGCGGACCGTGGTCGCGCTGCTCTTGCGCAGGGTTATCAGCGATCCAGGCTCGAATACCTTCGAGTTGACCGTGGCCGGGGAGCCGTCGGTCGTGTAGTATATGACGCAATCGCTCTCAGCCCGCAGCGCGAGCGAGCGTACCGTGTCGTACGTGCCGGGTTTCAGGTTGGATTCGGGCATCTTGGGCGCCGCTGTGCGGATGGTGTAGGTCTGCTTCTGTTCGGCGGACACGCGGCCGTCGACGAACGTCACGGCGCGGAGCGTGTACGGCGCGTCGCGTTCCTCCATATGGAGCGGTTCGGTATATACGGCGCCGACATAGGGATCGCTGCCGTCCAGCGTATAGCGGATGGTCGCGCCGGGCTGGTTCGTGGTTAATTCTATCGTGATGGGCGTGGCGTATACCGCGCCGACCGCCGACACGCGCGGGTAGTCTGGCCGCGCCCGCGCCAGCATCTGGCTGAACGCCTCGTCGCCCGTCTGGTCGAACGCGTACTGCATGCACTGCATGGCTTCCCACTGCTTATCCTGCGTCTCGAACAGGCCGATCACCCGCTGGTATGGCTCCGAGCTGTCCGGACGCAGCGATATCGCGCGGCGGTACGCCAGCTCCGCGCGGTCGAACCGCTCGTTCGCCTCGTACGCCGCGCCCAGATCCAGCAGGATCGATAGGTTCTGGCTGTCCTCGCTTAGCGCCATCTCGAAAGCGCGGACCGCTCCGGGGACGCTGCCCTCGTCCATCAGCTTGCGCCCCAGCCGCGCGTAGGCGTCCGCGTCGGCGGCGCGGCCCCATGAAGCCAGCAGGAACTGTCCCTGGTCCGTCCGGTTCAGGAAAAAGTACGACCCGCCCGTCATCGCCGCCGCTATCAGGAATGATAAAACCAACAGGCGTATCCAGTTGAACTGGTCCGCAGGGCGCGGGGATATGTATGGGCTGGCCTGGCCCGGCGCGTAGTACGCGGTCGACTCGCCGCGTACCGCGTCGCGGATGGGTTTGGCTAGCGCGGCTTCGCCGGCCTGACGGCGCGGGTCCTTGGGCCGGGACGCCGTGGCCGCGGGATCGGGCGCGACGGCCATGCGCGTCTCGCGGGCGGGCCGCCGTGGTTCTGGCGATGGCCGCGCGGACGGCTTCAGCGATCCCGCCACGGGTTCGGCCAGCCGCGCCGCGACCCTCGCGCGTTCCCAGGCCCGCGAGCTGTGGGTGACCGCGCGAGGCTCGAGTATCCGGGCGTTATCGGACGCGAGGCGGTCGGTCGATTCCCGCATGCGTTCGCGGTACTTGGCCGCCGCGTCTGGGTTGGTGGGCGCGGCCGCTCGTTCTGGCATGGCTGTTCCTCCAATTGCTCTTAACCAATTAACGGCCCAGCGGCGCGAAACCATCCACAACAAAATATTGTTTCAGCTGTTGACAACCGTCAAGAGTTGGGTTATAATGCAAACAAGATGGTTGTAACAACCGTCGATTGGGGAGGGATGGCAGATGGAATTGGTATATCAAGGCGCTCGCGGGCGGATCGTGGAGCTGGGCGCGGCGGGCTTGCCCTCGGGGTTTGTGCTGACGGCGGCGCGGGGACTGTATGACACGCGCTGCGACGTATACGCGATCGACCCGCCGGGACAGGCCGGGGCGGTGTGGGTATCCAGCCGTGTGGCGCGGCGCGTGATAACGCTGGAGGGTTTCATCGCGCGTGACGTGGCGGCGGGCAGGCGGCGGCTGGCCTCGTGTCTCTCGCCGATGGAACCGGGCTGGCTGACGCTGCGGCGCGTGGAGGCCGAGGGTCTGTTCGAGCGTAGGATACGCTGCGTGGTGGAGCGGGGACCCATATTCGGCGCGGAGGACGGCTCGGCTTTCAGCGTGACATTGGTCGCGCCCTCGCCCTGGTGGGAGGACACTGGCGGCGACAGCGGCGCGAACCTGACCGGATGGGTGGGCGGCGTGGCCTTCCCATGGGGTATGGAGGAAGGATTCCAGTTCGGCGGCAGAACGCCCGACACCGCCGTGAACGTGTTCAATCCCGGCGACGCGCTTACCGGGCTGACGATCCGGATGTACGCCGCCGACGTCGTCGAGAGGCCGTATGTGGCGCGTCCCGGCACGGCGGAGGCGCTTCGGGTCGCGGCCACGCTGGAGGAGGGCGGGTCGATCGAGATCGGCACGGGCGCGGGCGAGAAGTACGCGCGTCGCGTCTACGCGGATGGATCGGTCGAGAACGCCATGCGTTACATTGATCCGGACAGCGTGTTCCCACAGCTGGAGCCGGGCGACAACCTGCTCAAGGCTGGCGCGGTATCCGGCGGCGAGGCCTTGACCGTGACGCTGTCATTCAGGCCGCGCTATCTGAGCGCGTAGGTTTTATCAAGATTATACAAAGGAGGCGGGGGCATGGGGCTGTGGGTATTCGACGTCGGCGCTAACGAGGCGCTGGGGATCGTGGAGCGGTATTCCACGCTGAGGGCGTCCAGGCGTTACGACGAGCCGGGGGAGATAGTTTTCACCGCGCCGCTGGCCGCGCTGGACGACATGAGCCGGATATCGCCGGGCCAGGTGGTATGGCCGGCGGGCTGCGACGAGGCGTACATCATTGAGGCGGTGGCGATAGCGCGGCGTCAGGGCGGCGTTGAGCTGACCGCGCGGGGCAGGACGCTCACGGCGCTGCTGGGGCGGCGGTGCTCGCCGGACGTAACGTATTATGCCGGGAAAGCGGGCTACGTCGCGCGGAGGATGATGGAGGACGTATTCGGCGACGAGGCGCGGGCGTTCCCGGGCTGGAGCTTGGAGGCCGCGGACGGGCTGGGCTTAACCGTGTCATACCTGACCTCCGGCGAGACGCTGCTGGAGGCGGTGGGATCGGTGTGCCGTGGGAGCGGGCTGGGGATGCGGACGGTGTTCGATCCCGCGCAGTGCGCGATGAGGTTTGAGATGTACGAGGGCGTGGACCGGTTCGACGCGGACGCGCTGGATCCCGCGTCGCTTGACCCGGAGTTTGACAGTCTGGCGGGGCTGGCCGCAGAGGACAGCGTGGAGGGCTTCGCCAACGTGATGTACGCGCTGGGCGAGAAGGACTCGTCCAGCGGCGTGGCGCGGAAGATCGTCGTTGACAGCCAGCTGGAAGCGACGGGCGCGAGGCTGGCCGGGCTGGAGAGGTTCGAGCGGGCGGCGAGGTATTCGGGCGGCAGCGTTACCGATGGTTCGGGCAGCGCGATAGGCAGGCCTCCCGGCGGCGGGGGCGGCTCATTCCAGCTGACGGAGGCGCAGTACCAGGCCGCGATGAAGGCGTTCGCGCTGAACGCGCTTCGGGCTGGCGAGCGGGGCGTAACGGTATCGGGCACGGTGGAATACGCCGGGCGGGCGCCGGGCTCGCGGCTTCTGCTTGGGGATATTGTCAGGGTGCGGGCGCGGGGCTGGGGGGTTGACACGGCCTCGCGGGTGAGGGCGCTGGAGGAAGTGTTCGTGGATGGCGTCGCCTCGCGCCGCGCCGTGATGGGCGCGGTATAGGGGCGGGCGAGTAGGAGGAGGTAAGGATGCTGGATCTAATGATACCGTTCAACGCGGTGAACGGGGACAGGGTATACGACGCGGAGGACGTGGCCGCGATGCTGGCCAGCGTGGTCACGGACGGGGCGCATCCCTCGCCGGGGACCAGCCTGATGGTAAAGTCGCTGGGCGGCTGGGAGATAGGGGTGCTGCCGGGCAGGTGCGCGGTAAGAGGGCATGTGGGCGTGAACGCGTCCGAGAAGGTATTGTCGGTTGACCCGCCGGACGGGACGCTTCCTCGGATAGACGCCGTGGCCATACGCTGCGATTTCGACGCGCGCGCCATCTCCGAGCGTCTGGACAAGGGGACGCCGTCGTCGCGGCCATCCGCGCCGGAGCCTCGGCGCGACGCGAGCGCGTGGGATCTCACGCTCGCGCGGATACTGGTCGAGCCTACCGCGTCCGGCGTGACGCAGGCCGACATAACCGACACGCGCTGGGACGCGTCGGCCTGCGGCGTGATGCACTCGCTGATAGAGGTCGGCGCGGAGGGACTGTTCGCGCAGTTCCAGGCGGCGTGGGACGCGTGGCTCGAGGCGGTCCAGCAGGACGCGGAGGATTGGGCGCAGGACGCGCGGGACCAGTTCGAGGATTGGCTGGCCACGGTGCGGGACCTTCTGGACGGCAGCGCGGCGGCGCAGTTAGCGTCGGCTGTCGCGACGCTGCGGACCGACGTGGGCGCCCTGAGCGCGTCGTCGGCTGGAATGGTCTATGAGAAGGGCCGCGAAACGGGGTCCATCGAGCCGTCAGCGTGGGCGATGGATGAAACCTTGGGGCTATGGCGGGCGGACGCGGAACACGCGGCAGTAACGGGCGAAGGCTCGGACGTGGCGGTGATCATCGACGCGGACTGTTTGAGGGAGGCGGTGCTGGGTTCCGGCGCGGCCGGCGAGGGAACGGTCACGCTGTACGCGTCGCGCAAGCCGGAGCGGGCGGTCGGCTACACGGTAATCGTGACGGGCGTCAGGGATTATTAACGGATTATGGAGGATGGCATGCAAAAGATATCGCTGGAGTGGGGAACGCGGCAGGAAACAATGCCCTCGCTGGGCGCGGCGGGGGAGTCGCGGTCGGCGGAGCTTATCATAGACGTGTCGGGCGCGGAAGCGCGGATACCGGGCGCGGTGTACTCTATCCACATGCGACGCGCGGACGGCTGGATTTACCCGGCGGCGGTCGGTCTTCGCGCCGACGCGGGTCAGGAGGTCCGCTATATATTGGAAGAACCGGACATGGCCGTGTCCGGGGCGTTATGGGCGACCATCCGCGCGGACGCGCCCGAGCCCGAGGGCGGCGAGTCGGCGGCTGGCGGCGGCGCCGGAACGGGGGAGCGCCGCGCGGAGTGGTCGATCATCGGGTGGGTGTCGCCGGGGTTGTATGAGGGCGCTCAGCCGCCCAAGCCGGACTGGGTGTCGGAGGTGCTGGCGTTCGCGAACGCGTTCGATGGTATCAAGGCGCGGATCGCGCTGCTGCCGCCCAACGCGAGGCCGGCCGCCGCGTTCACGCGGGAGCCGGACGGGATGAGGCTGGTGCTCTCGCTGCCGGATACCAGCGGGATCGGCGACGGCGGCCACGCCATCTTCGGCGCGGAGGATGAGGACGACCTGCTCACGCTGGCCGGGGCCACGATAGGCGACCAAGCGATCACGATGGACGGCGCGGTATATATGTGCGTGGAGGGCGATCCGTCGCTGGAATCGGCGTGGGTGAGGCTGACCGACGACGGCGCGGTCATGGATCGTATGGATGAGATCGCCGCCGAGCTGGAGGCCAAGTCGCTGGAGTTGGGCGAGTCGATAGACCTGCTGGAGCAGGCGGCCGCCGATCTGGACAGCTCGATCGCCCAGATGGAGCAGGCAGTCGCGGCGGTCTCCGGGACGCTGTGGCAGGCGCAGCAGATAGAGGGGCTGCTCAAGGGAACGGGCGCGGCGATCACGGCGGCGGAGCCGGGCGCGGACTACGCGAGGCCGCCGCTGGCGATAGGCGTCACGGTAACGCCGGGCATGTGGGACGAGGGGGCGGCGGACATAGCCGACGAGCGAATCCACGCGGACACGGCGGGATTGCTGACGCTAGCGCCGGGCGCGTCCGCCGGGCAGTACGCGCTGTACGGACAGACACAGCCGCGCGTGTCGGCGCAGTGGGACGGCGGGCTGACGATATCGGCTGGCGGGGACGCGCCGGAGGAAACGCTGTCGCTGCAGCTGCTGATACTGGGGTAACGGTTATACCAGACCAAGAGGAGGTGTGGGGATGGGTATTCAGGCGGCGCCGGTATACTGGTTTCAGGGGCAGGGCGGGTTCACATGGCCGGACGTCACGTGGGAGGGCGCGGCGATCAAACGCCGGGCCGCGCTCTACGGGGAGGTTTGGTACGCGGAGTACGCGTGCTGGGATATGACCAGCGGCGCGGAGTGGACGGTAGGCGATGGAGGCGTGACGGCTGACTTCTACTTAATATCGCCGGGCGAGACGGGCGCGGCGGGTTCCACCGCAGGCGGCGGGATGGGCGGCGGAGCGGGCGCGGGGTTCACGTGGCTGGGGGTGGACCTGCCCGCGGGTGATTACGCCTTCGTAATATCACAGACGGAGACGCGCGTGAGCGGCCAGATCGACCCGTTGGTGGCGGTCACTCCGTCGGGCGGCGAGACGGCCGGGACCGCGTACCAGCTCTACGGGGATTCGAGCGCGGCGTATGGTCAGGCCGGGGCGAGGGGCGCGCCGACGTCGATCGCGCCGGGGAGCGGCGCGGTTGGGTGCGCGTTCCTTTCGGTTCGAGCGGCGAGCACGGTATTCGGGTCTAGCTCGTCGCGGGTGTCGCTCGCGCAGGGCGCGTTGGGCGCTGGCGCGGGCGGCAACGGCGGCGGCAGGACGGACTATATGG
The DNA here is from genome assembly GCA_031270865.1 of Oscillospiraceae bacterium. Taxonomy (GTDB): domain Bacteria; phylum Bacillota; class Clostridia; order Christensenellales; family Aristaeellaceae; genus BNUH01. The sequence goes on from JAISWI010000073.1 coordinate 18,747, forward strand.
CCAGCGCGTTGCAGACGCTGGTCGGGCCGGGCGTGGGCGCGGCGGGCATGGCGCTGATGCGCGTCGCGCTTACCTCGCCATAAATATTACTAAAGGAGATGGGGTAACTGGCATGGTCTCTACTGTCAGGGTATTCGGCGGCGGGTTGATGATGGGCTGGCCGGGGGTCAGCTATTCGGGATTGGTTGTTCGCCGCGCGGTCCAATACAACGGGACGTGGTACTGTGAGCTGGTGATGCTGGAGAGCGGGACGCTGGCGTCGGACGGGCCATATACTGTTGATGTGTATCTGGTGGGCGGAGGCGGGCGCGGCGCGTCGGCCAGCGAGGACGCGTATGTGTGGTACCGCTCGCGTCCCGGCGGCGGGAGCGGGTACCCGGCGTACGCGCTGGGGCAGGCGATGGCGGCCGGTGATCACGCGGTGGTGGTCGGCATGACGGCGCAGGGCAGCTCTATCGAGCTATCGTCGGGGGTTACGGTCGCGGCAGCCGCTGGCGGAAACGCTGTCGCCGGGAATGTCGCGCCGCGGGTTGGCGTCGGCTTTACCGGGGAATACAGGCTCTACGGCGACGCCGGTTATCCCCGAGGCATGGGCGGCGGAGCGACCGCGCCGATGGATACCGCGCTGTCCGTGCCGGGGCGTGGCGGCGGGGGATGCGTGGCCATGCCGTTCGTGAGCCCGGGCGCGAGCGCGAACTGGCGGCTGGCCGCCGGGTCGGGGCGGGTCAACCTCAATCCGGTCGCCGCGGACTATGGCGGGTTTGGCGCGGGCGCGATGGGCGGGCTTCCGGCGCGTTCGTTTGGCGAGACGTCGGGCGCGGTGGGGTTCTCGCCGGAGGCCGCGCCGGGCGTGTGCATGGTGAGGATTCGGATGGCCTAGCTGTCAATATGTTGGATACTGAGTGGGAGGGCGGGCGGGATTCAAATAGATGGAAGAGGTGATTGTATGGTGAACGCGTCTGATCTGGCGGTCAGGGCGGTCGATAAGGTCCGGACCCCGGCGATACCGTATGTTTTGGGCGGCAGGTCCCCGGCGGGCACGGATTGTATCAATATGGTTGGCTGGTGCGTGGAGGAGCTTGGCGGCAAGAAATCCGACGTGCCCCGGGGCAGCAACACGGCGTGGCGAACGGCCATGCGCGAGACGTGGACGCTCGGGGACGCGCGGCGGCTGGGGAAGCTCGTGCCCGGCGCGTTGGTCTATATCCGCGACGCGCCTACACCGCAATGGCCTGACGGCGACTACGGGCACGCGGGGGTGTATGTCGGCAGGCAGAGCGGCTGGGCGGCTGAGCAGGTGATTGTTCACGCGTCCGCGTCAAGGGGCGGGGTGTACCCGTCTACGCTGAAGAACGCGTGGACTCACGTCGCGTGGCTGAATTGCGTGGATTATACCAATTGCGCGGGCGTCGCTCCCGTGCCTGAGGATATCGCGGGATCGGGGGGCGTCGCCGGGCCGGGAGGTATTGCCGGACCGGGGGACATTGCCGGACCGGGAGGTATTGCCGGGCCGGGAGGCATTGCCGGGAAGGTGGGGATCGCCCGCGCGGGTCTGGCGAGGGTATCCACCGCCGGCGGGGCGCTCAATATCCGGCAAGCGCCATCGGAAAAAGGCGCAAGGCTGGGCAGCGCCCCCAACAGCGTGCTGCTGGAGGTGCTGGAGAGCGGCGACGAGTGGGAGCGCGTGAGGTTCGGCGAGGTAGAGGGCTGGGTATCGGCGAAGTACCTCGCGCCGCGCGACGCGGGATAGACTAAGGCGGCGCGGCTCACGCAGTGGCGGCGCTGGCGCGGCGGGGTTATCCCCCCGCCGCGCGACGCGCCACGGTAACCGACGCGGGAACAGGCTCGAGGACGCGGCGCGTGTCATCCGGCGCGCGGATGTTTTGGCGTTTTGCCAGTAATCCGGCATTCGTGGTTGCTTGTTTCGGAACAAAGCGCTATACTTATCTATGGTAGGTAAATCTTCTTGCGGAGGCGAATGGCGTGGCTGGCGACAGGTATTTCAACACCGAGGGGCTTTGCAGGCCAAGCCTCCATTATATGGTAGATATCACTGAGAAGATCGACACCATCATCCGCGATTATGTAGATCGCGGCCGGTATTTCGTGATCAACCGGGCACGGCAGTACGGGAAGACCACCACCCTCGGCATGCTAGCGCGGCGGCTTAGCGGCCAATACCTCGTCTTTCGCGCCAGCTTTGAGGGAAGCGAGTCGTTTTTCGTCTCGCACAAGACGATGGCTGGCGGTATATGCCGTTTGTTGTACAATCAACTTAATCGTATGAAGTCGGCGTTTGCGGATTTATTCGCGCCGCCAATCGATGAACAGTTTCCAATGGACGATTTTAGCGAAAGGATAACCCGACTGTGTGAGCAATCGGAACAGCCTGTCAT
>JAISWI010000074.1 GCA_031270865.1 Oscillospiraceae bacterium
CGCCCCCCCCCCCCCCCCCCGACCCCCGGTCGAACCCACCAACCCCCAGCCCCGCAGGGCAGAAACGAACTTACTGGGCTTCGCCCTTTACGCTGGGTTGGGCGCGCGGGGGCGCGGCCCCAGACCCCGCAAGGGGGTTTCACCCCCCTTGACCCCCTGACCAGCGTGACGCTGGACCCTCGTGGCCAGGGTAGATTGTTCCTCCAGGGATGTGTTACTCCTCGCCGCGCTGTTTGACTGTCACCAATAGTTCCGGCAGCTGCGCCGCGAACGTATACCCTGTCAGATTATTCACCGCGCACTGCACCGGAAGCGCCGTCTCGCCCGCTTCCAACCCCGTCGCGTCCACATACAGCCGCACATCCTCCGCCGTTACCCGCTCCATCGTCAGATACGGCCCGGACAGCGTCACACTCATAAACGGCACCGGAACCCACGCCTCCAGCGCCGCGTCGGTCCCCCTCACCTCAACCGCCACATCCGTATACGTATGCGTATGCGTCGCTTCCCTTACCGCCGCCAGTATAACGACCTCCGACGCGCTCGAGTACTTCAGCTCCGGCGCCAGCCTCAGCCCGCTCCGTCCCTGAACCGCCTCCGACGCCCCGCTCACATCTATCGGCGTCTCCACATATATCGTCTGCAGCCGTTCCAGCGCGGCGGCCGGCCCCGCCACCATCACGCTTTGCGGCACCATCATCGTTCTATTAATCTCATACCCATGCGCCGGCGTCCCCCTGACCGCTATCGAGGTATCTATTGGCAGTTCCCGCATCGGGTACACATCCACGTCAACGCGCGCGCTCCTGGTATTCACCAACTCGCTCGTTACCCTTAACAGCGGCGAGTCTATCGGATTCCCCGCGCTGTCCTGCAGCTCTATCAACGCCGACACGCTGTTGCTGACCCTGCTTATATCCAACGTTTCGATTGGCAGCCTCACCGCTGCCCTCGCCACCTGGTTCACCAGCGATCTTGGCCCGCTAACCGTAACCTGCGCTGGATCGGCTATAGGCGTATCGAACCACAGCGGCGACGCGGCCGTCCCATACGGAACGACCTCAACGGGGATCCTACCCCTCTGGCTGTACTCCTCTACGTTTACCGTAACCGACGCCGGGGTAAACTCCAGCACTGTCCCATATGTCGTCAACGCCTGGCTGAACTTAACCTCCTGGTTTTCCCCGGCCTGTGTAATTTTAGACAAGTCCAGCCTTGGCGCGAAGTTCTGCGCGGTTACGGTCTGGTAATTCCGCTGTGCCACCTTCACCCGCATCTTAACTTTGATAGGCGTCGCGGTCAGATCGTCGGTGATGGTGAGCGCGCGCGACTGCAGCGTTTCCAATCCAACAACCGTGACAACGGCGTCGGTGATAGTCTTCTCGCGCTGGATATCCTCGTCGCCCGCTATCAGTATTGCCCACACCAGCAGGGATATCAGCAGGGCGCATATCTTCAGCCATGGGTGGGCGCGCAGCGACCGCCACGCTTTCCCGGCGGATACCGAAAGCGAATCGGATAGCTGAACCGACCCGCGCCTGGTATCCGCGCCTGGCCTGGCGTTCTTTGACGCGCGAGGTTCATTGGGAAGCATTGCGGTTCCTCCGTCTCGCCCGCGCCGCCAGGAAGCTTAGCAGCGGCGTTGAGGGCGGGGTTGTTGTAAAGATTGGCGTCAGCGCCTGTTCCAGCGCGCGGGCGTCCAGGTGTCTTGTCAGTTTGCCGCCCCGCGCGATCGATATCACGCCCGACTCTTCCGAGACGATCAGCGCGGTTGCGTCCGTCTGTTCGGATATACCCAGGGCCGCGCGGTGGCGCGTGCCCAATTCTTTTGAAATGTTCCGGTCCTCGCTCAGCCGCAGGAAGCACGCGGCGGCGACTATCCGGTGCTCGCGTATGACCACCGCGCCGTCGTGCAGCGGCGTGTTAGGCTCGAATAAGTTCTCGATCAGCGGCGCGGTGATCAACGAGTCCAGGCGCGTGCCGCTCTCGATGATCTCGGCCAGCCCGGTGCGCTGCTCGATGACGATCAACGCGCCGACCTTGCGCCGGGCGAGGTTGGTCATAGCCGCCACCAGTTCGGCGATCACCCGCAGGTGGTGGTCGGGGTCGTCCGGCGCGCGCAGTTTGTCCCATAGGTTCGCGCTGCCGATCTGTTCCAGCGCCCGTCTCAGCTCCGGCTGGAACAGCACGACGACGACCACCGCGCCGGAGTTGACCACCAGGTCGATGATCCGGTTAAGCGCGGTCAGGTGCAGAAGCACGCTTAGCCGGCTTGCCGCGAACAGCAGCGCCAATCCCTTGAGCACCTGGTTGGCGCGTGTCTGGCGTGTCAGCAGCAGCAGCTGGTACAGCAGGAACGCCACTATCAGCACGTCCGCCGCGTCCGATATCCGGATACTGCTGAATATGCTGCGTATCAGCGAGAAATTCTCCTGCCAGAACTCTACCATAGGCTGTTCCCCTCCGCCCGCTTCGACCCGCCGTACTCCTGCCGCGCGTCCCTCGCGCGTTCCATCGGTAGTATACACCACGGCTCCCTAAAGAGTAAACGACTTACGGCCCCTACTCTATCCGTTGTTTGAGCCTTATCCTGTAACAAATATATTACGTTTTTCGGCGAATACCGCTTGACTTTGAAACGGATTCGTCATATAATCCGTTATATAGGCAGCGGGGCAGTCACGGGTTGACTGCGCGATGGCAAAGCATAACGGTTCGGGAGGTGCGCGGAAGGTGCGGAGGACTAGCTCGCATAGGCTCTTGGCGATGGCGATGGCGCTGGCGTTGACGCTGGCGGCGGCGCAATGGATTATGGTTACCCCAACGGCCATGGCCGATGAGATCTGGTACACGCGCTCGGGTACCAAGCTGCGTTCCAACGCGGCCACCACATCGGCGGCCATCATAACGATAAAGGGGGGTGAGGAGGTCTCCGTCGTCAACCGTTCGGGCGGGTGGTCGAAGGTGAAGTATGGCTCGCACTCGGGGTATATCCGGTCCGACCTGCTGGTACAGCTGACCCGTTCCGGCTACATCCCGCTGCAGAAGGGTAACGACTGCCCGCAGGTGAAGGATGCGCAGACCGCCCTGCGCGACCTGGGCTACTTCAGCGGACGCTGCGACGGCAAGTTCGGCGAGGATACCGAGGCCGCCGTCGTCGCGTTCCAGAAGCGCAACGCGATCGGAGCGGATGGCGTCGCGGGCGGCGAGACCCAGCGAATCCTGTATTCCGGGCTGGCCCGCGTCTCCGAGAGCCTGACTGAAAGCGCGTCAACCGCCATTACTTCGACGCAGGACACGTCGTCCACGACCGGCGCGTCAACCGGGACGACCGCCGCCAGCGTCACGTTGAAGAAGGGTATGTCCGGCACGGCGGTCAAGGCCATGCAGTCGATGCTGAAGAACCTGGGTTACATAACATTTACGCCGGACGGAGTATTCGGCAGCGGCACTGAGAAGGCCGTTATCGAGTTCCAGTCGCGCAATGGATTGTCGGCGGATGGCAAGGTTGGCGCGGCCACGCTCAGCGCGATGTCCAGCTCGCGGGCGGTCGCCGCGGTCAAGCCATCCGCCACGACGGGGGCGTATGCCAAGCTTACGCTGAAGAAGGGCGACAGCGGTTCCGAGGTCACCAAGATGCAGCAGCGGCTGCGCGAGTTGGGCTACATCAATTTCGCGGCGGACGGCAAGTTCGGCTCGGGCACGCGCGCGGGTGTCGTCGCGTTCCAGAAGGCCAACAGCCTGTCGGCGGACGGCGTGGCGGGCGCGGGCACGCTGACGCTGCTGTACTCATCATCGGCCAGGACCGCTCCAGCCGGAACGCTGTCCGGCTCGTCGAGCGGCTCAACGGCATCGTCGAGCGGACCCGCCAACAGCGCGGTGAAGCTGCTGCACTTCTTCGATATCGTGAAGGTTAAGTACCCGTCGGGCACGACGGTCACGGTGTACGACCCGGCCAGCAAGCTATCGTGGAAGTTGAAGTTCATGTCGATGGGACGGCATGCCGACTCGGAGCCTCTTACCGCGGCCGACACCTCCACGATGAACCAGGCGTTCGGCAACGCGACCACGTGGACGCCCAAGGCGGTTTGGGTAAAGTTCCCAGACGGGGTTTGGAGCATGGCGACAATGCACAACACCCCGCACCTTAGTTCCACCATCAAGGACAACAACTTCAGCGGGCACCTGTGCGTTCACTTCCTGCGAGACATGGACGAGGTGAGCAAGAATGATCCCAACTACGGCGCACAGAACCAGAAGGCGCTTCGCGCGGCGTGGAAGGCGCTGACAGGGCAGACGGTGAACTGACGTGAGCTAAGCCTCTTGCCGCCTCTATAGGGGAGATGTCGCCCGCGCGTGATAGAGGGGCGAGGCGAATCCCCCCGCAGGCGACAGATGGGGCGAGGCGAATCCCGCCGCGATGACGGAAACAGGCGTTTCCAATCCCTGGCATGGGGATTCGCGCTGCCCCCTCTGCCGCCTGAGGGCGCCATCTCCCCTATAGGGGCGACAAGAGGTTTGGTTACGCTCACCGCGAGTCGTCTTCCCCAACAAGTCGCGCCCACAGGCGGCAGCCCCATCCCCGGTAATCGAACATCCACCCCCACGCATACGAATAGGCATTACTATGTTATGATAAGGAATCGAGGGATATTGTGTCGGATGAACTCGCAAAAGTAAATGGCGGCGCGTACAACCTCCCAGGCTCGACGGTCGATCCTGTCCGGCTGGGGTTTCCATCGCTGCTGGCGGCGTTCGGCAAGACAGCGCCGGTCATAGCCGCGCGTGAGCTTCGCGCCGGCAACATCAACACCACCTACCTCGCCCTGCTCGAGGGAGGAGAGAAGCTGATCCTCCAGCGGATCAACCGTAACGTATTCAAACAGCCGGAGATGATCATGTCCAACATCCGGCGCGTGACCGCGCGCCTGCGCGGCAAGCTCCCGCGCGACGCGCCAGACGCCGCGCGGCGCGTGCTCTCGTTCATCCAGAAGCCCGACGGCTCAATGATCGAGTGGGACCCATCCGGCGAGCCTTGGCGCTGCTACAGCTACGTCGAGGGCGCGACCGCCTACAACGCCGCCGTCAAGCCCGAGCACCTGTGCGAGACCGGCCGGGCGTTCGGCGCGTTCCAGCGCGATCTCGCGGATTTCCCCATCGATACCCTACACGAGACCATCGAGGGTTTCCACGACACTCCGAAACGTTTCGGCGTGTTTATCGCGGCGGTCGAGGCAGACCGCGTCGGCCGACGCGCGGCGGCCTCGCGCGAGATCGCGATGGTCCGCGACCGCGAGCCCCTCGCCTCAAAGATAGTAAACCAGCTCAACGACGGCTCGCTACCTATGCGCGTTACTCACAACGACACCAAGATCAATAACGTTTTAATCGACGATATCACCGACGAGGCCGTCTGCGTAATCGACCTGGATACCGTCATGCCCGGATCATCGCTGTACGACTTCGGCGACATGATCCGCTTCGGCGCGTCCACCGCCGCCGAGGACGAGCCGGACGTATCGAAAATCGCGCTGGATATGGGCAAATTCGAACAGTTTACCAAGGGGTTCATCGCGGAAACGCGCGGCTTCCTCGACGACCGCGAACTCCTCGCCCAGCCCCTGGGCTGCCTTGTTATCACATATGAGCTGGCCATGCGCTTCCTCACCGACTACCTCGACGGCGACCGCTACTTCCGCGTCTGGGGTCCCGAGCATAACCTGATCCGCGCCAGGGCGCAGCTGCGCCTCCTTGAGGACATGGAATCCAAGTACGACGCTATGGTGAAGTATATATTGGATAATATCCGTTAGTTTGTTTTGCTTAACCATGGGCGTTCCGGCGGATCATCGCGCGAATAGAAACGCCTCCGCGTCGCATCCTAACAGCGGAGGTGTTTATTATGCGCTCACGATCAAATAAACCCATGTTTATCCAGGCAAAACAGTTTGGCGCGCTCAACCGCCAGCGCCAGCGGGCGCTGAACGACATGGCCCGCCAAAGCGACGCGGCGCGCGGCGATGTGCTCGGCAGCTACACCGGAACCCCGGCTGACCCCGACGACCAACAGCCCGTTCAGGACGCCGACGACCTGTAAATTGTGGGGGTTCTGTTTTTTACTGGGACGGGTTGGCCGCCTTGGTTCGTTTTATCTGCGTTGCGGGGGTTTGCGGGGCGCCGCCCCGGTACCCCGCAAGGGGGTTTCACCCCCTTTGATCCCCTGACCAGCGTGACGCTGGACCCACTGGGCGATGCGGCCTGTCGGCCGCGTGGCTGCGTTGGCGGCTTGGAGTTTACGCCGCGGTTGAAGGAGTTTTGGCTATGACTAGTACGCATGGCGTGGCGGCGCGAGGTTCCGCGAGGCCGCGCTCGCTTTGGACAGGCCCGGTCTGCCTCATCCTCGTCGGGGCGCTTGCCGCTATCGCTATGTGGGCGCAGCGACAGGTCAAGGCCTACGAGGTCTTCCAACATATGCGCTCCGTCGTCGCCCGCTCCACCTTCTACGACGGCGTCCGCGTCGACGGCGTGCCCCTCGCCGGGCTTACCCTCGACGAAGCCCTTGCCCGCCTCGCCGCCCGCGACCAGCAGGAGGACCAATCCTTCGAGATCTTCCTCACCGCCGGAGACGCCCGCTGGCGCGTCTCCTCCTCCGAAGTCCCTCTCCACCGCAACACCGAAACCCTCATCCGCCAGGCCTACACCCTCGGCCGAACCGGCACCCTCGAGGAGCGTTATTCCGAGATCACCGCGATGTCCACAACCGGAGTCGACTACACATCCCAAATGTGGTACGAGAAGTCCGCCGTCCGCGCCCTCACCGACCAAGTCGCCCGCCGCCTTACCATCGAGGGCCACGACGCGCAGGTCGCGGACTTCAACTTCGCTACCCGCCAGTTCACCTTCACCGACGCGCTGGCCGGCCAAACCGTCGATCCCGACCAGCTGTTCATCCAGGTTACCGCCGCGCTCGATTCCCAAGACTACGGCGCGGTTATCCCTGTGACCATTAACCACGTCAAGCCTTCCATTACCCGCGAGGAGGTCCAGGCCATGTATGGCAAGGTGTCAGGCTTCACCACCTCCACCACCGCTAACGAGAACCGTAACACCAACATCTCCCTTGCCGCCCGCGCCATCAACGGCACCGTCCTCCAGCCGGGCGATGTCTTCTCATTCAACGATACCACCGGCCAGCGCACCTACGCCAAAGGCTACCGCGAGGCCGGCGCGATCCAAAACGGCACCCTCATCGACGAGGTGGGCGGCGGGGTGTGCCAGGTCTCCACCACCATCTTTAACGCGCTGGTCCGGTCCGGCCTTGATATCTCCATGCGCAATCCCCACGCCTGGCCCGTCGACTACGTCAACCGCGGCGAGGACGCCATGGTTAACTGGCCGGACAAGGACCTCCGCATGAAGAACACCACGGGCGGCCCCATCTACATAATAGGCTCCTACGCCAACCGCACCCTCACCTTCGAGGTCTATGGCCGCAAGCTGGACGATGGGGTTACCATCGACCTGTTCAGCCAGACCACCGCGTCCACCCCGCCGGCCGAAACCGTCTACACCCGCAACGCGTCCCTCGCCCCGGGCACCGAGACGGTAACCCGCTCCGCCCGCACGGGCTACAAGGTCACCACCTACAAGGTTACTTACCAATATGGCAAGGAGATCTCTCGCGAGGCATTCTATAAGTCGGACTACCGTATGTACGGAAAGATGGTGGAGTATAACTAAATGAGCGGCAAACGGCTGCTGGGCGCGTTGGAAGGCGGCGGCACCAAGATGGTCTGCGCCATCGGTTATGACGACGGAACCATCCTCAAGCGCGAATCCATCCCCACATCCACGCCGGAGGAGACACTGCCCAAGCTGGCGCGGTTCTTCCAGAAGGAGGGCGTCGCCGCCCTGGGCATCGGCAGTTTCGGGCCTGTCGACCTGCGCGAGGATTCGGATACATATGGATACATAACGGCTACGCCCAAACTCAGTTGGGTGGATACGCCCTTCCTGCCCGTCCTGCGCGACGCGCTGAACGTCCCGGTTGGCTTCGAGACGGACGTGAACATGGCGGCCATCGGCGAGCACATTTTAGGCGCCGGCCGGTCAATGTCGAGCATTGTCTATTTGACGGTTGGCACGGGTGTAGGCGCCGGAATCATCATTGACGACAAACCCCTGCATGGTCTGGTCCATCCCGAGATGGGACATCTGCTGCTCCAGCCCGCCCCGGGCGAGACATGCCCGGACGGGTTCTGCCCATACCACAAGGGATGCCTGGAGGGATTGGCGTGCGGACCCTCCATCGAGAAACGGTGGGGGAAACCGGCGGGCGAGCTACCGCCCGACCATCCCGCGTGGGCGCTGGAGGCCGAATACTTGGCGCAATGCTGCTCTAATGTGGTGTTCGCGCTCTCGCCGGAGCGGATCATACTGGGCGGCGGCGTGATGCGCCAGTCCCACCTGTTCGCTATAATACGTAAAAGGACGCTCGACCTGCTGGGTGGTTACATACGCAGCGACCGAATTTTGGAAAATATCGACAACTATATCGTCCCGCCCGGGCTTGGCGAGGACAGCGGCATCGCCGGCGGCCTGATCCTCGCGTCGCGGCAGCTGGGCCGTTAGTCAATCTTCACTAACAAACTCGATCGCTTTGGACGCGTCCCGCTCGCCGGGGCGCATCTCTTTTATACGCGCCAGCGACATAATCGGGATCCGTAGCGCTTCCAGCCTCCCGCGTCCCGGCTGGAATGATTTTTCTATCACTATACCTATCCCGGCCAGCGCAGCCCCAGCCTGTTCCGCAAGCCGCGCCGCGCCCAGCGCGGCCTCGCCCATCGCGAGGAAATCATCTATGAATAGCGCCCGCGTCCCATCGGGCAGGAACTCCCTCGCCACCGACATCTCATACTCCGCGTCCCTCGTGAACGACCTGACCAACGTGGACAGCCGCCCATCCCGCGAAACGCGCGACGCCTGTTTCTTACATACCACCAGCGGTAAACCCATCGCCAGCGCCGCCATGCCAGCCGGGGCTATACCCGAGCTTTCGACCGTCAGCACGCAGCCCGCGCCAATCCCGCTGAACCGCCGCGCGAACGCCTCGCCGATATCACGCATCAGCCGCATGTCCACCCGCTGGTTTAGGAACGCGTCCACCCGCAGGACACCGCCCGGCAGAACACGGCCCTGCTCTACGATCCGCCGCTGCAGCGACGCCATCTGTTCACTCATCACAATCACTTCGTTTCCAAATTTTAACATAAATTATGGAACCAGAACCGCGTTTCGTTCGTCTCCATTTACGTGTTCAAAATGGAGAGGATGGCCCGCCATGCCTCCAGCTTCGCGGTGAGCGGCTCGGCGCGGGCAGGGCTGGTGGATGGCAGCGTGAGGCGCGGGATCGCCCGCCGCGTCTCGTCAAGGCGCGGCAATACCAGCGAGCGGAACAATGCCTCCGCCTTCCGCCCGTTAAGGCATATCGCCCTGACGTCCGGACACGCCGCCAGCAGCGCGGGTATGTCGTTAGGCTCCGCGTCACGGATCGACGCGTCGGCGCTGCCCTCGCGGACGCATGCCCGCGCCGTGTCCCACAGCGCGACGCGGTTGGACAGCAGGAGTTCGCGGCGGCGGTCCCAGCCAACGCTCCCGGCTGACAGGTCAAGGCCGAACAGCGCGGACATGATCGGCCAGAACGCGTTGCGCGGGTGCGCGTAGTAGTATCCAGCGGCCAGCGACGCGGCGGACGGCATCGTCCCCAGGATCAACACGCGGGCGTCTTCACGCGCGGCGTACGGGAACGAATATATACGGGGAAGGGGTTGACCCTGGTCATGGATATTTCTCACGCTATAATCACCCGTTTGAACGAGTTATGCGCGGCCAAGCGCGTAACAGTCAACGGCCTGTGCATCCGCTCGGGAGTCACACAGTCCACCGTCCACGACATCATGGCCAGCAAGACCCACAGCCCAGGCATCGCCACCATCAAGAAGCTGTGCGACGGCCTGGACGTGACCATGCGCGACTTCTTCAACAACAGCCTGTTCGACGACCTGGACCAGGAAATACAATGATACTATACCCCCTGCCGGCGGGTTTGACAATCCCTCCCAGGCGTTGTAGAATGTATAAGAACGCTAAGGAGGTGTATGCATGCCGTTGGGTGAGAGTTTGCTGACAGGGCTGTTCGTGATGATTGTGGTATTCGCCGTGCTGGTCCTGCTGCTGGCGCTGATCAAGGTGTTTACCAGCGTGATAGCGGGTATAAGCGGCGTTAAGGATGACGATTCGGGCGCGGATACGCGCGTAAGGGGGTAACGGCCTGTGTTCAGGGATTCGCTGCTGAAATTGGTCGAGACCTCCGGGTTCACCGCGCTGACATGGCAGTCAGGCGTGATGATCGCGCTGGCGTGCGCGTTGGCGTACCTGGCTATAGCGCGGCGGTTCGAGCCGCTGTTACTGCTGCCCATCGCGTTCGGGATGCTGCTGGCCAACCTGCCGCTGGCCGGGCTGATGGACGCGCCGCCCAATGACGCGGCGAACGGCGGGATGCTATACTACCTGTATCTGGGCGTGAAGAAGGGGATCTACCCATCGCTGATATTCCTAGGCGTGGGCGCGATGACCGACTTCGGGCCGCTGATAGCTAATCCGGCCAGTTTGCTGTTGGGCGCGGCCGCGCAGCTGGGCATAGCGTGCGCGTTCGTAGTGGCGTCGGCGTTGGGATTTACCGCGCGGGAAGGCGCGTCGATCGCGATAATAGGCGGCGCGGACGGCCCGACCGCCATTTGGCTGACGACAGCGCTTGCGCCGCATCTGCTGGCGCCGATCGCTGTAGCGGCGTATTCGTATATGGCGTTGATTCCGCTGATACAGCCGCCGATCATGCGGCTGCTGACCACGAGGAAGGAACGCGCCATTAAGATGGAACAGCTAAGGTCGGTATCGAAGGTGGAGAAGATCTGCTTCCCGATATTGATTACAGTGCTGGTAGTGCTGATACTGCCGTCGGTAGCCCCGTTGGTTGGGTTGCTGATGCTGGGGAATCTGCTGCGGGAGTCGGGGGTTGTAGACAGGTTGAGCGATACCGCGCAGAACGCGCTGATGAATATAGTAGTTATATTCTTAGGGGTGACTGTGGGAGCGACGGCCAACGGCGCGACGTTCCTGAAGCCCGAGACGCTGGGAATTATAGCGTTGGGGTTGTTCGCGTTCATGCTGTCGACAGTAGGGGGAACGCTGCTAGGGAAGCTGATGTGCTTGGTAACGGGCGGTAAGGTGAACCCGTTGATAGGCTCGGCGGGTGTGTCGGCGGTGCCGATGGCTGCGAGGGTTTCGCAGATCGAGGGGCAGAGGGCTAACCCGGGGAATTACCTGCTCATGCACGCGATGGGTCCGAACGTGGCGGGGGTAATAGGCTCGGCAGTCGCGGCAGGCATACTCAAGGCGTTGTTTGGGTAACACAGCGAACGCGCGGCATGGAGGAACAACCTACCCTGGCCACGAGGGTCCAGCGTCACGCTGGTCAGGGGGTCAAGGGGGGTGAAACCCCCGTGCGGGGTGTGGGGCGGAGCCCCACGTCCCCCGGCCGAAACCCACAAACCTCCGCCCCGCAGGGCAGAAACAAACTTTATGGGCTTCGCCCTGTACGCGGGGTTAGGTACGGGGGGGGGGGGGCCCCCCCCCCCCCCCCCCGGGGGGCAACCCCCCCCCCCCCCCCCCCCCCGACCCCCGCGCCCCCGCACGCGCGGGAGG
>JAISWI010000084.1 GCA_031270865.1 Oscillospiraceae bacterium
CACCCCGCAAGGGGGTTTCACCCCCCTTGACCCCCTGACCAGCGTGACGCTGGACCCTCGTGGCCAGGGTAGTTTGTTCCTCCATGCCCCGCGTTTGCTTTGATGTTATACTCCCCGCAGTATTGCCAACGCTACTATCCCATCCGTGCCGACGAGCATCCCTAACCTTGCCGTCCCCTGGTCATACCAGAGCACCACACCCTCTGGCAGCAACTGGTAATACGCCATATCCGCGTCTATCGTCTCCCTGCTTTCCGGTTCCCCCAACTTAGTTATAACATCCCGCTCATCCGACACGCCTACGCGCGCGCCGTCATAGTCCAAACGCTTGGCGCGTATCTCCTTAACCAAACCCGTCCCTACTGGATCGTCCCTGCTGGTCAGCGCGCTCACGCCCCTGAACCGCGCGTCTTCAAATCTATACACCTGCATATCTATTGTGAAATCAGACTCTTTACCCCCGCCGTACATTATTGCCAGACGCTCCAGGTCGTCGCCTAGCGATACTGGCACTCCGGGCAGCGTGCCCGGCTCGATCGCGAACCCCTCCTCCCCTAGTATTTCAGGATCGTACAATCCCTCCAATTCATACCAATAGAATTGGTACGCGCCGGGCCGTCCGGTCAATGTCGAAAGTTGAATTATAGGATATCTTACCGTAACGCCGAACCTATCGACCTCCCAGCGATCCAGCGGCAGGGGTGTTACCTCGCGGTTTTCCATGTATGAGTTGCCGTTCATTTCCATATCGGTTATCGCGATTAATTCCATTGCCGCTATAACCTTTTCGGGGTCGGGGAATATGTCGGCGATCGCCTGATTCTCCCCGGTCATCATGTTCACGACGGGCAGCGCTGGCTCTGCCGTCTCCGCTCCCGCCATCTTTGCTAATCCACACCCCATCCCCAACACTACAATCAAAACAACGCCCGTCCATTTATTCAATACCATAAAAACCTCCAATACTAACTTGCTTTTTTATCCTGTTTTATACCAACCTTGATCTTTCGATCCTCATATCTCACGCGCAGCGGGCCTATCGACAAGCCCAACTCCTCCCGGTTAGGGTTCAAAAAGTGCTTTACGCACACCGTGGCGCTTATAATAGTCATGCCTAACCCAGATCCCGGGCTGGAATCAAAAACCCAAACCACTAACGCCGCTGTGATGAACGCGGTGACCACCTTCGCCGAATCCGGATGCACGACGATGATGAACCTTACAACCAACATCGATATAACCAATATACCAATAGCGCCGCTGACCGCCGCCGCGCCTAGCAGCGACCCGAACGACGCCGAGACCGCCTTGCCGCCCTTAAACCCCAGCAGCGGCGAGAACGCGTGCCCTAGCACGGGCGCGGCCATCACGGGCGCTAGCTCCAGCCCGCTGACATCCAGCCACGTCACCGCCGCGAACACCGGGACGAACGCCTTGAACACATCCAGGAACATGCACAGCAGCCCCATGCCCTTCCCGGCGGCGGCCATCGCGTTCGAGCCGCCGGGGTTGCGGTCCTCGCCCGCCATGCGCGAATCCACATGGTATATCCACTTAGGTAAAAAGTATGAATACATAATCGAGCCCGAAACGAATCCCGCGCAGGTCATCACGACGCACGTCCACATGCCGCGTCCTCCCCCTTCCGTACGATCATGCCGCGAACCAGCGCGGCTGTGTCCTCGGCCGCGGTCTGGCTGACTAGGCGGGCCTGCGCGTCCAGCATACGCCCTCTCGCCGCGCTGTCCGCCAGCAGCGCTGCCGCGGCGTCCGCCGCCTCCTGCGCGGTGTTCGCCAGCAGCCCCATGCCCATCCTTGCTATGAATCCGGCGTTACGCGCCTCGCCGCCCGGTATCGGCGATGTTATTACCAGCGGCACGCGCTTGACCATCGCCTCGGTAGTGGTCAGCCCGCCCGGCTTGGTCAGCAGCACATCCGCCGCGTCCATCAATATCTCTACCTTATCCGTGAACGGCAGCGCCATCACGCCCTCTATCACGCGCGACTGGTCCAGCGCGTCCGTGTTGCTGCCGCAGACCGCTATTACCTGCGCGTCCGGCGCGCTCCGCGCCAGCAGCGCGGCGGTCTCCGGGATGCGGCCAAAGCCCATGCTCCCGCCCATCACGACTAGGACCTTTTCCTTAACAATGCCCAGCGCGGCGCGGGCCTCGGCCTTGGGCCGCCTCGCCTTGAAGCGCGGGCTGACCGGGATGCCCAGCGGACGCAGCCTGGCCGCGTCCATGCCCTTTGACGCGCACTCGGCGGCGACTTCGTCGTTCGCGACGACGTACTCGTCCAGGTTGCATTCCTCCCAGAACGGGCTGCAGGTATAATCCGTAATGATACCGACTGCCGGTATGTTTAGCCCGTACCTCGAGCGCAGGTAACTGACCGCGTGGGCGCTGAACATATGCGGGCATACGATCGCGTCGGGGGCATATGCCTTGATCCGCTCGTACACCGAGCCCGCGTACAGCGCGTTGGCGTAATACACGGGCGAGTGGCGCTTGCTGGAGCTGATCCGCTCCGCGAAGCCGTACAACGCGCCGAAGAACCTTGGGACACGGCGAACGGCCAGGTCGTACAGGCGCGAGACGGTCTTGGACTTTTGCCGCCCGGCGTTGAGCGCGTCCTCAATCCTGGCCTCAACGCCCAGTGGCTCGAGGGCTTCCATGACCGCCAGCGACGCGCAGTTGTGGCCCTGTCCGGTGCTGGTCGGGAATATCAGCGTCTTCATGTTGGACCTCCATACAGGCCGTTGGCCGCCATCGTCGGGCGGGCGCTTGTCTTAACATTATTACGCCCGGACAGCGCCGTTCATTCGCGACGATTCCTCCATATAATCTGACGATCGCCGGACGCCGTTTGATCCAACGCCGTTCATGTTAGTTAACCCATAGAAATAGGAAGGGCCGCAGGGTACGCCTGCGGCCTTGCTTGCTCGTCGCTTGTTACGACCTCTTGCCGCGCCTGCTGATCAGCCAGATCAACCCGGCGGCGACAAGCGCGGCCAGCGCGACCCACACTACCGTCAGCGAGTTGGCGGTGGTCTCCACCTTGACGGCGGACTCGGTGGGTGTTGGCGCGGGGGTGGGAGTCGCGTCGCTGGATGGAGAGGGTTCGGTGGTCGCGGTGGGTTCCGGCGTGGAGGTTGGTTCGGCGGTGGGTTCCGCAGTGGGTACCGCCGTCGGGATGGCAGTGGGTACTGCTGTCGGGACTGCGGTGGGTACTGCCGTCGGGACTGCGGTGGGTACTGCTGTCGGGACTGCGGTGGGTACTGCTGTCGGGACTGCGGTGGGTACTGCCGTCGGAACGGCAGTGGGTACTGCTGTCGGGACTGCGGTGGGTACTGCCGTCGGGACTGCGGTGGGTACTGCCGTCGGGACTGCGGTGGGTACTGCTGTCGGGACTGCGGTAGGTACTGCCGTCGGCACCGCCGTTGGGATTGCTGTCGGGACGGCGGTCGATGGGCTTTCAGGCGTAGCTGTCACCCCAACTGGCTGGGAGTTCTGCTGAACATCCGTCGTCACTGAGCCTTGGGTACTGGCGTTAGCCGTCTGCCCGGTGCTGGTCACGATGGGTTGCGCCAGCGGTATCGGCGACGGGGTTGGGGTCGGTCTTGGAGTCGGGGTCGGTTTCGGAGTTGGGGTCGGTCTTGGAGTTGGGGTCGATGTTGGAGTTGGGGTCGGTTTTGGAGTTGAGGTCGGTTTCGGTGTAGGCGTGGGTGTTAACGGCGGTGTCGGAGACAACGTCGGTGTTGGAGTTGGGGTCGGCGTGGGTGTTGCCATCGGCGTAGGGGTTGGTGTGGGTGCGGGTGTCGGGGTAGGCGAGGGTGTCGGGGTAGGCGAGGGTGTCGGGGTAGGCGAGGGTGTCGGGGTAGGCGAAGGTGTCGGGGTAGGCGAAGGTGTCGGGGTAGGCGTGGGTGTCGGAGTAGGCGTGGGTGTCGGAGTAGGCATAGGTGTCGGAGTAGGCGTGGGTGTCGGAGTGGGCGTAGGTGTCGGAGTAGGCGTAGGTGTCGCCAAACTCTTTATCTCCGCAGCCTTCTCGACAGGCTTCGATTCCAATTCCACCCCGCCCTCCGGCGCGGCTTCATAGAACGCCGGTTCCGCGTCGCCCAATCGTCCGAACGCGCGGTACTGCGTTACCCCCATGCCGTCGCGGAACGTCCACACCCGCGCGTCCGCGCTGGCCGATGGTGTCACCAATTGGTAGAAATCCGGAACCAACTCCGGCGGCGGCGTCATCGGGATGAATCCCTCGACGTGGATAGCCTCGTCCGTCGCGATGCTTACCAGCGCGGGCGGGTCGGTGGTAAGCTGGCCCTCGCTGTCCGCGTCAAAGAACGCCGGGGACATCCTGTCCAGCGAACCGTACACGCGGTACAATACCTTTCCGGTATTGTCCACTATCGCCCACAGTCCGTCGGCAATCACGCGGTAGAACGGCGGAACCTCCGCCGGCTCCTCGACTACAAACCCCTTGACGTAATCCTCATAGTCCCGCGCCGGGTCGATAGGCTCCTCATTGCCGTCCCACTGCCCGTCTTCGTTTGTGGAGTAGTAGGCGGGTTCGCCGCCGTTGAGCGAGCCGTACACGCGGTAGAGCGGCTCGTGGCTGTCGTCCTCGACGCGGTAAATGTTGTCCGGCGTGGTATCGTAGTAGTAAGGCGGCGCGGGCGGGTTTACCGCGGGGTGAAGGCCCGCTATCTTCTCGTTGTACTCGGCCTCCAGGTCGATCGGCTCTGCCGTGTCGATCGGCTCGCCGTCGTCGTTGGACGCGTAGAATGCGGGAGTTTGGCGGTCTACCGAGCCGTACACGCGGTATTCCTTCGCTCCGTCGGCCTCGAATGACCACAGTCCGCCGTCCTCGACGCTGTAGTAGTATGGCGTGTCGCTGGGGGTCTTGGCCTTGAAACCCTTTACGAATCGCTCAAAATCCTCTTCAGGCGTGACGGGATCCGCTCCGTCCGCGACGGCTCCGGTCTCATCCGCTGGATAGAACGCGGGGCCTTCCCCGGCCAGATAGCCGTGGACGCGCGGATATGCCTCGCCGTCGTCGTCCATGACGTTCCAGCGGCGGCCCTCGATCACTGGCTCGTAGTACCACGGCACATTATCGTTATCGGGTGTAATGGCTATGAACCCGCTGGCAAACCGCTCGTAGTCGTCTTCGGGCGCGATGGGTTCCGCGCCGACAGCTACTTCACCATTGTTATCGGATGGGAAGTATCCCTCCTTGCCGTAGGTCCACTTGCCGTAGGCGCGGTATTGCGCGGGATCGCTGCCGAGTACGCGGTACGCGTTCGGTTTATCCGGGACAGGCTCGTAGTAGAACGGCAATTCCCCCGGATCGGCTGGCGTGAAGGCGGGCAGGTTCGCGCGGTCCGCCCCGCGCGTGACGGGCGTGGCGTTCGGGGAGACGTTCCCATCGCTGTCTGATGGATAGAACGCCGGGTCGCCCCGGTTCATCGAGCCGTAGACGCGGTATTCGTATTCGCCAGCGCTGTTCAGGAAGCGGAACAGCGACGCGTCGGAGCCTGGCGCGGCCTCATAAACGTCATACTCGCCGAGCGTGTAGGGCAGCTTATCGAATCCGCGGAAGTACGTGTCGAAGTCCTGGCTGGGCGTGACCGGAAGCGCCCCGTCCGCTATCGTGAACGACGCGTACCCCTGTTCGTCACTCTCAACCTCCGCTGGATAGTACGCGGGACCCTGGCCGTCCAGACGGCCATAGACGCGGTAGACCGCGCCGCCGTCCCTGTCTGTGAAACCCCAGAACGGCGTGCCGTCGCCAAGGATATACGGGGTGTAGAATGACGGCGGGTCCGAATCCGGCACCGCGCTGCCAAACCCCGCGATGTACCTGCTGTAGTCGTCGTCCGGCAGGACTGGGACCTCGTCCGGCGCGACATAGCCCGACGCGTCTGACGCGTAGTAGGCGGGATCGCCACCGTTCAGGCTGCCGTAAGCGCGGTAGTGGGTGTTCCCGTCGCGGTCGGCGAAGGAGTACAGCGAGCCGGACGCGCTGTTCGAATATGCCGGGACCTCGGGCGTCAGCGGGAGGAAGCCGATTGGCTGGGGCGTTGGCGACGGTCCGTCCGCGGTCGGGTCAACGGGCTCGCGCGCGACGGGCACGCCCAGCGAGTCCGACGGGTAAAACCCTGTGGGCATGCCGGGATATGAGCCGTAAACGCGGTAGTTGAGCTTGCCGTTGTCGCCTATGAAACCGTACAGGCCTTCGCCCAGCGTCTCATACCCTTCCGGGATTTCCGGCGGGTCCGCGGCCTGGAACCTGGGGTCGGCTTCCGGACGCTCGCTGGCGGGATCCACAGGCTCGCCTGATATGACGCTGCCCCGCTCGTCCGACGGGTAGAATCCCGCGGGGCCGCCGAACGGCGAGCCGAACCTGCGGTATGCCGGCGGATCGCTGCCTGCCAGCTCGTACAGGCCTTTTACCTGGGGCACGGCTATGTAATACTCGGGCGCGCTGTCCGTCCAGCCGGGCGCGAACACGGCCTCCTGGGGCTGCGCCGGGGCGGGCGCGGGTCCGTCGAAACGGTTGTATCGGTAGTATACCTGCGCGATGGTATTCGTGCGTGAGTTGCGCAGCGTGAACACCACGTCGAAGCTCTCAGGCGCGGCCTTGGGGGGTTTTAGCTCGAAGGACGCGCTGGAGCTGGCGTTGTCCGCGCTGGACCTGGCGGCGTACGCGTCGTTAACGGACGCGTCCAGGACTGTCTTAAGGCCTCCGGCGCCCTGGTCGGGCTCGGCCCCGCCGCTGAGGGTGATCGGGTATGACGCGCCCTGTTCCATCACGATGGGCGGCAGCGTCCACTCGTACCAGACGGACTGTTCCAGGCCATCCTCGCCGGGCATGGTGATGGTAAGGCCCGCCAGGTCGGGATTGGCCGCGCCGCCATGCGGCGATACCGTGACCGATCCGCCCGGCAGTTCGGCGGCGAAGGCGTCCGCGCTGGAGCCAGCCTCCGTCAAACGCCAGTGGACAGGATCGCCGCCCGCGGGCCTGGGCGCGTCCGCGAACGCGGGACACGCCGCGCTCAGCGCGACCACGGCTGCCAGTACCAGGCTTAAGGCCCTGCGTTTCGCGGCATATTCTCCGGAATTCCCCTCTGAATTCACTGCCAGGACTCCTTCCGCACCTTAACTCTTACATTATTATACCATCGAATCCAATAAAATCAAGCAAAAACCCGCGCCTCCGGACAGAAATCGGTCTTCTTTTCGGCTGGATATTATTGGCATCGGGCGCGGATGGACTGTGCCACACGCGGACCTTACGCATACATATATATATTGTGGGGGATACAGACCCCGTATTCTTGATTGGGGGAGTATATGTGCAGGGATACTGCGGACACTGGGGATACTACAGCGAATGGGATTGCGAATGCTTCCTGTCTCTAAATTGTGAGGAACTGTGCGGATGCGACAGCGGCAATGGCGGAGTCGGAGGCGGCGGAGGCGTACTGCCGGGAAGCGGGCCGCTCTCGCCCAACGTCATAGGCGGCAAGTGCTACTGTCTGGCCGGCGACCCGAAGATATTGGCGATATCGGGCACGGGCGGCAAGCCGGGCAACTATGTCCACGCGCTGCTGCAGAGCGGGCAGACGGGTTTCCAGGTGAAATACCCGGAGAAGGACACGGCGGAAAATCTGATCGCGGCCGACGGCAGCTGGACCGTGACGCTGCGGCTCGACTCGAACACGAAGAATGTCAATAAGATAGATCCCGGAACGTACTACGCGACGTTCAGCGACGCCGACGCGCAGGGCGCGCAGAGGGCAAGCTCGCTGAACCGCCAATGGATTGAGGTGCTGTCCTGCGAGAAGAACGAGCTGAAGTTCGATATAAGCGGCGGCGCGGCGGTCAGCTGCGCCGGCGGCTCGTTAACGTTCACGGGCAGCGGCGCGTCCCCGTTCGCCGAGATCAACATCTACCTGTCCCGAACCGGCACGAGCCAGACGGCCTACTGGTACGGGGATACGGCGAACGCTGACGGGGTATGGAGCACATCGATATATTTGACGCAGCTTGGGTCGATTTTCGGCGTTCCTTCATGCGTTCCGACGGGGGATTACACTGTGTTCGCGTTCCAGACCAGCTACGAAGGGTTCATGAGGGAATCCCAGGACGTGCCGATAACGATCAGCGGATGCTGCGGGACACGCGCCGCGCGGGGAACCACCGGCAAAGCCCGTCTGGGAAACGTCGATTCCTTACCAGAACGCGTAAAGAAAGTGTTGGTATAACCGTCGTCGGAAAACCCGCCAATGGGCGTAACCGCTAATAAATTTGCCGCGTTTTAAGGTTGATTAACTATAAATCTATAAACTCCTCAAAGCGCGGCAGTATGCCTATGCCGTCGGGGAAGTGCGCGGCGAACTGCGGGATAGCGTGGCTGGGGAATGAGTTCCCCTCAATGAATACCGGACCGTCCGGCGTGACAGCCACGTCCCACGCCACGAACCGCACGCGCGGCTTCACCCGCATGGCCTCCAGGCACATGCCGACCGCTTCCTTGAAGTATGGGATCTCGAATCCGGGGATCGCCGTTCCGGTGAGCGGATGCGCGCTATAGGCGCGTCCGGCCTTATCAGCACCGACGCCGCTCAACCTGCCCGTTTCTAGGTCGATGGGCGCGGCCATGCCTCCGCAGTCCACGTTGTCCATCACCTTGCCATTGCCTATGCGCAGGTAAGCGTAGACCACGCCTTGCTTCTTATCGCCTAATAACGTTGCTATGCGCATCGTGTTTACCGAGGTCGGGCACATCCCGGCCATCGCCGGGTGCTGCTTGACGCAGTCTTCCAGGAGCGTCAGGCCCTTCGCGCGGAGCAGCGACTCGAACGCCGCGCGGTCGGCGAAGTCGTCCGGCGTGAATTTCATGATGCCCTGTCCGCTGGAGCCGTCCATCGGCTTGGCGATGATGTCGCCCCGGTTGTCCAGGAAGCGCGACAACGCGCGGCTGGTGAACTCGCTGGTATCGGTCAGGTCGAACCAGTCCCGGCGAACATACCGCGCGAACAGCGTGTTAAACTCGTTCTTGTTGTCGAAGAAATGCCAGTCCGCCTTGTCGTTCATACGCGCGACTATCCGGTTGGATATCCCGCGCGTGATCTGCGTCGAGCGCTGGCTGTCGTTAAGGCGGTAGAACTGCGCTATCTTATAATCGATATAGCCTGCCTGATACCTCACGGCGCAGCGGAACATGTCTATCATCAGCCAGACGGTACTCCTTCGCGCGATGGGCGAAAGGTATCGCGCGGTGGCGAGCATCCCTCGCCAGTCCATCCGCAGGGCGCGGTTAATGAGGAAACGGATACGGCTCATCTGTCGTTACGCCTCCGTAAGTAATTGGTTATGTTATTCGGCGCGGACGCGCGGTTTCCTGCGGCGGCGTTATTATTTCCAAAGGAAGAAGGATTTAGCCGCCGCGCGTTGAATGTGTGGAAGATAACGAACTTGTATGCTGGAGGTTGCGTGATGAAGCGTTTATGCGCCCTGATGGTCGCGCTGGCTATACTGGCTGGGATGGCGGGCGCGTACGCTGTAGAGGCCGGGGAGACCGACCCGCGTTCCAGGCTGGACCAGGCCCGCGCCACTAAGAACCCCGCCGTATGCCTTGCGCTGCTGCTTTCGGTGGTGAACTCGCCGGACGCGACGGACGAGCTGGTCGGCGAGGCGATGGACCTCGCGTGGGAGTCGGACCTGATTAAGCAGCGGGATATGATAGACTTGATGCTCGCGGTCTGGTCGATTGGCAAGCCCGAGCTGGACAGGCACGCGGAATCCCTGCCGTACATACTGGCGCGTACGGGCCGCGCCGACGAAGCGATAGGGATACTGCGCGGGCGGATCGAGTCCGATCCGGACAACGCCCCGGTCTACGGGAATGAGATAGTCGACGTGCTGGTGTACGACGACCGCGAGGACGAGGCCATGGAGGTTATCGGCGGCATGGTCGCCGATAATACCGCGTCCCCTGACTCGTACGCTAAACTGGCCGACATACTCAACCGAAGGGACATGTACGCCGAGGCTGTAGAGGCCGCCGAGGCCGGGCTGGCGGATGATCCGCGCAACACGCGGCTGCTGCAGTCCTACGCCGAGGCGCTTTCCTTCGAATATCGCTACGCGGAGGCCGCGGACGCGGTGCGCGGCAAGCTGCGCGTGGAACAGTCGCTGGGGTATGACGTTACATATACATATCTGCTGCTGCACTATACGCAGTCCCGCGCCGGACTGTGGGACGAGGCGGCGCGGTCGATGGAGCACGCGCTGAGCGGCGACCAGGACTCGTTCATGTTCCTGGAACGGGCGCGGTTCAGGCTGTGGGAGCTATATGACCCCGAGGCCGCGCTGAAGGACCTCAACGCGCTGTTAAAGCGCGATCCCGACGACACCGACGCGCTTTTCCAACGCGCCTACGCGTACCTATGGCTGGACCGCTACGACGAGGCCATGGAGGACGCGCGGGCGCTGGCCGAACACTTCGGTGAGTGGCCGTCGCTGATGGAGGCCGTCGTCGCGCACTACGCCGGGGATATCGAGGAGGCCGACGCCATGTTCGCGCGGCTCGTCGACGATAACCCCTCCGACTCGTCCGCGTGGCTGTTCCGCGCGATGAACGCGTTATACGGCGCGGGCGACCTCGCCTCCGCCGATGAATACCTGGATTACGCCGAAGACATCGCCGATGAGGATTCGGACATACTAAGCCTGCGCGGCGACGCTGCCCGCCACGCCGGGCGCTGGACGGAGGCCGCGGAGCTGTACCTGCGCTCCGCGGACCTGGCATATGAGGACGCCACCCCTCTCAACAGCCTGGGCGTGTTGCTGTGCGAGCGCGGCATGCTGGACGAGGCCCGCGACACGCTGGCCCGCGCGGAGAGGGAGTACCCCAACCACTACTGGACGCTGTGCCTGCGGCTGACGTTGGAGGCGGCGGAAGGGGATTATTCCGCCGCGCTGGGTACTTACGACAGCATAGCCGCGCAGTTTCCGTTCATGGCGAGGGGGTCGCTGCGGTATATCAACGCCGCGCTGCTGGCGATGGACGGTCAGACCGGCGAGTCCGCGGCTGTGTTGGACACGCTTGAGACTTCCACGCCGGACGACATGCTGGCCGCCGCCGAGTGCGGCGCGATGGCGGGCGATTACGCCAAGGCCCGCGAGTGGCTGGCGCTGGCCGCCGACGCGATCGGTACGGCTGGCCTCACGCCTGGCGGGGAACTGGGCGCGGAGATCATCGCGAAGGTGGTGTCAGCCGAAATCGCGTACCTTGAGGGCGATGAGGCCGCGTGCCTTGACTCGCTGCGCGGGGCGTGCCTGCTGGGTTGGTATCCCGAGGCGGTGAAGGGCAACTGGATATTGAAGGGGCTGGCAGGTTCGGACGGGTATGCCGCGCTGGCGGAGGAGTATCCGGTAGAGTAATACAAACGGAGGTAACCATGGTCAAGCGTCAATTGGCGGAGCGGGCGTTGATGAAGGCGCTCTCCACGGGCGGGGATTTCGCGGAACTGTTCTTCGAGGACAGGCTTAACAACTCGATCACGCTTCAGGGCGGCAAGGTCGAGATCGTCAATACCGGGCGGCTGCACGGCGTGGGCGTTCGCTTGTTCAAAGGGATACGCAGCGTCTACTCGTATACGAACGACTTCGATGAGGCGGGCTTGCTGGCTTGCGCGGGCGAGGCGGCCTCCGCCCTTAAGGAATCGGTGAAGGCCGACGCGCCGGATATTCGGCTGACCGGGTCGATCGCCGTGAACCTGCACCCGGTGTCGAAACTCCCGGGCGATATCGGCGGCGCGTGGCGCGTGGACCGGCTGCGTTCCGCTGACGCGGCGATGAAGGCCGTCTCCAACGAGATCACCCAAACCATATGCCGGTATGTCGATTGGGATCAGCGGGTGACCATCGCCAACAGCGAGGGGTTGTTTACCAGCGACAGGCGCGTTTATACCCGCGTCGCGCTCAGCGCGGTCGCGTCCGACGGCGCGGAGAACCAGAGCGGCATGAGCGGGCCCGGCGCGATGCGGGGCGCGGAGTTCGCCGAATCGCTGGATATCGAGGAGCGCGCGCGGAAGGCCGCGTCAATGGCCGTGACGATGCTGCGCGCGCGGCAGAGCCCGGCCGGCGTGATGCCCGTGGTGATAGACGGAGGGTTCGGCGGGGTGATATTCCACGAGGCGTGCGGGCACTCGCTGGAGGCGACGAGCGTCGCCCGCGGGCTTAGCGAGTTCGCGGGCAAGGTCGGCCAGAAGATCGCCGCCGACATAGTGACCGCCGTCGACGACGGCACGATGCCCGGCGAGTGGGGCTCCATAAACATCGACGACGAGGGAACGCCGTCAAACCGCCTTGTCCTGATTGAGAATGGCGTCCTGAAAAACTACATGGTCGATAAGCTCAACGCGCGGCGGATGGGCGGCGTACCCGTCACAGGTTCCAGCCGCCGCGAGGGTTACACATACGCGCCGACATCGCGCATGCGCAACACGTACATAGCCGCCGGGACGGACGACGAGGACGAGATGATCCGCTCGATGGGCGACGGCCTCTACGCCAAGACGATGGGCGGCGGCTCGGTCAACCCGACCACGGGGGAATTCAACTTCGCGGTGATGGAGGGATACCTCGTCCGGGACGGGAAGGTGGCCGAGCCTGTGCGCGGCGCGTCGCTGATCGGGCGCGGCAGCGAGATACTATTGAAGATAGACCGCGTGGGCCGGGACATGACGATGGCGCAGGGCATGTGCGGCTCGGTAAGCGGCAGCGTGCCCACGAACGTAGGGCAGCCGATGATCCGCGTGTCCTCACTGACGGTCGGCGGACGCTGATAAGGGGGAGTATAAATGCCTGAACAGTATAACGGTCTGGTTCCGGACGCGATGGACGCGTTCATCGGGAAGCTCCTCGCGGCGGCGAAGTCCGGCGGCATCGACAGGGCCGAGGCGTACCTGCGCAGAACGCGGTCGTTCCAGGCGTTCGTCGAGAACGGCGAGGTCAGCGAGTACGGGGTGAACAGCGCGGGCGGGTTAGCGCTGCGCGGACTGGTCGGCGGAAAGATGGGCACGGCCTACACCGAGGCGTTCGACGAGGACGCGGTGGAGATGCTGGTCTCTCGCGCGCTGGAGAGCGCGTCGCTGATAGAGGACCCGGACGAGCAGTTCCTGTTCGAGGGCAGCCCGTCCTACGCGCGGCTGGATACGCTGGCCAGGTCGCCCGGCGGCGGCACGGTAGAGGAGAAGATCAGGTTCGCGCGTGATTTGGAGAAACTGGCGTTAAGCCTTGACCCGCTGGTGACTAAGCTGGGTTACCAGAACGGCGTTGAGTCCACCCATACCGAGGTGCGCATAGTGGGGACCAACGGGCTTAACCTGCGCCACGAGGCCGACGGCATCGGCGCGGTCGTAATGCCAGTGGCCAGGCGCGGCGAGAGGACGTCCGACGCGTTCGGACTGAGGCTGGCGCGGGATCTCTCCGACCTGCCGATGGAGGCGATGGCGCGCGAGGCGGTCGCGGAAGCGGTGTACATGCTGGACGCCGCGCCGTGCGAGAGCGGCTCGTATGAGGTAATATTCCGCTACGACGCGATGAGCAGCCTGCTGATGACGTTCCAAGGGATCTTCTCCGCCGAGAACGCGCAGAAGGGATTATCGCTGCTAAAGGGCAAGGTGGGCGAGACGATCGCCGCGCCAGGAGTGACGCTGCTGGACGATCCGCACCGCGAGGGCGGGGCGCATACCAGGCCGTTCGACGACGAGGGCGTGGCCACATTCCCGAAGAACGTCATCGACGACGGGAGGCTGGGCACGCTGCTCCATAACCTGAAGACCGCGAAGAAGGACGGCGTGGCGTCGACAGGCAACGCGGCGAAAGGGAGTTACGCCGCGACGGTAAGGGTCGCGCCGACTAACTTCTACTTTAAACCGGGCGTGGACGGGTTGGACGCGCTGTGCGGGCGGATGGGCGAAGGGCTGGTCATAACCGATCTGGCCGGGACGCACTCTGGCGCGAACGACATTTCCGGCGAGTTCTCGCTGCTATCGAAGGGGTATAGGGTGCGCGGCGGGAAGAAGGCCGAGCCCGTGGAACAGATCACCGTAGCGGGGAACTTCTTCGACGTCTTGAAGAATATCAGGGCGGTCGGGGCGGACCTGACCTTCCCGTTCGGCGGGACTGGCAGCCCGTCGGTTTGGGTCGGGCGGCTGTCGGTCGCCGGGAAATAATTATGTAAGGATTGGTTTAGATGCCTAACACCCTTGGGGATAACCATGTGCCCGGCTTAGCGTTCGAGACGCTGGCGCTGCATGGGACGCGCGCGAACGCCGATAAGACCGGGTCGCTGACCACGCCTATCTATCAGTCCGCCACGTTCGCGCATCTAGGCGTTGGGCGGAGTACGGGCTACGATTACTCGCGCCTGCAGAATCCGACAAGACAGGCGTTGGAGGAGACAGTGGCTACGCTGGAGGGCGGTTATGACGCTATAGCGTTTACGACGGGTATGGCGGCGATGGCGTGCCTGATGGAGCTGTTTGAGCCGGGCGACCATCTGGTAGCGTCGGACGACCTGTACGGAGGGTCGGTCAGGCTGTTCAGGGCTGTAAGCGGGAAGAACGGAATCGGCGTGACATACGCGGATACGTCGGATCTGGAAGCGGTTAGGGACGCGATACAGCCGAATACGAAGGCTGTGTTCGTAGAAACGCCGACGAACCCGATGATGATCGTAAGCGATGTAGCCGCGCTGGGCGGGCTGTGCGGGTCGCGCGGGTGCTTGCTGGTTGTGGATAATACGTTCTTGACGCCGTATCTGATGAGGCCGTTGGGGTTGGGCGCGGACATTGTCCTGCATAGCGGGACGAAGTATTTGGGTGGGCATAATGATGTGTTGGCCGGGTTCTTGGTTACCGGGAGCGCGGAGTTGTCGGAACGGTTGAGGTACCTGTATAAGACGACAGGCGCGTGTATTGGGCCGATGGACGCGTATCTGGCGCTGAGGGGGATTAAGACGCTGCCGGTTAGGATGGAAAGGCAGCAGGGGAACGCCGGGGAGATAGCAAGGTGGCTGAAGGAACAAACGCTAAGGGATGGCGCGTTGGTGACAGGGGTGTATTATCCCGGGTTGGAGGACCATCCGGGGATAGAGGTGAGCAGGAAGCAGGCGGCAGGGTTCGGGGCGATGATATCGTTTGAGTTGAGGGATGAGGCGCTGGCGCATGGCGTGCTGGAACGGGTAAGGGTTATACAGTTTGCGGAGAGTTTGGGTGGGATAGAGTCGCTGGTGACGTATCCGACGATGCAGACTCACGCGGATGTGCCGGCTGAGGTTAAGGAGGCGAGGGGGATCACGAACCGGCTGCTAAGGTTGTCGGTTGGGATAGAGAATGTCCGGGACTTGATCGCGGACCTGGAGCAGGCTCTCTATGGCGAGGCGCGGCATTGAGGAACAACCCACCCTGGCCACATGGGACCAGCGTGACGCTGGACCCATGTGGCCAGGGTAGATTGTTCCTCCACGAGTTATGGTTGACTTAGCCCGATCGCTTCAGCGGCCTCCACGCCCTCGCGGATCGCCCACACCACAAGGCTCTGACCGCGCCGCATGTCCCCAGCCACGAACACATTCCTTAGGTTCGACTCATACCCGCGTGTCCGCAGCCTTCCGCGCTCATCCGTTTCAAGCCCCATCGCCCTAACCAACCCGCGCTCCGCCCCAACGAACCCCATCGCTAGCAGCGCCAACCCTGCCGGAAACTCCCTCGCCTCGCCTCTTACCCTTGCCCTCACCGCCGACACCTTGCCCCCATCCCCTATAAACGCCTCCGTCGCCGCCTCATACACCCTTGGATCACACCCTTGCAGCGCAATCGCTTCCTCATGCCCGTAGTCCACTTTCAGGACGCGCGGCCATTCCGGCCACGGGTTCGACTGCTCCCGCGACCTCGGCGGCTCCTTCAGTATCTCCAATTGCGTAACCGACCGACACCCTTGCCTTATCGCCGTGGCCGCGCAGTCATTCCCTGTATCCCCTCCGCCCAGTATTACTACATCCTTGCCTGACGCGTCCAACCTTGGCGCGACCCCGCTTATAACTGCCTTCGTCGCCTGCTTAAGGTATTCTACCGCGAACGCCACACCGTCCAGCCCGCTGCCCTCTACGCTCAACCCTCGCGGCTCCCTCGCCCCGCAGCACAACGCCACCGCGCCAAACTCTCCGGACAGCGCGTCTACGTCCGTTACCTCCGTGTTCAACATGAACCTAACGCCGCTGCCCTCCATCCACGCTGTCCGGCGCTCTATAACGTCCTTCTCCAGCTTCATGTTGGGGATGCCGTACATCATCAACCCACCCGGCCTGTCGTCGCGCTCGAACACTGTCACGCTGAACCCCAGCTGGCGCAGTCTTATCACGCATGCCAGCCCCGCGGGTCCCGAACCAACCACGGCGATATTCCCGCGTCTCCCGTTGTTTTCGATCCGTTTCAGCCATCCATTGCCGAACCCCATCTCGGCGAGGCATCGCTCATTCGCCCGTATCGTCACTGACTCCTGGTTGAGCCCGCACAGGCACGCTGCCTCGCACGGCGCGGGGCATACCCGCCCGGTCATCTCGGGCAGCGGGTTCGTCAGCGACAACCGGCCCAGCGCGGCGCGGTCCAGCCTCCTATACAGCAGGTCGTTGAACTCAGGGATCAGATTCCCCAGCGGGCACCCGCTGGCCATGCCATTGAGCGCGCGCCCGCCGTGGCAGAACGGCACGCCGCAATCCATGCACCGCGCGGCCTGTTCACGCTGTTCGTCCAGCGTCAGCGAACCGTGTATATCGCGCCAATCCCTGGCGCGGTCTGTGGCTGCGCGGTCGTCCGCCTCGCGCCTGTCGTATATCAGGCAGCCGTTCAACCGACCCATTGGGTGAATCCCTCCTTCCAGGCTGAGCGGTACTCGTCGGGCATCACGCGCGCGAACCGTGGGATCCAATCGTTCCAGCGCTCCAGTATCTCCAGCGCGAACCGGCTCCCGGTGCGCGAGCGGTGTGTCTCCAGCATCCCGCGCAGCCAGACTATCTCCTCCGGCTGGTCCATCGGCTCCAGCGCGACGCTCCCCGGGTTGCACCGCGACGCGAAGCCGCCGTCCGTATCCAGCGCGTACGCGACCCCGCCTGTCATCCCGGCGGCGAAGTTGCGTCCTGTCCTGCCCAGCACGACCACGCGTCCCCCGGTCATGTACTCGCAGCCGTGGTCGCCCACGCCCTCCACAACGGCCAGGGCGCCGCTGTTGCGCACGGCGAAACGCTCGCCCGCGGCCCCGGCGAACAGCGCGACGCCTTCCGTCGCCCCGTACAGCGCGACGTTGCCCAGCAATATGCTCTCCCGCGAGTCGTAGGCCGCGTCCTCCGGGGGCCGGATGATCAACCTGCCCCCCGACAAACCCTTGCCGACATAATCGTTGGCCTGGCCCGTAAGCGACAGCGTGATCCCGCGCGGCAGCCACGCGCCGAAGCTCTGGCCCGCGTATCCAACCAGGTCGAAGCGGATCGTGTCGTCGGGCAGACCCTTCGGGCCGAATCGTTTCGTGACCTCGCTGCCCAGCCGCGTCCCGATCGTCCGGTGGATGTTCTGCACCCGAAGCGATCCGCGCGCGCACTGGCCCTTAGACAGCGCTGGCTCGGCTAGTACGGCCAGCGTGGATGAATCCAGCGTGTCGCCCAGTGTGTGCCGGT
Organism: Oscillospiraceae bacterium; assembly: GCA_031270865.1. Taxonomy (GTDB): domain Bacteria; phylum Bacillota; class Clostridia; order Christensenellales; family Aristaeellaceae; genus BNUH01. The sequence goes on from JAISWI010000084.1 coordinate 17,749, forward strand.
CGGTCCGGTACTGGATAGCCACAGGCGCGGGACGAAGGAGTTTATCGAAATTCAGCGCGCGCCGCTTCCAGTGGTCGGTCGCGACGGGCTCGAGCAGGTCTGCCCGGCCCACCATCTCATCGACCGTCCGCAGTCCCAGCGAGGCCATGATCTCCCTGAGCTGCCCCGCGACGAATGTCATAAACCGCGCCACGTACTCCGGTTTCCCCCTGAACCGCGAGCGCAGCGTCTCGTTCTGCGTCGCGATACCCACCGGGCAGCTGTCTAGGTTGCATACGCGCATCATCACGCAGCCCATCGAGATAAGCGGACCCGTTGAGAAACCGAACTCCTCCGCGCCCAGCAGCGCGGCGACGGCCACATCACGCCCGGTGAGCAGCTTGCCGTCCGTCTCCAGCGTGACGCGGGTACGCAGGCGGTTGCGAACGAGCGTCTGGTGCGTCTCGGCCAGGCCCAGCTCCCACGGCAATCCGGCATGCCGGATGCTGGTTCGCGGCGACGCGCCGGTGCCGCCGTCGTATCCGCTGATGAGTATGACGTCGGCCATGCCCTTGGCCACGCCCGCCGCGATGGTGCCCACCCCCGCCTCCGCTACCAGCTTGACGGATACCCGCGCGTCGGGGTTCGCGTTCTTCAGGTCGTATATCAGTTCGGCCAGGTCCTCAATGGAGTAGATGTCATGGTGGGGAGGCGGGGAGATCAGCCCGACGCCGGGGGTAGAGTGGCGCGTCCGGGCGATCGACGGGGATACCTTCGCGCCGGGAAGCTGGCCGCCCTCGCCGGGTTTCGCGCCCTGCGCCATCTTGATCTGTATCTCGCGGGCGGAGACCAGGTATCCGCTGGTCACGCCAAACCGCCCCGACGCGACCTGCTTGATCGCGCTGCACCGCTCATCCAGGAACCGCGCCTCGTCCTCGCCTCCCTCGCCCGTGTTGGACTTGCCGCCTAGACGGTTCATCGCGACGGCCATGCACTCGTGCGCCTCCTGGCTTATCGAGCCGTAGGACATCGCGCCCGTCTTGAACCGCTTGACTATGGATTCAACAGGCTCCACCTGGTCCAGCGGGATGGGGCTTGCCGCCTTGAACCGGAGCAGCGAGCGCAGCGTGACGGGCTTGCCCTCGTCGATGGACCGCGCGTAGTTACGGAACGATTCCAGGTCGTCGTCCCAGCACGCGCGTTGGAGCAGGTGGATGGACTCTGGATTGAGCAGATGCGGCTCGCTGTCCCGGCGGTACTGGTACACGCCGCCGGACGGCAGTTCCCGCGATTCGTCCGCGTCCGGCCCGAACGCCGACGCGTGCCGAGACGCCGTCTCCCGCGCCAATTCATCCAGCGTGAGCCCGCCCAGGCGCGAGGGCGTGCCGGGGAAGTACCTGTCGATGATCTCCGGGCCTAGTCCCACCGCCTCGAACGGCTGCGCTCCTCGGTAGCTCTGCACCGCCGATATGCCCATCTTGGACAGCATCTTGAGCAAACCCTTCTCAAGCGCGTGGAGATAGTTCGCCTCCGCGTCGTCAGGGGACTTGCCGATGAATCCCTCGCCGGCCATCGTCCGCACGGTCTCAATCGCGGCGTATGGGCATATGGCCGTCACGCCGTAACCCACCAGCAGGGCGATGTGGTGGACCTCGCGCGGCTCCGCCGAATCCAGCAGGATGCTCAGCCGGGTGCGCATGCCCTTTTGCACCGTGTGGCGTTGGACGCAGGTGACGGCTAGCAAGGCGGGTATCGCGGCGTGTTCGCGGTCGGTGTCGCGGTCGGAGAGTATCAGGATGGAGCAGCCCAGGTTGAACGCGTCCTCGGCGGCTTTCTCCAGGTTGGATAACGCGACGCGCAGTCCCGCGCCGCCGTCGGCGGCATTGTACACGATGGGCAGTATCGCCGCGCGGAGGCCGTTGCGGTCAGGCTTGGCGTCCGGCTCGCGATCCGGATTGGTTTCAACCGCGCCCAGCGCGGCCAGGCCGCGCATCCGTTTCTCCGACAGGATGGGGCTATGGAGGCGAATCTGCTTACAGCACAGCGGCGACGGGCGCAGCAGGTCTCCCTCCGGGCCGATGTACACGCGCAGGGACGTGACGATCTCCTCGCGGATAGCGTCGATGGGCGGGTTGGTCACCTGCGCGAACTGGTGGTGGAAGTAATCGTACAGCAGCTGCGGCGCGTCGCTCAGCGCGGCCAGCGGCGAGTCCGTGCCCATGGAGCCTACGGCCTCCTGGCCCGTCTCGGCCATCGGGCGCAGGAGCTTCTCGCGCTGCTCGTACGTGTAGCCGAACGCCCTCTGCGCCGTCGCGAAAGGCAGCTTGCGCGGCATGTCTGGCAGCGACGCGCCGTCCAGCGGGAGCGCGTCAATGTCCACCCTCAGCCGGTCGATCCACGCGCGGTAGGGCTGTTGGCCCGCCACCGCTGCCTTAATCTCGCTGTCGGTGTAAAACCGTCCCGCGGCGGTGTCGACCAGCGCCATGCATCCGGGCTGGAGCCTATCCTGCAGGCGGACGTTCGACGCTGGGATCTCGACCGCCCCGGCCTCGCTGGTGAGTATCACCATGTCGTCCAGCGTCACGGCGTACCGCGCGGGGCGCAGCCCGTTCCTGTCGAGCATCGCGCCGATGGATACCCCGTCCGTGAACGCTATCGCCGCCGGGCCGTCCCACGCTGCCAGTATGTGGCTGTGGAACTCGTAAAACGCGCGGAGCGCGGGGGGCATCTCGCGGTATTTCTCCCATGGCGCGGGTACCATCATCATCGCGGCGTGCGCCAGGCCGCGCCCGGTCAGCGCAAGGAACTCCAGGCAGTTGTCGAACATCGCGGAGTCGCTGCCGTCCTCGCGGATGATGGGCAGCACCTCCGATACCGGAACGCCGAATACATCCGTGCTGATGTGCTGCTGGCGGGCTCGCATGCGCTGGACGTTGCCCTTGATGGTGTTGATCTCGCCGTTATGGACGAGACAGCGGTTTGGGTGCGCTCGTTCCCACGACGGGAAGGTGTTGGTCGAGAAGCGCGAGTGCACCAGCGCCAACGCGCTGTCATAGTCCAGGTCGCGCAGGTCGGGGTACAGCTCTTCCAACTGCGGGGCGAGGAGCATGCCCTTGTATACGATTGTGCGGCATGAGAGGCTGCACGCGTAGAAGTCCTGCGGATTTGGCTCGCGAAGGCGGCGCTCAGCGCGTTTGCGGATGACGTAGAGAGCGCGCTCGAAGGACAATTCATCCTCGACGCGGGCGTTCTTAGCGATGAAGGCCTGGCGTATCGCGGGCATCGCGGCCAGCGCGGACGCGCCCAGGCGCTCCGTCCTTACGGGCACGTCGCGCCAGCCCAGGAAGCGCTGGCCCGATTCCTCCGCGATCCGCGCGAACTCGGCCTCGACCTGACCGCGCCGCGCGTCGTCCCGCGTGAGGAAGAGCATCCCCACCCCGTACTCGCCGGGTCTGGGCAGCAGCATGCCCAGCGGTTGGCATACTTTCCTGAAATACGCGTCCGGTATTTGGGTGAGTATGCCGGCGCCGTCGCCGCTGTCCTGTTCCGCGCCGATGCCGCCGCGGTGGGTCATACTCGCCAGAGCGTCCAGCGCTTGCTTGACCAGACCGTGGCTGCGCCTGCCGTGTATATGCGCGACCATGCCGATCCCGCAGGATTCACGCTCATACGCGGGATCGTAGAGGTCGTCGAGCGTATCCTGGCGGAGGCGATCGGCCTGCGGTTCCGCCAACTGTCCCTGCCCCATTGATTACGTCGCCTCGTTTCGTTGTTATGTTAGGTTTGGGCGCGCGGCCCTACGCGGTGAGGGATGGTCGGGCCTTGCTTCTTCTACCACTACGGGGATGGTCAGGCCTCGCCCCTTCTGTCGCTGCGGCAACATCTCCCCTAAAGGGGCGACAAGAAGTTTGGATACGCAACCTTAGCGGATTAGGGGTAGGCAAGCGAACCCCAAACCTACTTCCCGCCGTTCTAAGCCTCTTGTCGCCCCTTTAAGGGAAATACCGCCGCAGCGACAGGGGAGGCGAGGCTTGACCATCGCCGTGGGTGGCGAATGAGCCGTATCATCCCCATCATACCATAACCAATCCGAAAATGCAAGACAGCGCGGCGGATCCTTCATTACCATTTATGTGAACCTCCTCCCAAAAAGCAACGGGACCGCTTTCGCGGCCCCATTGCCAAAGGAGTATGGGAAGAAAGGTGAATCCGTAAAGGTAAGGTCGCCTTACTTCGCGCAGCCGCAGGCGGAGTACGCCGGGCGCGTGTTTGCGGGCTTGGCGGTGGTGGCGGTGCTCGCCACGCTCACGCAGCCTTCCCCGCACAGCGACGCGGGCGGGAACAGCGGCAGCGAGAAGAACTCGTCGCACACGTTCTCCGCAAACTCCTCGCACGGCGGGATGGAGCAGAATCCATAGCTGGGCACCAGGATCTCTACTTCGGCCAGAACCTTTAGGACGACCGTGACGCACACGGTCATCTTGAACTTGTTATTGCCTATGTAGGACCCGGAAACGCAGATCGCGCTGCCCATGGACTCGATGCTGTACGGCACGATCGACTCATCGGGAATGGAAAGCAGCACGTCCTTATGGACAGTGACTACGGCGCGGCCGATGAACTCGTTGCACTTGGCGTCGGAGAAGAGGATATCGATGGGGACGTCGATCGTCGCGCGGACCCTGGCAAAGCACGGGCGGTCGCACAGGCGCTCGACGGTCAGCGAGGTTATCTCGCTCTGGGTGGTTGAGGAACGGCAGCTCTCAAACACGATCGGGGCTACCGGCTGGTTACTCGTCGTGCCGTCGTCGACGGCGATGCAAGACCCGGTTGTAGTGCAGGTGGTCTTGGGCACCGCGGCGAACTGCGAGAACTCAACCTCTTGGTTCTTAAGTGGATCCTGGGACAGACATGAGTCATAAACCCGCTTAACCTGAATGCAGACCTTCTCGCTTAGGCCGCCCAGGGCGTCGCCAGCAATCACACCCGGACAGCTGCCCGGGTTGCCATTCTTGTAAGAGTAAAAAGACATGCAAAAGCCTCCTTAATTCGGTTGTGATGAGGTCTTCTCACATTCACATCGTATGCGGGAGGCGTAAATTCGTTACACCCTGCACAGCGCATACTATTCGACATAGGCGCTTCGCATGACTGTTAATATGAAGTTTTAAGCGGATTGGGCGGCGCGGCCAACTGCTTTACACAACGCGGACCACAGGGACGTCTATCGTGAGCATCCTGCCATATACATAATAGCGGATCGTGACGGTTCGCGCTGGATTACCGCCCGAACGCGCGAGCATCGTCCCGGACAGCGCGCCCGTGGAGAACGCGGCCAGGCTGAAACCGCGCGTCTCGCCCAGCGCGATCACGTCCCATTCCCGCTCGGGCGCGATCTCTATCCTGATCCACTCGGCGGGCAGCATCCCGTAGTTCCTCAGCCGCACCGTGTATACCAGGAACTCGTAGCCGTCAGGCGAGCCCAGGTCCGCGTCCGATACCACCTCGCCCGTGAACGAGCCGTCCTCAAGCCGGGCCTTTAGGTCGTCGAAGACGGCCAGCGACCCGGCGGCGGGGTGGACCTCGATGTACGCGCCCTGCGCGGACAGATTGGCCGACAGGCGCAGATATAACGCCGCGCCCCCGACCAGCGCCACTATAACGAGCAGCGCGGCTGCCAGGCGTTTCATCAGGCGCGGCGTCCCTTCCAGGCTTCGTCCGTGACGCTATGGCCGTTGTACGCGCGGAAAGCCAGTCCTAGCGCGGATTCGTCGGCGTCCGCGAACACCATCGGGGCTTGCGCCGCCGACTGCAGGCGCGGTATCAGCGTCCGGTAGAACGACGCGCTGGTTAGGCGGTTGAGGCTGACCCGAAGCGCGTCCGCGCCTTCGTCTATCGCGTCTAAGGCCAGGTCGATGGCGGCGTCGGCGGCGGCGTCCGGCGAGTCCCCGTTGGCCAGGCCGGACAATATCTCCCGGAAGCCCGGGCTCTCGCTGGCGTTCAGCGCGTCGGATATACTGGTTATATCGTCAACGTTATACGTCCGCGAGTTGGACGTGACGACGGCGGGGACATCGCCGGGCCGTGGCTGCGGCTGCTTGTTCCGGCTTAACGCCGACAACGCGCGGATATGCTCCGGCCCGGTGCCGCAGCATCCGCCGACCATCCACGCGCCGTTGTCGAACAGCGCGGACGCCAGCGGCGCGTATCCCTCCGGGCTCAAGTGGTAGACGGCCTGGCCGTCTGCCATGTCGGGCAGTCCGGCGTTAGGGTTGGCGAATACGGGCAGGCGGGTTGACCGCGCCAGCGCGCGTATGACCGCGGCCATTCCGTCCGGGCCCATGCCGCAGTTCGCGCCGATCGCGTCCACGCCCAAGCCCTCGAACATGGCGGCCACGCCCCGCGCGTCCAGTCCGGTCAGCAGCCGCCCGTTCCCGCCGAACGAGAAAGAGACAAGCACGGGCAAATCGGTACAGGCCTTCGCCGCCAAGACTGCGGCCTTCGCCTCGTAAGCGTCGGTGAACGTCTCCAGTATGACGCAGTCGGGGCCTTCGGCGGCTCCGGCGGAGATCGCTTCAGTGAAACCGGAGACCGCGTCCTCGAACGGAAGGTCGCCGAACGGCTCAAGCATTCGTCCCGACGGGCCGATATCCAGCGCGACGACGCCGCGCCCGGCGTCCCGCGCGGCTTCGCGGGCGGCGCGCGCGCCCGCCGCGGTTATCTCCGCGGCCTGGCCGCCCAGGAACCAGCGGTTCGCGGTGAACGTGTTGGTGGTGACCATGTCCGCGCCCGCGTCCAGGTAGGCGAGGTGGACGGCCTTAACCTCCGCGGGGTTCAGGATGTTCCACATCACCGGCGGCGCGCCGCGCGGCAAGCCGCGAAGCTGCAGCTGCGTGCCGAACCCGCCGTCAAAGTATACGGGGCGCTGACCTATGCCAGGGACGATGGACGATAATGTCTTGCTCATGAGGCTATCATACCAGATCGGGCGGCGGCGTGTAAAGGGGATCACAGTTCGGTATGCACCCGCACGCCGGGCAGCCGCGCCGCCAGAGCCTCGCTGAAGGAGCGGGCCGTGCCCGCCGCCGATATGCCCAACACCACGCATTGCGCCCCTATCCGCTCGGCCAGCGCGGTGATCGCGTCCAACGGCTTGTCGTTATGCTCGACGATCATGTCGGCGTTGAACGCGCGGGCGGCGCGGTACAGGAAGTCCAGCGCGAGCGAGTCGTTCGCGACGCTCTCGCCGTACAGCAGCGGCTGGTCGACCGGAGCGACGTGAACCACCGACAACGCTCCGCCGCAAGCGATCCCGCTGCCCGCGCGTATCAGCCGCTCACACTGCCGCTGCGCCGTCACGCATACCATCACGCGCGTAGGCTTGGCCGCGCCGTTCACGACACGCCACCGCCGTTTGGATCGCGGACAACGCTCAGCGCGATCACGTCGTTGCCATGCGCGGTTATCTTCAGCTTGGAGCCGATCCGCCAGTCCGGGAACGGTTTTTGCGCGTCCCAGTACAGCAGACGCTCATCCTTCGGGTCGGGATGGTTAGGATCGCCTACATTCACTACGAAGGCGTAACAGTCTATCCCTTCCCGGAAGGTGATCTGCCCCTCATCCACCCTTGCCAGCCATCCCTCGACCTGCCTGGACAGCCCGGAGTGGATCTCCCGCGCGTGCTTCCTGTAGCTCAGCGCCGGGGTAACTTTCATTCCCCATAGGAAAATCCCCAGCGCGCCCAGTCCGACCGTCGCCAGCATCGTCGCCCACTGGACCCTTAGCGCGAGCGTCGGTATCAGCGCGGCGGCCAGCGCGGCCGCGAACACCCCCGCCGCTATCCATGACCTGCGCAACTGGCCCGCCAGCGCCGCCTCATCCTCGGCGGTGTAGACGGCGTCCGGGTTATCGATAACCGGAAACGTCTTGCCCTTACCCTGCGGCATGTTCATTCCTCCACAACAAAAGCGCCAAATTTTCCGCGCATATTCTATAATTTAAACGAACGACCGCGCCAAGAGTTTCCTTTACAACGCGCGGGCGCGGCATTGTTCACAATTTTACCATACCAGAGGTCAACGCGCCGTCGCCGCGCCGTCTATCGGGCGACGCCGCCGCCAGCGACGCCGCGGCCTCCGCGCGTATATCCAGCTGAAACACCGGATCGCGCCTGAACGGTCCCGCCCTATATACTATGGGGATACGCGCGTTGTCGCTAATCAACCGCAGCAGCGGCCTCGCGGTCTCGCGGAAGCCCAGCAGCCGAGCGTATCCCGGCGTGGGGCGCTCCGCCGCCAGCGGCTTGGTCAACCCAATCGCCGCCTGCGCCAGTATCCGCGACAGCCGCGCGTATGTGTACCGCTTGCACTTCACTCGCGCGATCAGTTCCTCACGGGTTGACACAACGCTGGCGGCCGCGAGTATCCGGTTTTCCAGGCCCTCGCCGACATCAACTATATCGGCCAGCGTCCCTGCGGTCATCATCCTTAATATACCTATTATATAGGAATCCAGGTTCGCGGCGCGCCGCAACGCGCCGGGATCGGCGATGATCGCTTCGCTTACGTCGCGCGGCACGTATGGCTCAATCGCGCGGACATCGGGCAGCATGGATCGCAGCTTACTCGCGGACATGACCGCCTCTGTGACGCGCGGTATCGCTACGGGCTCCATCGCGCTGTCCAGCCCGGCCAACGCGCGGCGGTACTCCACGCCCAGGATCAGGTTGGGCATGTTGGGCAGACCACGCGCCCGCGCGAACGTCTCGCCCCGCGCCAAGCCGTCGCGCAGCGATTCCACAGCCGCCGGATCGGATTCATCCAACGCGCATGCCTCGTCAAGCAGACCTGTATCCTCGCACCCGAACGACAGCCACCCGCATACGTTAAGCGCGTCCAACAGCGCGACGCTCCCACGCGCGAACGCCCGCGCGTCCCTCACCGCGAACAGCGCGGGAAGCTCGAACACCACGTCCGCGCCGTTCACCAGCGCCATCCGCGCCCGGGTACGCGCGTCCAGCACCGCCGGAATCCCACGCTGGGTGAACGCCCCGCTCATCACGCACACCAGGTAAGCGCAGCCCGTCAGCTCGCGGGTTCGCCCGAGCTGGTACGCGTGGCCGTTGTGGAATGGGTTGTACTCGCAAACCACGCCAGCGGCTGGTTGTGACCGAACCGTAAACGTTTTGTTACAGCCCTTTCATTTATTGCCCGAATAGTGTATAATATGAAGGATGAGCCCGACGGATAGAATGTACCACGGATAAGGAGGATTGTCCATGCCGATATTGGATTCCATTCGCGCGAAGGCGCGCGCCGCCCTCAAACACATCGTGCTGGCCGAGGGCGACGAGCCGCGCACCGTCCAGGCCGCTGCCCTGATCACCCGCGACGGGCTGGCTAAGGTCACGCTAATTGGGGATCCCTCGAAAATCAAGGCCGAGGCCGCCAAACACGGCTCCGATATAAGCGCGTGCGCCATTGTCGATCCGGAAACCTCCGAGCTGACGGCGGGTTACGCCGACGCGCTGTATGAGCTGCGCAAGGCTAAGGGTATGACTCCCGAACAGGCCGCGAGGCTGGCCAGGGATCCCCTATATTACGGTACGCTGATGATCAAGCTGGGCCATGCCGACGGCATGGTGACAGGCGCGGTCCACTCCACGGGCGATGTGCTGCGGCCCGCGCTGCAGGTCATCAAGACAAAGCCGGGGATATCGGTGGTATCCTCCTGTTTCCTTATGGAGATACCGGACAATCCCTACGCCCCGGACGGGCTGATGGTGTTCGGCGACTGCGCGGTGATACCAGACCCGAACGCGGACGAGTTGGCCGCCATTGCTATAGCCAGCGCTCAGACAGCCAGGACACTGGGCGGGCTGGATCCCAGGGTCGCCATGCTCTCCTTTTCCACAAAGGGCAGCGCGAAGCATGACCGCGTGACCAAGGTCCAGGAAGCGACGGCTAAGGCGAAGGCCCTCGCCCCCGACCTGAAGATCGACGGTGAGCTCCAGGCCGACGCCGCGCTGGTCGAGTCCGTGGGGCAATTGAAATCCCCCGGCTCCCCCGTGGCGGGCCGCGCGAACGTGCTGGTCTTCCCCGACCTGGGCGCGGGCAACATCGGTTACAAGCTGGTCCAGCGGCTGGGCGGCGCGGAGGCTTACGGCCCGATCATACAGGGATTGGCCAAGCCGGTCAACGACCTCTCGCGCGGGTGCAGCGTCAGCGACATAGTCGCGATGACCGCCATCACCGCGGCGCTGGCGGTTGCTGAGTGAGGTGTTGACATGAATATATTGGTTATTAACGCTGGATCATCCTCGCTCAAATACCAGCTGATCGACATGTCCACCGAGTCGATACTGGCCAAGGGACTGTGCGAGCGCGTGGGCATAGAGGGCTCCAACATCGAGCAGAAGGTCAACGGCAAGGTCTACCAGAAGACCCTGCCGCTGAAGAACCACGTCGAGGCGTTCGCCGCGCTGGTTGCCGCGCTGACCGATCCGGAGTATGGCGCGGTCCGCGACCTCTCGTCGATCGGCGCGGTCGGGCACCGCGTCGTCCACGGCGCGGAGGCGTTCACAAGCTCTGTGGTGATAGACGGCGCGGTCATGAAGGCGCTGCGCGACAACATCCCGCTGGCGCCGCTGCACAACCCGGCGAACATCATGGGCATCGAGGCGTGTCAGGCGGTCATGCCCGGCGCGCCGATGGTCGCGGTGTTTGACACAGCGTTCCACCAGACGATGCCGCGCCGCGCGTACCTGTACGGATTGCCCTACGAATACTACGAAAAATATAAGATTCGCCGATACGGTTTCCACGGCACGAGCCATCGCTATGTGACCGCCCGCGCCGCCCAGCTGATGGGCATACCGTTGGAGCGGCTCAAGCTGATATCATGCCATATGGGTAACGGCTCGTCGTTCGCGGCGGTGGACGGCGGCAAGTCGATTGATACCACGATGGGCCTAACCCCGCTGGAGGGGTTGATCATGGGCACGCGCAGCGGCGACGTCGACCCGGCTGTCATAGAGATGCTGACCACGTCGGCGGGGCTTAGCCTGAAAGACGCGATAAACGTGCTGAACAAGAAATCCGGGCTGCTGGGACTGTCGGGCGGGCTGTCCAGCGACTGGCGCGACGTCAGGGCCGGGGCGCAGGCCGGCGACGACGCGGCGTCGCGGGCGGCCGAGGTGCTGGCGTACCGCGCGAAGAAGTACATCGGCGCGTATATCGCCGCGATGAACGGCTGCGACGCGATACTGTTCACCGCCGGAATCGGCGAGAACGACAGCTACGCCCGCGAGTTGATCCTGCGCGGCATGGATTACCTGGGCATCCAGCTGGACCCCGAGCGCAACAAGACGCGCGGCGAGGCGCTCATCAGCGCGGACGGCAGCCGCGTGAAGGTGTACGTCGTGCCCACGAACGAGGAGATGGCCATCGCCCGTGACACGCTGGCGCTGACGGGAACCATTGAGGCCCGGTTTAACTCGCCCGCTGTCGAAAGGAGCCTTGCGTGAACGATCAGACCAATAACAATGACCGGATAGGGACCAAGCACGGCGTGTCGAGGATGCAAAACTGGATCATCGGCGGCGCGTTGATGGTGCTGGCGGTGGCCGTCGGCGTGGTTTTGGTATGGCGTGGGGTCGTGTCGTTTGGCAACATGGGCAGCGCGGATGATCCCGTCGTCATCGAGATGAAGCCGGAAAATGCGCTGCGCTCCGACGCGAGCGATTATTACGCTTCGCTGCTCTCCGAGTATGAGAGCGGGGGCTACGACATCACCGACCCGGCGACGCTCACCGAGATCAAGACCGAGACGCTGACCATACTGGCGCAGCGGCGTATCGCTGACCTGAAGATAGCGGAGCAGAAGCTGGATACGCTGGCCGACGCGGACAGGCTCAAGGCGCAGCAGGACGCGCAGGCGGAGTTCGACGGCGCGGTGGAGATGTACGCGCCGTTCTTCCAGAACGAGGAAGGGACGCTGACCGAGGACGAGCTTCGCGCAGAGGTCCTGAAATATTTCGAGGAACAGCAGATCACGCTGGAGACCGTGACGCAGTATTACCTCTCCGAGATCCCCACCCAACGGCTGTTGGAGAATATTTATAAAAATATTACAGTTACTGATGAGGAGGTAGAAGCCGCGTTCCAACTCCGCGTCGATGAGCAGAAGCTGCTCTACGAGAACGATATCAACAACTATGAGGTCGAGCGGGAGTACTACGGCACGGAGATGGTGTACACTCCGCCGGGCTACCGGGGCGTGAGACACATACTGCTAGCGCCGACCGGGGAACTTCAGTCGAGGTTGGACACGCTGGACAGCGAGCTTTATACGCTCAGGGGCGAACTGATAGAGATCCAGCAATATACGGACAGCGCCCCATCGACGAACTCGAACACCACGCATGTGGACGATGTCGCCACGCCCCCGCCCGGGTATGACCAGGCGGCGCTGGAGGCCAAGTCAGCCGAGATCACCGCCAAGACCGCCGAACTGGAGGAAGCCCGCAAGGAGATACTGCCATCCCTTGAGCCTGTCATCAAGGAGATTCAGGAGAAACTCGCGGCCGGGGAGACGTTCGCCTCGCTGATCGAGGAGTACGGCTCCGATCCCGGCATGACCGAGGAACCCGCCAGGACGGAGGGCTACCCGGTCCACGCGCAGTCGATACTCTACGACGACGCGTTCCAGCAGGGAGCCGCCGCGCTGGGGAAGGTCGGCGATGTCAGCGAGCCCATCCTCTCGTCGTTCGGGGTGCACATCATCGAGTATACCAGCGACATCCCCGAGGGCGCGGCCGAGATGACCGAGGCGCTGAAGGAAACGTTCCGGGACGAGGCGCTCATAGAGAAGCAGAACGCCGCCATCGACGCGCAGTTCGATTTGTGGATGAAGGAATATGAGGTCGTACTGCATCCGGATCGGTTGGAGTGAGGTTAATGTTGGGTCGGCGGGAGAATCCCGCCGACCTCGCGGCGATAGTATAGCTCAACATATGTTACCGTTTATCCGACAATATACGCGCCGTTACCGTAGCGGTAGGTTCGCTTTGTCACGAAAGCTGCCGGTGAGTATCATGACAATGTCAATTAACCAGCCGAGGAAGAAGCCGCCGCCGGAGAATAGGTATAGCAAGCCGGTGCCTACCTTCCCAACGTAGAAGCGGTGAGCGCCAAACGCGCCCAGGAAAAAGCAAAGCGCAAAAGCAACCCAACGGTTGCAAGGCGAGACGCTGGCTGTCCCGGCGCCGTTTACTTGGGTATTAGCGTTATTGACGACGATATTGATATTCCGACCATCGTCCGTCTTGTATTGTTGGCTCATGTGGGTAAAACCTCCTGCTTTTAATGGGATGTCGGGATTTTCATCCGAGCTATTATGATGGTTTTGGCAATCGCTACGAATACCGCATCATAATCCCCCACTTTCAATGTAGTGGCGCTGTTTACCATTACACGGCCACCGCATAATGTTTCCAGGGTTAAAAACCTATACTTTTTCTATTGGAAGCCCTTGACAAAACTGGAAGTATGATGTAAGCTAAACATGGAGTTGGTCATACTGTTGAGTTGTATGATCTGCTTGAAAGCCGAAAGGCGATATTGTTAACTTTGTCGATCGAAAGGTCGATGCTTATACGGTGGTTAGGAGGCCGCTGGAAATCTTTTGTTAGGCGCTGGATTAACATCCAGTACTTTACAAGGATGGGACTTTCTAACATGGAAGGTCCTGGGTGGTGAAAAACGTATACTTTTTTCACCACAAACGCCATAACATACCTAACCATATATCAATAGTAGAACCACAATAAAAAAGGGAAGCAGTGACGCTCCCCCTGAATTTGTTATGTTTACATCCCGTTAGTCGCGCTGTCACCCAAGCGAGCCCGCCGCCTCGCGGTCCAACACGATCGTGCAGTCGCTGTGGAACTGCAGTATCGACGCGGACAGCGCCGGGGTCACCGGGCCTAGGAACGCTTCCCTGATGATTTCCGCCTTATCCTTGCCATACGCGGTCAGCAGTATCCGCCTCGCGCGCATGATCGACCCAACACCCATGGAAAGCGCGGTGCGCGGCACGTCGTCCGCCGACTCGAAGAACCGCTTGTTCGCCTCGACGGTCCGCGCGTTGAGCGTCTCCACGTGCGTGAACCTGCTGAACTCCGCGCCCGGCTCGTTGAACGCGATGTGCCCGTCGTGCCCGATCCCCAGCAGCTGCAGGTCGATCCCGCCGGCGTCCGCTATCGCCTGTTCGTACGCGCGGCACTCGGCGTCAAGGTCGGCGGCCATGCCGTTGGGGATATGGACCTGCTCCTCGCGCATGTCCATGCCCGTGAACAGGTTATCCCACATGAAGCGGCAGTAGCTTTGCGGATGGCCGCAGGGCAGACCGACATACTCGTCCAGGTTGAACGTCATAACCTGCGAGAATGAGACCACGCCCTGCCTCTTCAGCTCGATTAGCTCCGCGTACGTCTTGAGCGGGGATGAGCCCGTCGCGAACCCCAGCGCGCTCGACGGCTTCTGCAGCACCTGCGCCGCGATTATGGCCGCGCAAGCCCGCGCCTGCGCCTTTTCATCCGGACAAACTATCCAATGCATGGCAATAAACGTCCTTTCGGTTTCGGTTTGGGTTTGGTTTGGGTTTGGTTCGGGTTGGTTTTGCAGGCGTTACAGCCGTTATTCAGGGAAAATCTTTAGAAAGAATAATTGGTCTACCAGTAGAATCACGCCGACAGCAAGCGTGTACCAGCCGAACGGACGCAGCGACTTGCGCCGGATCAGGTCCAGCATCCAGCGAATCGCTACGTACCCCGTGACCAGCGCGGCCAGCATCCCGGCGGCCGGGATCGTCCAGTGGGTGAACTCAATAGCGTCCGGGCCGAGCAAGTCCTTCAGCGAGAACACCAGCGAGCCCACGATGGCTACCGCCGACATCAGGAACGAGAACCGCGCCGCCTCCTCACGGTTCAGCCCGCTGACCAGCCCGCCAACAATCGTAGAGCCGGAACGCGACACACCCGGAGGTATCGCGAGCGCCTGCATCACGCCCATTGCTAGCGCGTGTTTAACGCCAACCTCGCCGTCCGCGCGTTTGACACGCAGCCCGGCCAGCGCCTCGCCAGCGAACAGCAGCGCGGTCGTCGCCATGAAGCATATCCACATGTACCTGCCCGATGTGAACAGCGCGTTGATCTGATCGTCGAACAGCAGCGCGGCCAGAACAGCCGGGACCGACGCCAGCGCGAGCAGCCTAAGGCGCGGATCACGCAAGGGATGGCTGATCATCGACAGCAGGTCCGGCCAGAACACGATAAGCACCGCGCCCAGCGTGCCAACGTGCATGAGGATATCCAGCAGCGGCCCCGCGCTCTTGATCCCCATCAGCGCCTGCCCGATCTGCAGGTGTCCGGATGAGCTGATGGGCAGGAACTCCGCCAGTCCCTGCAGTACGCCCAGTACCACGGCTTGCCAGTAGGTCAGCATATGCGGCCCCCTATCATAATCGCTTGTATGTCCCGCGCGGCGTGAACCGCGCATTCACGATTATACACTATATACGGCGCGGAGGGAAGGGCTTCCGGCGAGGTTAATTATCCAGTATATTCCAAAATTAAAAAAACTTGACGAGTTTCGCTTTGAACGGTATAATATGACAAAAGCCCACCATACCACCGACAAAAGCGGATTGCCACGCGGTTCCGCCGGAAACGGCGGGCGGCGAAGCTTATTTATTAAGAAATGGAATGTGGAATAATGAAGAAGCTGCTCCAGTCGTCACTGCTGGTGCTCATCGCCTCCATAATCACCAAGATGGGCGGTCTGCTGCGTGAGGTCACGCTGGCCTGGGCGTTTAAGACAGGGACAGTGACCGACGCGTTCGTCATATCGTTCGCGCTGCCGACACTGCTGCTCTCGTTCATATCGGGAGGCGTGGGGGTTACGTATATCTCCACGTATAACAACGCGCAAGGGGATAGGAAAAGATTCACAAATAGTCTGCTGACTATGTTTTTCTTTATCGCGTTAGCGCTGGCGGCGGTTATGGCCGCCTCGCCCTCCGCGTTCATAAGGATGCTGGCCTCGGGGTTTGACGCCGCGACCGAACAGACAGCGGCATCCATGCTAAGGTATATGGCCTGGGCGGTCATACCGATACTGATGTGTTCGCTGGTGTCCGCGCATCTGCAAGCGCATGGAAAGTTCTTTGCGGCTACGATATACCATGTTTTTAATAATCTATTTACTATTATAGGGATATTTATCGCGAGATCAACGTCGACTATGTATGTAATTGGAATGATGATGGTTGTAGGAAATTGCGTGTCGATGGGTTACCTGTTCTATAGCTCAAAGGGGGCGGAACTGCGGTATAAGCCAATGTTTGACTTTAATTCGCCGCAAATGCGAGGGTTTTTCGTATTGTTAGCGCCGATTGTGCTGTCAAGCGTGATAGGGCAGGTTAACCAGATAGTCATACAGAATGTAGCGTCGTCGTTCGATAAGGGGACGATATCGCAGCTTAACTACGCGCACAAGGTGCAGGGAGTGTTCACGGCGTTTATAGGGACGGCCGTGGCCACGTCGTTTTATCCACAGTTGACTAAAAGCGCCGGGGATAATAAGGAGTTTAAAACGAATATAGGGAACGCGTTAAGGCTGCTGCTGCCGCTGCTGCTGCCGATCGCCGTGGGGATGCTGATTTTGGCGGAGCCGGTGGTCAGGATTATCTATGAGAGGGGCCAGTACAGCAGGGAGAATACGGTGCAGACCGCGTCACTGTTAAGGTTTTACACGTTGACGATGGTTACCTCTAGTTTGTCGCAGATAGTGACAAGGGCGTTCTACGCAAGGAGCAGGACGAAGCTGCCGGCAGTGGTAGCGATGATGTCGGTTGCGGTGAATGTAGCGTGTATATTCATGTTTAGGGGCGCGTTGGGAGCGAGGGGGCTGGCGTTGGCGGCGGGGGTGTCAGGGTTTGTAGGGTTGGCGGTGCTGTATGGGTTTTTGACGCGTGAGGTAGGGGCGATCGGGGGCGTGGAATGGTGGAAGCTGTTGGGAAGCGTTGGGATTATGGGCGCGTTCGTTTGGGTAGGGGCCAGGTTTATGCCGTTGATGACGGGTAGTTATGCGAGGTGTTTGGTTATGACGGGGTTGTTGGTTGGCTGCGCTGTGCTGCTGTACGCGGTTTTGCTTGTGGCGTTTAGGATGGAAGCGGCTACGACAGGCATTTTGTTTCTGAAACGCTGGGTAAACAAGAAGAAGCGCGTCAGCATCGGCATGTAACCCACATAACCCCACGTAAAGGCGGGCCGCTGGCCCGCCTAAAACATCTTAGCAAGCGTAAAGCATTGAGGAACAACTTACCCTGGCCACGAGGGTCCAGCGTCACGCTGGTCAGGGGGTCAAGGGGGGTGAAACCCCCTTGCGGGGTGTGGGGCGGAGCCCCACGTCCCCCGGCCGTAACCAACAAACCCCAGCCCCGCAGGGCAGAAACAAACATTGCGGGCTTCGCCCTTTACGCTGAGTTAGGGACGGGGGGGGGGGGGGGGGGGGGG
>JAISWI010000089.1 GCA_031270865.1 Oscillospiraceae bacterium
CCCGCCCCGCCGGGGGGGCGGGGGGGGGGGGGGGGGGGGGGGGGGGGGGGCCCCCCCCGCGGGGGGGGGGGCGCCCCCCCCCCCCCCCCGTCCCAACCCCACGTTAACCCCCGTAAAGGGCGAAGCCCGCAAGGTTTTCTAATGCCCTGCGGGGCTGAGGTTTGTTGGTTACGACCGGGGGACGCGGGGTTCTGCCCCGCACCCCGCAAGGGGGTTTCACCCCCCTTGACCCCCTGACCAGCGTGACGCTGGACCCTCGTGGCCAGGGTAGGTTGTTCCTCAATGTATTTGTTCGCGGTTTGGATGCCCCGCGCAGAAAGGAACTAGCCATGCGCAGCAACACCTCACAAATCCGTTTCCTCGCCATAACCCTAGCGGTCGTCGCGGCGCTCACCGCCATGTCGCCCGTCCTCGCGGCGGCGCAAACCCAATACGGCGGGTACATCATGTTCGGCGCGGTCGCCGTAGTCTCCCAAACCACCCCGTTATACCAAAACAGCGGCTTCTCCATCACACTGGAGTCCGCTAAAGCCAACGCCCAAGCAATCGTCATCAACTGGACGGGCGACAGCGTCAAAGTCTACCTGCCCGAATCCAAACGCGCGGGCTGGCTTTCCCGCTCATCCCTTCGCCTTACTAATGAGCGTTTCAACCTAGCCGTCGTATGCAGCCAGACCATCACTATCCGGCAGTCCGCTTCCGTCAGCTCCCAGCAGCTAACCACCGCCTCTAACGGCCAAGCGCTGGACGTCCAAGACGCGCAAGACGAGTGGTTCTACGTCAGGTACGTCAACCCTTCAACCAAGCGCGAATACTTCGGTTACGTCCGCTCGGACTTCGTTGCTTACCAACCGGACTGGCTGGTCGCTCACGCGCTTCTCGACGTATACGCCATGCCGAAATCCGGCTCTAACCGTATAGCGCAGATCGCCAAAGGAACCTCGCTTATGATACTTGGCGAGATGGACGGCTACCTATGCGTAAACCTTCGCAACGCGGCGGGGTTCGTCCGAACGCGCGACGCGCGGTTAGACTGACCGGCCGGCCGGCGAACCTGTCCCCATCAACGCGCTTAGCACATCCTCCGCTCCCGTGCCATCCTCGCCGGAAAACGCGATGATCTCCCACGGCTGAACCTGCAGCGTCCGCGCTATGGTAAACAACGCGCGGCCCCGCTGCGCTTTGCTGAGCTTATCGGCCTTCGTCGCTATAGTGACAAACGGCGCGCCGAACCTTAGCATATACCCGTGCATCGCAACGTCCTCTCCGGTCGGCTCGTGCCTTATATCGACCAAATGCAGCACACGCGCCAGCCGTTTCGACGCGGCGAAGTATCCTTCCACCCGCCGCGACCACCGCGCCTGTTCCTCCTTCGACGCCTTGGCGAATCCATATCCTGGCAAGTCAACCAGATGGACCGCGTCGTCCAGCCGATACACATTGAGAAGGCGCGTCTTGCCGGGCGACGAGCTGACCCGCGCCAGGTTATGCCTGTTGGTGATCTTATTGATCAGCGTACTCTTGCCGACGTTGCTTCGTCCCGCTATGGCGGTTTCAGGCAGATCGGGCAGCGCGTCCGGCGCGTAATGGTCCAGCGATGTAACGAATTCAGCTCTCATACGTATTTACAACCTCTATGCGCTAAGCGTCCAATTAATCGCGTCGTCGATAGTGCGCAACGCGCGTATATCCATGGCTTTACGCGCCTGATCGGGCACGTCGACCAAATCCTTCAAGTTTTCCTCGGGCAGCAGGACGGTCTTCATGCCGGACCGGTACGCCGCCAGAACCTTCTCGCGCACCCCGCCGATGGGCAGCACGCGCCCGCGAAGCGTGATCTCGCCCGTCATGGCCACGTCCTGCCTCGCGCTGCGCCCGGTCAACGCGCTGACCAACGCGCATGTCAGCGTTACGCCAGCGCTAGGCCCGTCCTTGGGCACCGCGCCCTCGGGGACGTGGACATGAAGGTCCAGCTTCTCGTGGAAGTCGTTATCCAAACCGTATGACTTCGCGTTGGCGCGGATGAAGCTCAACGCGGCGCGCGCGGATTCCTGCATCACCTCGCCCAGGCTGCCGGTCAGGTCCAGCTTGCCCGCGCCTGGCAGCGCGGCGCACTCGATGGTGAGCGTGCTGCCCCCGACGGCGGTATACGCCAGACCGTTGACCACGCCGCACAGCGGTTCCTTCTCGACGTGATCCTCCGCGTATTTCACCGGCCCCAGGAACCCCTCGACGCGTTTGACCGTGATGGTCATGGACCGTTTGCCGCGCTCCAGCAGCTCGACGGCGGTCTTGCGGCACAGCGCGGCCAGGTTCCGCTCCATCTCGCGCACCCCGGCCTCGCGCGTATATCCGTTTATGACGAACATGATCGTATCATCGTTCACGCGCATGGTCTTTTCGGTAAGGCCGTGCGCCAAGCGTTGTTTGGGCAGCAGGTGGTTCCGCGCGATGTCCAGCTTCTCCAGATTCGTATAGCTGGGTATCTCGATGACCTCCATGCGGTCCATCAGCGGCTTGGGAATCGTGTCCGCCGTGTTCGCCGTCGCGATGAACAGCACGCGCGAGAGGTCGAACGGCACGTCCAGGTAATGGTCCCGGAACGCCTTGTTCTGCTCGGGGTCGAGCGCCTCCAGCAGCGCGGCCGCCGGATCGCCCTGAATCCCGGCGGAGAGCTTATCTATTTCATCCAACAGGAAGACGGGGTTGGCCGTCTTCGCGCGGCGTATGCCGTTGATGAGCGAGCCTGGCAGCGCTCCGACGTACGTGCTGCGGTGCCCGCGGATCTCCGCCTCGTCGCGCACGCCGCCCAGCGATATCCGCACGTACTGGCGCTTCAACGCGCGGGCCACTGACTGCGCGATGGATGTCTTGCCCACGCCGGGCGGTCCCACAAGGCAGATGATCGGGCTTTTGGGGTTAACCTTGCTGACTGCCAGGAACTCCAGCAGCCGCTTCTTCACGTCTGACAGGCCGTCGTGGTCCTCCTCCAGCACGCGCCGCGCGTCCTGGATCGCTATCTCCGGCTCCAGGTAAGTGCTCCACGGCAGGTCGAGCAGCCACTCCAGCCTATTCTCGATCGTATACGCCTCGGGGCTGTCCGGGTGGACGCGCTCCAGCCGCGCTATCTCGCGCGACGTCTTCTCCCGCGCTTCCTCGGGCATCGCCTTCTCGCGCAGCGCGAACTTATCGCGGTAGCTGGCGCCGGTGGTGTCCGTGCCGCCCAGCTCCTTGCGGATCGCGTGCATCTGCTCGCGCAGGTACGCCTCGCGCTGGGATTTCTCCATCTGGCCGTGGATGCGCGTCTGCAGTGATTTCTCCAAGGACGCGATGTTCTTTTCGTGGACGAGTATCTCGCTCAACACGGACAGCCGCTCCGCCACGTCCGTGGTCTCCAGAATGCGCTGCCGCTCGCTAAGCCCCACGACCGCGTTCGCGGCGACGACGTCCACCAGCTGCGTAAGGTCCTCTATGCCGCACATTGTCTGGACGGCCTCGGGCGCGATGCGTCCGCATTCCTCCGCGAATTCCTTCAGGTGCGCGCGCACCACGCGTCCCAGCGCGACCAGCTCGTCCCCGTCGCGCGACGTGGCGTTACCGATGCGGCTGAGCACGGCCTTCAGGAATGGTTCTTCCTGTATAATCGACTCTATCTTCGCGCGTTGAATGCCCTCGGCCAGCACGCGGACGGTCTGGTCGGGCATTCGCGCCACCTGCTTGACCAGGGCGATCGTGCCCACGTCGAAGCAGTCGCGCCGCGTCGGCACGGTCTCCTGCTGGTTCGCCTGCGTGACGAAGAACACCCGCTGGTCGGCGTTGAACCCGTCTTCCAGCGCGGCGATCGACTGGTCGCGCCCAACGTCGAAATGCACGACCATCGACGGGAACACCGTCATCCCCCTAAGCGGCAGCACCGGCAGAATCACCCGGTCATTCCTTGGTTGCTTCTTCGTCCTCGGCATGGCGGCAATCCCCCTAACAGGTAAGGCTATAAGTGGATTATACGGATTCCTGTCGGTAAATGCAATAGGAGATCATTTCCGGCTGGCGCTCCGGCTGCCGGTAACGCCGCGCGGACGTTTAGAATATACTGTTGCAGCGGATACTGTCCGCGTCGGCGCGAGCGCGGAGGCGCGGGCCGCGCCGCGGCCAACCAACTTGATAACGCGGAAAGAGGAATTAGGAATGTCTGACTATCCATTGATCGCGCAGGCGATCGGCAGGAACCGTCCCCAAAAATATCTGGAGATCGGGCTTGCGGACGCTTCGCATTTCGCCGGCGTTCACGCGCCGCATAAGATTGGCGTCGATCCGGTAAAACCCGCCGTCATGGACGCTCTCATGGTGGATGAGGGGGTGTTGTTCTTCCAGATGGACGCGATGGAATTCCTGGAATCATACGGCGAGCTGCTGGACGGCCTGGACATGGCGTTCGTCAACGGGCTGCG
The DNA here is from genome assembly GCA_031270865.1 of Oscillospiraceae bacterium. Taxonomy (GTDB): domain Bacteria; phylum Bacillota; class Clostridia; order Christensenellales; family Aristaeellaceae; genus BNUH01. The sequence continues at coordinate 4,449 of JAISWI010000089.1, forward strand.
CATGCACCACGACGCGTATAAAGCCATCATGACGGTGATGAAGAGCCTGAAAACCGACGGCGTCCTGTTCATCCGGGGCTGCGATCCCGCGACCGCCGGGGATGTCGGCAACATATGGCAAGCCGTCATGACGATGCGCCGCGTGTATCCGGACTGGGACATAAAGGCGTCGAAGGCTGACTACGGCATAGGCATTATTACCAAAACCTCCGAACAGGAGATAAAGCCTGTGCCCGAAGATCTCAAGAAAGAAATGGAAAAACTCACGTATGAGGAATTGGAAAATGATTGGAACGCGTACGCGGACGTGATCGCGCCCCCGGCGACAGCGGCGATACCCGCGGCCAGCGTCAACGCGCGGAAGGTAAGCAAGTCGGCGTCCAGGTTCGCCGCGCGTCAGGCGTCCATCCGGCAAGCCGCGATAAAGGCCGCCGAGACCCGCGCCGCGCGTATACGCGCGAACCAGGAGGCGGCGGTCCGGGCGGCTGAGACGATGGCCGCCCGCAAGCGGGCGAACCAGGAGGCGGCGGTCCGTGCCGCTGAGACGATGGCCGCGCGTAAGGAGGCCGCCAAGGAGTCGGCGAGGCGAGGGGCCGATACGCGCTCGCGCAAAGGGAGTTGACGGGGAGAGGGTTCCCATCCTTTGATATGGGTTGAGTGTGTCCCCCTCTGCCGCTTCGACGGCATCTCACCCTAGGGGGTGACAAGGGGGAAGGTGACGCGCCGCGATTCCCCTCCCGGCGCGTCTTGCTAGATTTGTGGATACCCCGCCCGGGGTCCGCCGGTATACGGCGGGCGCGTGACCGCCGCGACGACCCGCGCCGCGCCGATTACGCCAACACCCAGCCTGACAGGTACCGCGACGCGCCTGAGATGCATGCCGACCAGCGTGCCGCCGATGTCGATGCCCGCGTCGGCCTCTATCGTTTCGGCCAGGACGGGCTCGCGCGTCATCCCGTAGACCGCCGACGCGAACGACCCGCCCGCCTCCGGAATCGGTTTGGCGATAACGCGCCGGAGCCGGTACGCGTCCAGCGTCGGGCGCTCAACGACCAACGCGCGGTTCAGATGCTCGCAGCACTGCGCGGCCAGCGCTACGCCGTTTTCAGCGCAGACGCGGACCGCCGCCCCTGCCAACGCGCTCCCCAGCGCCGGATACGCCCTCGACCCGATCGCGTTCCCCGCCGTCTCGCTGGTCGAGCAGCCGATCACCAGCAGCCGGATTGGATCATACATGGCGCGGGAGAGCAGCTCCGCGATGGCGCGCGCCAACGCGTCGGCGCAATTGGTTATGAACGCGTCGGTAAGTTCGGCGGGACTGCCTAGTATGGACATATTGTCACTCCCGTTGGTATAGTTAACCAGTTTGACTGGATGAAAACGCGTACATCGCGACGGACACGGCGACGGAGAGATTCAGCGAGTCGATCACGCCGCGCTGGGGGATCACCACCGGCTTGCCGACATCCATGTAACGCTCCGGCAGGCCCGCGCCCTCGTTCCCGAATACCAGCGTGTACGGCTCGGCGTGGCTACGCGCCGCCTCGCCCAGCGTCAGCGACGCGCCCAGCATGAACGGGTAGACCGCATGCTCAGGGTACATCGCGCGGTATCGGTCGAACCCGCCGCCGCCGAACACGCTCACCCTCAAGGCGAACAACGCGCCCATCGACGCGCGTACCGTATGCGGGTCGAATATGTCCGCCGATTTGTCGATTATCGCCAAATCACCGAACCCAAACCCCACCATGCTGCGCAGTATCGCGCCGATGTTGCCCTGGTCCGACGGCTGGACCAGCGCGATATGCGGCTTGCCGGGCAGAATCTCCCCGCAAGCCTCGCCCTTGTCAAACTCGACCGCCGCGAAGCAATTCTCCTTGCCCGACACGCGCCGAAGCAAGCGCGGCGCGGCCTCCGCCCGCACGCCCAGCCCGGCGCACAGCTTAACGAGCCGCTCTATGCCCTCGCCGCCGCCGCGCTCATCCAGCAGCAGCCTTCGGGCGCAGCGCGGGTTCAGCTCCAGCAGCGCCAGCGACGGGTAAACCCCCAGCGCGTACGAGACGGGCGAGTCGCGGTCATACGGTTGTGCCGCCATAACCAACTATTCCGCCGGGCGCGGGATGAGCTGGCCGTATATGAATTCGTGCAGCGCGGCCTTGTTCCTGGCCAGGTTGACGTCGAGGACGGCCTCGCCCGCGTCGGCGTGTATGTAGGAGTAACTGCCCTCCAGCGGGATCGACTGGAACTCCATCTGCCCCGTCCCGGCGACCAGCATGTTCACGGCGATCTTGACGATTTCGGACAATGCGAGGTTGGTTGTGGTGTAGGGCATCATGACGTTGGCCAGCAGCATCAGCCGCTGCGGGTTCGCGTCCTCCATGGCCATCTCCATCAGTTTTTCAAGCAGCGCGCGCTGGCGATTTGTCCGCGCCAGGTCGCTGTCGATGTGGCGTATCCGCGCGTAGCCCATGGCCTGCAGCGGGTCCAGCTTGGTCAGGCCGACCTGGTCCTTCTTGAGGATAACGCGGTCGGGGTTCTTCTCGAAGCCCTCGTAGTCCTCCGCCACGGCCACGTTGTAGTTGATCTGCTCGGCCTCGCCGGGGATCAACTCGATCCACGCGCCGCCGAACACGCTGAGGATATCCACCAGCCCATGCAGGTTCACGCGGACATACTGGGTGATGTTCATGTCGAACAGCGTGTTGATGGTCTTCATCGCCAGGTTTGGCCCGCCGTACGCGTGCGCGGCGTTGAGCCGCTGCTTGTCGGTCAGGTTGGGCACATCCACGAACATGTCGCGGGCGAGCGAGGCCAGCTTGATCCCGCCTGTGGTCTGGTTGATCGACGCGATGATGACCGTATCCGTGCGGCCCGTGTTGGACCGCGCGTCGCGGTCGTCGGTGCCCAGCAGGAGGATGTTCGTCCAGTCGGAGGGCAGGGCGGGATTGGGGTTCAGGTCGCTCTTGCGGATGGTGATCCGCGCGGAATCCGGGATCGGCGGCAGTTCCAGGTCGACGACCGCGTTGATCACGGCGTCGACGTCCCACGCGTCCTCGATGCTGGAATACGCGTCGAAGTTCTCGTTCTGGTTCTGCTGTTCCAGTTCCTCGCGCTGATCGTCGGACAGGCCGCTCTTTTTGCCGGATGTGGACGCGGTCTGGTACGACACGGCGCGGCCTGTCAGCGCCGCCCTGCCGGCCTCCGGGTTCGCGGTGGGCCGCGGGGGTATGCTTAGCTCGTCGGTGGGCAGCTCCACCAGCGGGTTGATCAGCTCGGCCGGGGCGAACACGCCCGACATAACCAGCGTGACCGCTCCGCCAACCATTAATAATAGTATAATAATTACTGCCATGAACCCCATCGCGGCCTCGCGCGGTCCGGACCGCGGCTGCCGCTGGGCGATGGGGCGGTATTTGGGCATCCTGCGCATGGGCGTCCCTCCATTACGATTCGGTTAATTATATGACGGGCGAACCGTTAATAATATGACGAACGCGGCAATCCTTTTATTGCCGCGTCCGCGAGGAAATGAGGAACGCCGCGCGTGACGCCCCGGGTCACGCCCTGTCCGCGTTCGAGGCGAATATGTAATACAGCGGGACCGTCAGGTACAGCATCCACCACGGATGCCACCAGTTGAGGAAGCATCCCAGCGACAGGTATACTAGCGTAACCAGCACGGGGTAGGGGAACTTCAGCAGCGCGGATCGGAGAGGCTCGCGCTCGAAGTCGGGCATCGTATAATACAGCGGGATCGTCAGGAATATCAGCCAGCCCGGATGCCACCAGTCGAACAGGAACCCGGCGGCCAGGAACGCCGCCGTAACGATGATCGGGTAAGGGAACTGCGCCCGGCTGACGCGGACCTTCGCGCCGCCGATGCTGAAGCGGTAATCGTCGGTGTGGTCGAAGGTTTCATCAGACCGCGCGGCGTAGGACGCGCTTCCCCCCTGAGCCGCTTCCGCGGCGTCCGCCACCCGTGGGGCGGCAAGTGAGGAGTCGTCTTCCAGCAGCAGACTGTCCAGCGAGACGTTGTATATTTTAGCCAATTTGACCAACGATGTGGTGTTGGGCAGGTCGATGCCGGACTCCCAGGCCTCGACCGCCGCCGCCGGAACATCCAGCCGGACGGCCAGTTCATCGCGGGTTATGCCGCGCTCGTCGCGCAGGCCGCGCAGTTTCCCTGCCACGCGCTCGTTCATGGAAGCCGCCTCCTTACTTATTCTCGCCCTCGTCCGGGAACAGGTTGTTCAGCGCGTCGCGTATCGCGTCACGCGCGGTCTGCACGCCGCTCGCGCCTATTGTCAGGCCTTGCCGGATCGCGTCGGTCACCTCGCGCTGGACGCTCTCAAGCGTCTCGCTCGCGTCGTCGGGCCATTGCCAGTTGAACTGCCACGGGCCGCGCCTGTCGCGTTCGCCGCGCGGTTCGTCCTTGGGCTGCCAGGGTTTGCTTTCCACGGCGTGCATCACGTAGTCGTCGATGACGTGGCGCGGCAGGAACGGCGCGAGTTTGCGCAGCAGGCGCATGTCGGGGACCTCGCCGCGCGTGGCGATCTGGAGCAGGCGGCCCAGTTCGTTCCGGTTGAGGAACGGCGCTAGCTTGACCAGCTCATGCGGGTCGATGTTCTTCTTATCGGAGAATGACTCGATGATCTCGCTCAGGGCGTCCTTGCCCAGGAACGGCGCGATCTTGCGCAGCGCTTTCCAGTCCGGGTTCTTGCTCATGAACACGAAGCGGGCCATCTCGCGGAGCGATTCGCGGCTGAGGAACGGCGCCAACCGATGCAGTTTATCCCAGTCGGGGCGCTCGCCTTCGCACGCTTTGCGGGCCAACACGTCCAGAGTCTCGCGGCTGATGAACGGCGCTAGCTCGATTACTTGGGTCCAGGGGTCTTTGGCGTCGTTCTTGTCGTCGTCTTCGTCCTCGTCGTCTTCCTCCTCGTCTTCTTCTTCCTCGTTCTCTTCTTCTTCGTCCTCTTCCTCTTCGTCCTCTTCCTCCTCGTCCTCTTCTTCCTCGTCTTCCTCCTCATCGTCGTCCGGCTCGACTATCTCGGGTTTGACGGGTTTGGGGGCAGGAGGCGGCGGGACTGGATCGGCGGGCTTGGCGGGTTCGTCGGCGGCATCCTCCGGCAGCTCACCGCCATACAGAAGAAGTTCGACGGAGGTACCTAACGCCTGGCTTAGCGGAATCCACTGCGAGGCGTCGGGCAGCGAGTCTCCGCGTTCCCAATTCGATACGGCCTGCGGGCTGACGCTAAGCGTCTCGGCCAGCTTGCCCTGTGTCAATCCCAGCGACTTGCGCAAACGCTGGATGTAGGAACCAATCTTCGACATTTGCAGATGCACCGCTTCCAACTCCTTCCGCAGCAACTCCCGGCGTATGTTCAGCGTGGACGCGCGGTCATTGTGCGCGTGATGATGTTTGTGATGCTGTATCCTCATAACAGCCTCCTCTCGCCCGGCTGACCGGGCCTTGTTCTCGACATGGATAGTGTACCCAGTCGGGGAGGATTCCGCAATGAAGCCGCGCTTGAATTAGCTACAGCCGTGGTTGAGTGGGGGCTGGAGTGTAGTTTGAGCGTAGGAATAAAATTCCAGTGGCGCTTGATATTGGGTTGAGTCGCGGTAAAGCAGGAATGAACAACTCACGGCGAGACGTTCCTAACCCCCTTGCCGCCCCTTTAGGGGAGATGTTGACGCAACGACAGAGGGGCGACATGAATCCCGCCGCGAAGGATTTGGCGCGTCCGCGTCTGCCCTCGTTGCGGGATTCGCTTCGCCCGCGTCTGCCCTCGTTGCGGGATTCGCTTCGCCCGCGTCTGCCCTCGTTGCGGGATTCGCTTCGCCCGCGTCTGCCCTCGTTGCG
>JAISWI010000005.1 GCA_031270865.1 Oscillospiraceae bacterium
GCGGGGTTGGGAGCGCTGGGGCGCTGCCCCAGACCCCGCAAGGGGGTTTCACCCCCCTTGACCCCCTGACCAGCGTGACGCTGGACCCTCGTGGCCAGGGTAGTTTGTTCCTCCAGGCGCTGTTCTGGCTAAAACAGCCTCATCCCCGTGCGGGCTTGCATATCACGGTAGTCAGCCAACAGCTTCGTTATCCGACCCACCGGGTTCAACAGATTATTCAACGAACGATCATGGTTGAGTATTGCTACAATATACGACAGATACTTACTCATATCAACCAAGGTAAACCACGACGCGCTGCGCAGCTCCGGCGGCAGATACGACAAATTCGTCGAAAGTACCTTTGTTATCAACCCATCCTTATGCGCCTTATTAAAATCCTCTATCCCGTTCGTAAAATACGCGAATGTCGCCGCTACAAAAATCCTCCTGGCCTTACGTATCTTCAGCTCCCTCGCCACATCTACCATCGACTCCCCTGTCGCTATCATATCATCCGCTATTAGCACATCCTTCCCCTCTAGGCTCGCGCCCAAATACTCATGCGCTACAATCGGGTTTCTCCCATTACATATCCTTGTATAATCCCTTCTTTTATAGAACATCCCAATATCTATCCCCAAAACCGATGAATAGTACATATTCCGGCCCATCGCGCCCTCATCGGGTGAAATGATCATCATGTGGTCCTTATCGATGATCAAATCCTTTTCCGTGTTACACAGCGCCTTTAAATTCTGGTAATACGGCATGATATTCTCAAATCCGCACAACGGGACCGCGTTCTGAACCCTCGGGTCGTGCGCGTCGAATGTTATTATATTTGAAACGCCCATCCGCTCCAATTCTTGCAGCATCAACGCGCAATCCAGCGACTCACGGCTGGCGCGGCGGTGCTGTCTCCCCTCGTACAGCATAGGCATTATAACGTTTATTCGTTTGCATTTTCCGCCTGCCGCGGCTATTATACGCTTCAGATCCTGGTAATGGTCGTCCGGCGACATCAGCGCCTGCTGCCCGTACATCTGGAACGCGCAGTTATGCGCTCCCACATCACATAATATATACAAATCATAACCGCGCACGGACTGGCGGATCATGCCCTTGGCCTCGCCCGTGCTGAACCTTGGACAGGCGGCTTCCACTAGAAAGCTGTCCCTCTCATATCCCGGCGATGTAAATAGCTCCTCGTCCTTATTCTCGCGCCCATCCCTCCATCTGATCAGGTAGTTGTTGATCAAGGCGCCTAACTCTTCCGTACCGCGCATCGCGATGATGCCCAGCGGCCCTATCGGCCGCGTTAAAAATGGATCTTTGGCTGAGTCCCCGTTCTGATCCCACATGGTCTGCCATTCACCTCATCTCACATAGTCGCGGCGTCGATTCCCCCGCCGCCCAGCGCTTTTGGTAAATCCTCGCGCGCCATGATCATCGCGTCCTCCCGGTTATCCTCATAATACCTTTTTCTGACCCCCGCGTCAACGAATCCCATTTTTTGGTACAGGCCCCTCGCGGCCGCGTTACTCCTGCGCACCTCCAGCGCCATATACGCCAAACCGTTCGCCGCCGCCTCGCCTATCAGCGCCCGCATCAGCTCCTTGCCGCCGCCCATGCCCCGCAAATCGCTCCTCACCGCTATGTTGGTGACATGCCCCTCGTCAACCACCAGCCACATCCCGGCGTAACCCACCGCCTCGCCGTCCAGATCCAGCACCAGATACCGCGCGGTCGACGCGTTCTGCGTCAATTCCCTCACGAACGACGCGTACGACCACGGCATGGCGAACGTCTCTCTCTCTATGGCGGCCACCGCGTCCACATCCCCAAGCGTCATCGGCCTGACGCTCCAGCGCGGCCGCTCCCGCTCAATCACGCGCCTTGCCTCGCTACTCGTTCCCGCTCAGCCTGCGGCAGCCTAAGGTATATCGGCGTCAACCCGTTATACGTGACTGCCGGGCGATCCTCCGCCAGCAATCCCGCCGCCGACGCCAGCGGACTCGCGAGCGATTCAGGCAATATAACCGCCCGCCCGCCAAACCTCCCGGCGATCCTATCCCACATAGCCGCCGCGCCGCTCCCCGTGAACGCCGCGCCCCCGTCCCCCTGAACGCCATCCAGGAACTCCTCCAACGCGCAAGCCGCGTCGTCCGTCAGCCTTACCGGGCTATCCCCTCCGCAATCGAACGCCGCTCCATACACCTGCCCCGCCCTCGCGTCCAGCAGCGGGCACACCATCCCGAACCCCAGCCCGACCGCCCTCGCCGCCAGAACCTCCAGCGTGTCCAGCCCAACGCACGGTATGCCCGCGCCCTGCGCCAACCCACGCGCCGTCGAAACGCCGATCCTTACGCCCGTATACGATCCAGGCCCCGCCACCACCGCTATCCTCTCCACATCGCCCATGCCCCAGCCCGCCGCCGTCAGCGCGCGCTCAACCAGCGTCATCAGCCGCGCGGAGTGTGTCCGCTCCGCTCTCTCAAACGCCTCGAATATGACGCGCCTACCATCTATAACGGCCGCGCTTACCGATTCCCCGGAGGTATCCATCGCCAGGACGCGCACGCGGTCACACCTCCCGCCAGATGGCGACGCGCCGCTCGTTATCCTCGCCGCCGTAATCAATCCGAACATGGAAGCGCCGCCTCGCCCCGCCGAACGCGCCGACGCATCGCTCCGGCCACTCTATCAGCGCTACGCCGCCGAACGCCTCATCCAGTCCCGCGTCGTAGAACGCCGCCGCTCCATCCAGCCTAAACAGGTCTATATGGTATACCATCAGCCCGCCGGCCGCCCGGCGCGGCAGCATCAACATGAACGTGGGGGACGGCATGGCCCCGTCAACGCCCAGCGCCCTGGCCACCCCCCGCGCGAACACGCTCTTCCCCGCGCCCATCTCTCCGCTTAACAGTACCGCGTCGCCGACGGCCAACTCCCCGGCCAGCGACGCGCCCAGCGCGGCCGTCTCATCCTTATTATGGCAAACCGCGTCAAGCTTCATGCGCCAGCAGTCCGCGAACGTAGACCCGCCTCACCTTCGTCCGCGCGTCCAGCGGATCGCCTTCATACAGCGCGAAGTCCGCCTCCTTGCCCGGTTCCAGCGAGCCGAACCTATCGTCCAGACCGATAGCCCACGCCGCGTTTATCGTTATCGCCTCCAGCGCGGCGCGTTCCGGCAATCCATGCCTGACCGCTATCGCGACGGTGACGGGCAGGTATTCCAGCGGGATCACCGGGTGATCGGTCATCATCGCGAACCTGATCCCCGCGCCGCTCAGCATTGCCGGGGCCTCATACGTCATGTTGCGCAATTCTTCCTTGCTTCGGTCGCCGAACAGCGGCCCCAGTATCACAGGACACCGCGCGGCCTTCAGCGCGTCCAGTATCCTCCAGCCTTCGGTGCAGTGCTCCAGCGTCATGTTGAGCTTGAACTCGTCGCGTATCCTCAGCGCGGTGCGTATGTCGTCGGCGCGGTGCGCGTGCGCCTTGACCCGCAGCTGCCCGGACAGCGCGGCGGCCAGCGTCTCCTTGCCCAGATCGCGGTCGGGCTGCTTATCCCCCTCCAGAGCCAGCTTGCGCTGATATGACCGCGCGTCCACCAGCGCCTGGCGCAAAAGCGCGGCGGTGGCCATGCGGGTCATAGGCTCCTTCTTCTGGCTCTCGCCGTAGCAGCGCTTCGGGTTCTCGCCGAAGGCTATCTTCAGCGCGAGCGGCTCCTTGACCAGCATGTCGTCAAGGCGCGTCCCGGCTGTGCGCATCGCCAGGAACTGGCCGCCCACCACGTTCGCGCTGCCGGGGCCTGTCGCGGCCAGCGTCACGCCCGACCTTAGCGCGTCCGCGAAGCAGCGGTCCTCCGGGTTGATGGCGTCCAACGCGCGCATCTCCGGGGTTACGGGCTTGGTGATCTCGTTGCCGTCGCTTCCGGCCCAGCCGATGCTGTCCTCCCACATGCCCACGTGACAATGCGCGTCGATGATCCCGGGCAGCGCGGTCAGCCCCGACGCGTCGAACACCTCCGCGCCCAACTCGGGCAGGCCCGTCCCGACCGACACGATCAGGCCGTCGTTGACCAGCATATCCGCGCCGTCCGGGTAGTCCCGGCCGGCCATGGTCAGGAGTCTCGCGTTCTTGATCAATAACATGCTATCCCTCCGTTATCTCCGCGGCCCCTATGGAGCGTATGTCCAGCACGTCGCAGCAGCGGTCGTCGAACGCGCCGTTCATCTGGCGCGTGAACGCGCCCAGCTTGTCCGTCGGCACGAAGCACAGTATCGTCCCCTCGAACCCGCCGCCGTGCACGCGCCACGCGCCGTGTCCGCTCAGGCATCGCCGCGCGACCTCCAGCGCCAGCGCGAGCGGCTGCCGATCCCGCCGCGCGTAAACGTTCTGCAGCAATTTCCACGAGCTTTCGCCGGATTCGATGATCAGCTCGAGGAACCGCGGCAGGTCGTCGCGCTCAAGCGCCCGCGCCTGGTCCGCCACGCGCTGGTTTTCATCGAAATAATGCATCGCGCGGAGTATCGCCCGGTCGGACACGCCTTGCCGCCTGATTGAGGCGATGGAGGATTCCACCTGCTCCATGCGGACGCATCGAAGCGTTTCATGCCCGAACAGCGCGGCCACCGACCTCATCTCGTTGGGAATCGCGGCGTACTCGTCGTTGAGATCCGCGTGGTCCCCGCCGGGATTGACCACCACGACCGCGAAGCCCTTCCGCGCGAAATCATACTGGATGGGCGTGACCCGCGCGTCCCCGCCCCTGAAGTCTATCCACACCAGCCCGCCTACCGAGGACGCCATCTGGTCCATCAGCCCGCTGGGTTTGCCGAAGTATGTGTTCTCCACGTCCTGAGCGATCCTGGCGCGGGTCTTGGCGTCCATCCCGCCGCCGCCGAACAGGTTATCCATCACGGTCAGCAGCAGCACCTCGAACGCCGCGGACGAGCTTAGCCCCGATCCTGTCTTAACCCCGCTTGACACCGTCGCGTCGAATCCCTCCGCCGGGATCCCGCGCTCGCGCAGTCTCGCCAGCGATCCGCGAACAACGGACGCCGAGGTCCGCCGCTCACTCTCCTTGGGCGCGAGGTCATCCAGGTCCACCTCGACCGGGTCGAAGCCCTCGCTGCGCGCGCGGACGACGCGCAAGCCGTTGGGCGCGGCGGCGGCGACCGCGTCCAGCGATATCGCGGCGGCCAGGACCATCCCGTGGTTGTGGTCGGTGTGGTTGCCGCCTATCTCGATCCGGCCCGGCGCGGAGAAGAACCTCGGGGCGCGGGCGTTATCCGGGAATAACTGTCCAAACCGCTTGGCCGCGCGCGCGTAACGCTCAACCTGCGAGACTATCGCCCCCTCGCGGCTGCCGTACATCATCTGGAATTGGTCCCTGACCCGGGGCGACTCCATCATCCGCGTTAACTGAACCGATATCACGGCATGAGTCCTCCTTACAGCGAACAATAACGCATACAGCATTTTTTCACGGTTCGGCGGATTTGTCAAGGCTTCGGAACAATCGCGGGCAGCTCTCGTCAAACGCGGTGTACCGTCCTGGCGGGGCGGGCGTGGCGGGCGGGGCGGGCAGACGTATTGAATATTCGCCCGCGAAGCGGTATAATGCGCGAGTGTACCGCGCCTGGCGGTATATTCAGTGGAAATCGGAACGGAGGCGCTCACTTGCCGGACGCTTCGGACGCGCGGACGATAAGCCGCGCGATAGAGTCGCTGCTAACATACGGCGTGGAGTCCAGCCTGGCGCTGCCATTGGACATAGCGTACATCCGCAACGCGCTGCTGGACGCCGCGTGTCTCGCCGCGCCGGAGCCTGGCGCGGCCGGAGACATGGCGGCCGGCGACGCGCTGCGCGTCCTGACGGACCGCGCTGTCGCGTTGGGATTGTGCGAGGACGCGCCATCGCCGCGCGAGCGGTTCGCCTCGCGGCTGCTGGGGCTGATGACGCCCAGCCCTGAGGCGTTCCGCCGCAGGTTCGAGGCCATCGAGCGGGACGAGGGGATCCGCGCGGCGTGCGCCTGGTTCGGCAGGATATGCGAGGCTAACGGCTACATCGACGCGCGGGCGGCCTCGCGCAACGTCCGCTACTACGCGCCCTCACCCTACGGCGCGCTGGAGATAACCATCAACGTCGCCAAGCCCGAGAAGGATCCGCGCGACATCGCGGCGCTGGCCAGCGAGCCCGTACGCGCCGACTACCCCGCGTGCATGCTGTGCCTGGAGAACGAGGGCTACGCGGGCCGCGCCGGGTACCCCGCCCGCCATACGCTGCGCGCGCTGCCGCTGACGCTGGACGGCGACCCATGGCGCTTCCAGTATTCGCCGTACCAATACTTTGAGGAACACTGCATCGCGCTGGACGAGACCCACCGCCCGATGCGCATCGACGCGTCGACGTTCCGCAAGCTGTTCGACTTCCTCGACCGCTTCCCGCATTACGCGATCGGCTCGAACGCCGACCTGCCCATAGTGGGCGGCTCGGTATTAAATCATAATCACTTCCAGGGCGGGCGGCATGCCTTCCCGATGGAGAAAGCGGGAGCGTTGGCGCGGTTCACCCACCCGATGACCCCGCGGGTCAGCGCGTGCTCGCTCAACTGGCCGATGAGCGCGGCGCGCCTGTCCAGCCCCGACAGGAACGCGCTGGCGATGCTGGCCGAGCACATCCGCGCGGCGTGGTCGCGCTACTCCGATCCCGCGCTGGGCATCCACGCCAGCACGGGCGCCACGCCCCACAACACGATCACGCCCATCGCGCGCGTCGGCGGCGCGGGTTACACGCTCGACCTCGTCCTGCGCAACAACCGCGCCACGGACGAGCACCCGCTGGGGATATTCCACCCCCACGCCGGGCTGCACCACATCAAGAAGGAGAACATAGGCCTGATCGAGGTTATGGGGATGTTCATACTGCCGGGCAGGCTGCTGGGGGAACTGAAGGGCCTGCGATCCGCGCTGACCGATGGGATTGGCTTCAAGGCGCGTGAGCCGGGCGACCCGCTGGCCAAGCACGACGAATGGATAGAGTCTCTGGTAAGACGGTACGGCAGCCGAATGCCGGAGGACGCGGCGGAACAGGCGCTTCGAGCGGAACTCGCGCGTAAGTGCGTTAACGTTCTGGAGGACGCGGGGGTATTCAAGCTGGACGCGCAGGGCAGCGCGGGGTTCCTGAGGTTCTTACGCGCGGCGGGATTCGAGCGGGTATGACAATTATATGAATGTATTTGATTTCGACGGAACGATATACGCCGGAGACAGCACGGCGGACTTCACGCTCTACTGCCTGGCGCGGCAGCCGCGGATACTCCTCGCGCTGCCGCAGTGGGCGCGGGGCCTCGCGTCCGCGCTGAACGCGCTCCGGACGGATCGCGCCGCGCGTGATATGACCGCGCTCAAGGAACGCCTCTACGCGTACCTGCCGCTGGTCAGGGACATGCCCGGGACGCTCGACCGGTTCTGGTCAACGCATGGGCGCAAGCTCTACCCATGGTATTTGGAAATGAAACGCCCCGACGACGTGATCATATCGGCGGGGCCGCGCTTCCTGCTGGAACCTGTATGCCGCGAGCTGGGCGTGTCGCTGATCGCCTCCGAGGTAGAGCCGTCTACGGGACGATGCTCCAGCCGGAACTGCCGTGGCTCCGTCAAGGCGGAGAGGTTCATGGAGACATACCCCGGCGCCGTTATCGACGCGTTCTACTCCGACTCTATGTCCGATCTGCCGATGGCCCGGCTTGCCCAACGCGCGTACCTGGCGCGGTATGGGCGCGTCCGGGACTGGCCGCTGTAGTTATAATTATATATAACCGCGTCATTGATCCAGTATGCCGCTCTGGGCGACAGCCGCCACCGCTTCCTCAATACCGGGCACGGGCATGGTCAGCGCCAGCCGGACGTGGCCGCGCCCCAGAGCGCCGAACACCGATCCCGGTATAGTTATCACGCCTGAACGATCGAACAGGTCAGCGACGAACGCGCTATCGTCGTCGTTATACCCGCGCGGTATACGCGCCCAGACGAACATCGTCCCCTTCGAGTCGGGGATGTCCCAGCCGATACGCCTCATGCCGCCGCACAGCGCGTCGCGCCGCGCCTCGTACCGCGCCCGCTGCGACACGACATGGTCCTGCGGGCCGTCGAGGGCGGCTATCGCCGATCTCTGGAATATCCTGCACAGACCGTAGTCGAACTCCGAGCGCATGGCCGAGAAACGGCGCAGCAGCTCCGCGTTGCCCATCAGGAACGAGACGCGCGTACCCGTCAGGTTGTAAGTCTTGGACAGCGAGTTGAACTCCACGCCGATATCCTTCGCGCCGTCCACCGACAGGAACGAGCCGCCCACATACCCGTCGTAGGTAATCTCCGAGTACGCGTTGTCGTGGATGATCCAGACGCCATGCCTGTTGGCGAATTCCACCAAATCCTTATAGAACGAGCGCGGCGCGACAGCGCACAGCGGGTTCATCGGGTAGGACACGACCATCGCGCGGACGCCGTCCGGCATGGTCCGGCCTATCTCGCGCAGGTCGGGCAGGAAGCCGTTATCCGCCCGCAGCGGATAGAAGGCGGTTCTGCCGCCCATCAGCCGCGGGCCTATGTCGAATATCGGGTAGCCGGGGTTCGGCGCGAGGATCGTCTCGCCCGGATTGAGCAGCGTCAGGCCGATGTGCGCCAATCCCTCCTGCGAGCCCGCCACGCTCATGATCTCGCGCGGCTCCAGCGCCGCGCCGTAACGCCGGGCGTACCACCGCTGGACCGCCCCGACCAGCTCCGGGGAATCGACCAGCGCGTATTTATACATCTCGGGATCGGCGGCGGCGGCCTTCGTCGCCTCGATGATGTGCGGCGCGGGCGGGAAGTCCGGCGTGCCCACCGACAGGTTGTATACGGGCAGCCCACGCGCCGCCCGGACCTGCCGCTTGTACTCCAGGATGGTGAATATGTTGGATTCGGTGAACTCGTCGGTCCTAGCGGCAAAGCCCGGCATGGCCGCACCTCCCATTATAATAATTAATCCGACATCTTACACCATCCCGTCCGCAAAGTCAACAAGATATTCCATCGCCCGCGCGTAACCCTCGAACCCCAGCCCCGCGAACGTCTTAAGGCACGCCATCCCCGCGTAGCTTACGCGCCTGAACGGTTCGCGCGCCGACACGTCCGACAGGTGCGTCTCGACCGCCGGAAGCGCGACGGCCTTGAGCGCGTCCAGTATCGCGACGCTCGTATGGGTGTACGCCGCCGGGTTGATCACGATCGCGTCAGCCGTGCCCAGCGCCTGTTGGATCCACCCGACAAGCTCGCCCTCATGGTTGGATTGCCTCACCTCCGCCTCAACGCGCAGCCGGACGGCCGTCTCCTTGACGAAACTCACCAGATCGGCGTACGTCCTCCGGCCGTATATGTCCGGCTCGCGGACGCCCAGCATGTTAAGGTTAGGCCCGTTCAACACTAATATTCGCAAAACGCCGCGCCCCCTATCGGTTGATCCAGCGCGAGGCTATGTCCGCCGCGCGTTCTACCGCGTCCGCCAACGCGCCGTCGTTGTCTACGACCGCGTCGGCTATCCTCCCATATATCGGCAGCCGGACCCGCTCCATCCCGGCCAGCGCGTCCAGCCCCGTGGACAGCGGGCGGTCCGAGCGCGAGAGCGTCCCCAGCGGGCGCCGCGCCCACAGCAGCCAGCCGTTCTGCCGGAACGCGTCAACGTTGCGCCGGTCAAGGACCGCCCCGCCGCCCGCCGCGATAACCTGTCCGCCGCGCTTGCCGACCTCCTCGGCCGCCTCTCGCTCGACGGCGCGGAACCCGGCCTCGCCCGATTCGCCAAAGATATCGGGGATGGACTTCCCGGCGCGCGCCTCGATTGCCTCATCCAGATCGACGAACGGCCTGGCGAGCCGCTCCGCCAACGCGCGGCCTATCGTGGACTTTCCGCATCCGGGCATGCCTATAACCGTGATATTGGATAACTGCCCGCGCGTGTCCGCCTCGATAGCGTCAATCAGTCCGGGATCGATCCGCCTATCCGTGAACAGCTCCGACGCGCGTAACGCCTGGGCTACCAGCATGGCCAGCCCGTCGGCGCGCGGGATATCGCGGTCCCGCGCGTCCAGCGTCAGCGCTGTGCTCAGCGGGTTGTATACCAGATCCAGTACGCCGACACACCGCGGGTAGTCGGCCAGCGCGACCGGGGCGGCCCCATTGTTTGGAAACATCCCCACGGGCGTTGTGTTGACGATGATCTCCGCGTCGGCGTGAAGCCGCCTGGCCTCGCCGTAGTCGACCGGGCCTGAACGCGAGACTACCACTATATCCGCGGCTCCGGCGCGTCGCGCGGCGGCGGCGGCGGTCCGGCATGACCCGCCGCTGCCCAGTATCAACACTTTACGATTTGATAACGATATGCCCGCCCGGCTTGCCATCGCCTCAAAGCCGAACAGGTCGGTGTTGTGCCCCACCATCCGGTTGTCGCCGTCGAGCGTGATCGTGTTCACGCTGCCCACCGCCCGCGCCTCGCCGTCCAGCGCGTCGCAGTAACCCATAGCGTCCACCTTATACGGTATCGTGACGTTGAGCCCCCGGAACGCGCGTCCCCTCAGCAGCCGATCCAATCCGGCGGGATCGACCTCTATCAATTCATAATGATAGTCGCCCAACGCGCGGTGGATACGCGGCGAGTGGCTGTGCCCCAGCTTAGCGCCGACCAGCCCAAACTCGATCATAGCTCGCGGTACCAGCCCAGGAACCGCGTCCGCTCCGCCCCGCGCTCCAGCTCGCCCAGCAGACGCGGGACACGCGAATCCCGCGCGTCCGCCTCTATGTCGATATGGAAGCGGAACTGGAAGTCGCTGCCGGGGATAAGCCTGCTCTCCAGCTTGGTAAGGTTGATCCCCATCGACGCGAAGCGGGACATCATCGCGTAGAGCGATCCGGGTTTGTGGGGCAGCGTGAGGATCAGGCTGGCGCGGTTCGCGTCCGGGGTGACCATAAGGTCCCGGGCAAGGCATAGGAAGCGCGTCGTGTTGCCCGCGCTGTCCGCAATGTCGAAGGCGAGTTTCTCCAGCCCGTACAGCTGGGCGCACGCGCCCGAGGCTATCGCGGCCTCGTCGCCCGCCGCGCTGTCCCGCGCGCGCCTGGCGGCTACCGCGGTGTTCGCGCAGGGCACGGCCTCGATGGAAGGACGCGCCTTGATCCAGCGCGCGCACTGCGCCAGCGCCTGCGGATGCGAATACACCTTGCGAATGTTCCCCAACTCCACGCCGCGCGGCGCGAGCAGCACATGGTCGATAGGGCGGCGGATCGCGCGGGCTATCGCGCACGCTCGAGACGCCAGCAGGTCATACACCTCCGTGACCGACCCGGCAAGGCTGTTCTCAATGGGCAATACGCCGAACTGACACAGCCCCTTCTCGACAGCCTGGAACACGCTGGCGAAATCCTCAAAGTAGAGTATGCTCGCCAGCGGGAACAGCGCGTCGCACGCCTGCTGCTGGTATGAGCCTTCCACCCCCTGGCACGCCACGACCGCGCTTGCCGGGAACTCCGCCGCCGCCGCGACCGCCTCGCGCGCTCTCGCGGCCAGCGGGCTGTCAATGCCCAGCGCCTGGCGCTGCTGGGCGCGGCTGACGTCCATCAGCGTCTCGAACACGCGCCTCGCCGCCGTCTCCAGCCCCGGGCCTACCCGCCCGGCAGCGCGGCGCAGCACCTCGCGCTCACGCGCCGGATCGACTATGGGCATGTTGTTCGCGGCCTTATGCGCCGCTACGTCCTCTACCACGGCCATCCGCTCGGCCAACAGGTCCGCTATCGCGTCGTCGATCGCGTCTACGCGCGACCTCGCCTGGCTTAAATCCATCCGCCAACCCCCCAAACCTCGCGGCCCGTCCCGGAATACACGGGCGCGACACGTCTCTCCGGCGCGTCGGTCAGTATTACTGACAGGTACAGCAACGCGCCGAACAGCACCATGATCAGCAGCAGCAGCAACCCGCGCCAGAGCCTGCCCAACACCCGCCGCACGCTAGCCGCCAAACTCCAACAGATAGACAGTCCACACCCCGTCGGAACCAAGACTGTTCACGACAAGCGCGTTCGGCGTATCCGACGGGTACAGCCGCGATCTCGGCATGTACGCAAGCGCGGACATCGCGCCATACCGGATATCATACCGGTACAATCGGTAAGAACCCGACTCGCCCATCAGGATGTATACCAGCCCGCCGTTAGCCGCGCATATGTCCTCGACGGGCATCCCCACGCCAATCAGCGTCTCGCGCCACGTGTCAAGGTCGCGGGCGGTCAGCGCCGCGCCGCTCTCATCCCCGCTCATCAGGACGGCGAGGGAACCATCCGGCGATATGGAGTACCTGTCCGCCAGCCCGATGGCCACGCGCGACGCGTCCGACGGCGTGATCCTGTACAGCATCCGTCTCCCGTCCAGCAGGAACAGCCTGTCCGCCCGGCCCGCCATCTCGCCCTCCACGCCGGGATATGGGTCGATGGCGCGCGCCGCGTCCGGCTCGTCGTCTGGCAGCGCGGCGTCAACCGACATGAAGCGCAGCGGGTCGCCCATCATCACGGCCAGAGTCGTCTCGCCGTACCACGCGAACGTGTCGGTGGCGCCCGCCAGCAGCTCTGTCTCGTTGGACGCGGCGTCGTTCAGAATGATCCTCGCGCTGCCCGTAACCGCGCTGACGATCTGAAGGTCGCCTATATCTGTGGACAGCGCGGCATACCGCGCGTCCGGGCTTAGCGCGGCCCGCCTGACGTTCGGGATGTGCTGCGCCGGCAGCGCCTTGCGCGTCCCAGACTCATCCAGCGTGAGCAGCGCTCCGTTGGCCCGCTCCACGAAGAATACCGGCGCGTCGGAGGCCTTGTCCAGTATACGCGCGTCGCGCATGAGCGGCCGGGCCTTCGCGCCAGGGAACAGCTTGGACAGCGCGGCGGTATCAGGACGCGCGTCCGCGTCGGGCAGCCTCCCGCCCTCAAACCACTCGACCCGGACCGACGCCGGGGTTCCCGCCGACTGGCATAACGCCCGCGCCGCGCGTTCCAGCGCGTCGGCCTCGCCCCTATCGCCGAAACGTCTGGATTGCAGGATTACCGTGCCGCCGTCCGCGCACCTCACCGGGCTGAACCCCGACTGTGCCAGCGAACCCAGCAGCGGCACATACTCGACGCGGTCCGCGGCGTCGGCCAGCACCACCCATCCCGGCCGCTCGCCGCGGCTTATGGGTTCCAGCGTCAGGCTAAGGCTGCCGCCCTGCCCCTGGAGCGATACCGCCACGGGGCCGGTCAGCTGCCAGTACAACGCGCGGTCAAGGCAGAACACGCCCTCGATATCCACGCCCGGGGTATCGGGTAGCGTAAGATCCGTTATCGCGGACCAATCCGCGAGGTCGGGCACGGAAACGGCCAGCCGCTCGGGGTTCTGGTAGCGCGTCACCGTAAGGCGCGGTATGCTCTGGATGGGCACGGCCTCGCCCTGCGCCGTCCAGCCTATGAATGACAGCGTCAGTGTCAGCCCGGTCGCGGTCGGCTCGATCCGCGCGGACTTGAGCGCGACGGCGTCCAGGCCGCGCCCGCCCTCGTATACCAGCTCGCCATCCGGGTTGGCGGTCACAGCCGCCGGGGGACGCGTCATGCTGATCAGCAGCGCGGCGATCGCGGCGGCCAGCGCGAGGCCCGCTATCCCTAGGATTCGGTACCGCGTCGACCGGACGACCCGGCCTGGCGGGTAAACGTCGTTACGCAATCATGGTTCCCCTCTATGCGCCAATACGCGCCAAGCGTCACTCCAGCATCGCCCGCGACGCCTCCCGCGCCGACTCGTATACCTTCAGCGCGTCAAGCCCGGGGTATTGCCCGTCGTCGTACCTGACGATACCGTCCACCATCGTCAGCTTCACGTCCGATCCTTGCGTAGCATACACCAAATCGGCGGCGGGATCAACCAGCGGCTGGTGGTGCGGGCCGGAGCGGTCGATCAACGCGATATCGGCTCTCCAGCCGGGTTTCAGCAACCCGACGTTATTATAACCCATCGCCCGCATTCCCGTTAACGTTGCGGCGTTAAACGTTTGGGCGGGTGAAATGGCGCTTGGATCGCCGCTCACTCCTTTGTGCAGTATGGACATAAGGCGCGTCTCCTCCCAGAGGTTCAGGGTGTTGTTGCTGGCCGCGCCGTCCGTGCCCAGGCAGACCTTCACGCCCGCCCGGAGCAATGACGGGACCGGAGCGACGCCGCTGGCCAGCTTCAGGTTGGATACAGGGTCATGGCATACGGCGACACCACGCGCGGCCAATACGCGTATATCGTCCTCGGTCAGCGCGACGCAGTGCGCCGCCAGCGTCGGAGCGTCGAACAGCCCCATTGCCTCGAAGTACGCGGGCGGAGTCAACCCATTCCGGCGGGCCTTGCATCCCTCCACCTCGGCCATGGTCTCGGACATGTGGACATGTACGCCCAGCCCGCGCTCGACCGCCGCGTCGCGTATCGCGCGGATTATCTTAGGCGTTGAGGTGTACTCGGCGTGCGGGGCGAGCATCACCCGGATTCGGCCGTTCTCCGCGCCGTGCCAGTCCTCCGCCAGCTTGATGGACTCGGCCAGCCGCCCGCCGTCGCCGCTGTCGTCGCCGACCACGGAGCGGGCGAGACAGGCGCGCATCCCGGTATCGGCCGCCGCCCTAGCCGACGCGCCCATGAACATGTACATATCCGCGCACGCCGACACGCCAAAGCGCAGCATCTCCAAAAAACCCAGGGCCGCGCCAGCGTAGCACCGATCCTCGCTCAAGCGTTCCTCGGCGGGGAATATCGCGGTGGTCAGCCAGTCGTTGAGGTTGAGGTCGCTGCCCACGCCGCGCAGCAGCGTCATGGCGGCGTGGGTGTGCGCGTTCGCCAGCGCGGGTATGGCCAGGCGCCGACGGCCGTCGATACATACCTCGCGGCAGTCATGGGGCGGCGCGTCGGACGCGGGCCCGGCGTAGGTTATCACGCCGTCGTCGGTCAGCAGCGCCGCGTCGTCGATGAACGGCAGCGACGCGCCGTCCTCACTGCCCGCGCACAGGTCGATATTATACAGCCTGTATCTCATTCTTCCCCCATAACGTACTTGCGCTGTTCCTCTGTCCACCGGTCGATCTCAACGCCCAGCGACTCCAACTTACGCAAGGCCACCCACTGGTCTATCTCAGCCGGCACGGGGTGCACGCCCGGCGCGAGTCCCTTGCCGCCCATGGCCAGCGCCTCGACGCACAGCGCCTGCAGCGCGAAGCTCATATCCATTATCTCAACCGGATGGCCGTTCCCGGCGGCGAGGTTCACCAAGCGCCCCTCGGCCAGCAGGTAGACCTTCTTGCCGCCAGGCATCTCGAATCCCTCGATGCTCTCCCGCGCCTTCCACGAGCGTACCGCGCGGCCGCGCAGCATCGCCGCCTCTACCTCCACGTCGAAGTGCCCGGCGTTGGCCAGCACCGCGCCGTCCTTGAGCAGCCCGAACACCCTCGGCCCAATGACGTCGCGGCAGCCCGTCACCGTGATGAAGAAATCGCCCAGCGGCGCGGCCCGCTCCATGGGCATGACGGAGAAGCCGTCCATCACGGCCTCGATAGCCGCGACGGGATCGACCTCGGTGACTATCACCCTCGCGCCCAGCCCCTTGGCCCGCATCGCCACGCCCTTGCCGCACCATCCATACCCCGCCACGACCACCGCGCTGCCCGCGACATTCAGGTTTGTAGAGCGAAGCACCGCGTCCCAAACCGACTGCCCCGTGCCGTAGCGGTTGTCAAACAAGTGCTTGCACATAGCGTCGTTGATGTTATATAATGGAAAAGACAGTTTTCCTTGCCTGACTCGGGCCTTCAGGCGGAGAATGCCGGTGGTGGTCTCCTCGCATCCGCCGGCTAACCGGTTCGTGCGCCCGATCCCATGGTCCTCCAGCAGCTCGACCAGGTCTCCGCCGTCGTCAATGACTATGTCGGGACCGCACTCGAGCGCGGCCGATAGGTGCGCGGTGTACTCGCTGGGCGAGCAGCCGCGCGTGGCGAACACCTCCACGCCCCCGCGGCACAGCCCCGCGCACACGTCGTCCTGGGTGGAAAGCGGGTTGGACCCGGTAGCGAATACCCTGGCCCCAGCCCCCGCCAGCGTCAGCGCGAGATTGGCGGTCTTGGCCTCCAGGTGGATGGACATCGCGACGGCCTTACCCCTCAGGGCGCCGCTGTCCGATAGTCGCCGCCCAACGGCCTTGAGCAGCGGCATGTGGTCGCGGGCCCAGAGGATCTTCTCTTCGCCCAGGACGTACAGCGAGGGGTTCGCGATCAGGGACATAGGCATCCTCCCAACGTTATCATGGTTATGGCGGCGATAAACCCAGCGATTTCCAGCGCCGCGGACTGGAACGAGCGGATAAAACAACCTTATCCGCTACATACTACCATCACGACCAGGCAATTAGTTCGTCAGCCGGCCGGGGTTATTACCGGCGAGCAAGAGGAGGGCGTCATCATTGAGAGCCACAGGCATCGTGCGCAGGATAGACGAGTTGGGGCGCGTCGTCATCCCAAAGGAGATACGCAGGACACTGCGGATTCGCGAGGGCGATCCGCTTGAGATTTATACGGACCGTGACGGCGAGGTCATCCTCAAGAAGTACTCGCCTATCGGGGAGATCTCCGCGTTCGCCAAGGACTATACCGAGTCGCTCTTCCGCTCGATGGGACATATAGCGTGCATCTGCGACCGGGATATGGTCGTGGCTGCCTCCGGCGTGCCGCGCAAGGAGCTGTGGGACAAACCCATCAGCCGCGAGCTGGAGAGCGCCATCCAGGGCCGCGTCAGCCTCACCCTCAACCGCTCGGGCGGGGGCAAGCCCATCGCCATCACCAACGAGGAGGAGGCGGCCAGCTACACCGCGCAGGTATTCTCCCCGATCATCGCGGACGGCGAGCCGATAGGCGGCGTGCTGCTGGTCAGCCGTGAGAACGGCGCGGAGATGGGCGACGCGGAGCTTAAGGTCGCCGAGACCACAGCGAACATCGTAGGCCGCCAGATGGAGCAATAACGGTTAACTATAAAGGTTATCCTCTTCATAGCAGACTCTCCTTTCGCGGACGGCGGCTGAGCTATCAGCCGCTTTCCGCTTTTGGGGAGCCTTCGCGCGATTCCAGCAGGCCGCTCAGCACATCCATAAACGAGTGTATGTCCCCGAAATTCCGGTACACGCACGCGAAGCGGATGTACGCGGCCTCGTCTATCCCGCGCAGTCTCTCCATCACCAGCTCGCCGATCTCCTGGGTGGGGATCTCGCGGTCGAGCTGGGAGAACGCCTGCTGTTCCACGCCGGCGACGATCTCGTCGATCTGCAGCGCGGAGACCGGCCGCTTCTCGCAGCTCTTGACCAAACCCTGCCGAATCTTCTCCGGGTCGAACACCTCGCGCCGCCCGTCCTTCTTGACCACGAGCAGCGGGGTCATCTCCACCTTCTCATAGGTGGTGAAACGACGCCCGCACCGCTCGCACTCGCGGCGGCGGCGGATTACCCCGCCATCCTCCGTGGGCCGCGAGTCCACCACACGGCTGTCCGCCCTGCCGCAGTATACGCACCGCATCCCGCGCAACCCTCCCCCGTATCCCTAAAATCATTGGCACGCCTCGTCGATCTTGACCAGTATCACGTCGTCGCCGATCTTGCATATGTAGTTCCACGGGATGATCAGCCCCGTCTTCTCCCCTTTGATGAAGTTGGTGACGCTGAAGTCGCCGGGCACCACCAGCGCGGTTATCTGTCCGGTCTCCAGCACGAACTCCAGGTCCATCACGCGCCCCAGGCGCGTCCCGGTCTCAATGTTTACGACTTCCTTGGTGCGCAGTTCAGCCAGACTCATACGCCGCGCCTCCCGGTTTTGGGATTATTCCATCCCTAGAGCGTATGAGGCGGCGCAAGCTGTTTATTCTCCAGCCAGCGTTCCAGCGCGAGTCTCATATGCGCCCGGGTCAGCCCGCCCTGTATGAACGCGTCGTACGGCGGGCGGATGGGCGCGTCCGCGCTCAACTCCAGCGACGCCCCGCCAACGAACGTCCCCGCCGCCATGATCACCGGGTCGGCGTAGCCGGGCATATCGTCCGGCACGGGCGTCGCGAACGAATCCACCGGCGAGGATTGCTGGACAGCCTCGCACAGCCCGCGCGCCATATCCGCGCTGCCCAGCCGCGCGGTCTGGACGATATCGCTCCGCGGCTCGTCCCAGCGCGGATTCACCTCGAAGCCCAGCGCCGCGAACACCCTCGCCGCCAGTATGCCCGACTGGACCGCCTGGCACACGGCGTGCGGCGCGATGAACAATCCTTGGTAGAACAGGCGGTATCCCGGCTCATACGAGCCTACCTCGCGCCCGATGCCCGGGCAGGTCAGCCGCGCCGCCACGCGCTCGACCAGGCCGCGAGCCCCGGCGACATACCCGCCCGTCGGCGCGAGTCCACCGCCCGGGTTCTTGATCAGCGAGCCGGCCATGATATCCGCGCCGTAGTATGTCGGCTCGCGCTCGCGCGTGAACTCGCCATAGCAGTTATCCACAAACACCACGGCGTCCGGGCTTACGCCGTGAGCGGCATCCGCGATGGAGCCTATCGCCTCCGGCGTGAGCGACGGCCTCCACGCGTATCCGCGCGAACGCTGGACATGGACCACGCGGGTTTCCGGGGTGATGGCCCGCTCGATCGCCGCGAGGTCGGGCCCGCCGTCCGGCAGCAGCTCGACCTGATTGTAGTTTACCCCGACCGACGCCAGCGAGCCCGCCGCGCTGGTGATGCCGATCACGCCGTCCAGCGTGTCGTAGGGCTTGCCCGTCGCGGCGAGAAGGGTGTCGCCGGGATTGAGCAGGCCGAACAGCGCCAGCGCGATGGCGTGGGTGCCGGAGGCGATCTGCGGCCTGACGAGCGCGTCCTGGCACTCCAGCGCGGCCGCGAACACGCGCTCCAGGTTCTCGCGGCCCCGGTCGTTATACCCGTAGCCCGTCGATCCCGCGAAGTCGGCGGCGGAGACCCTGTTGCGCCGGAACGCGTCCATAACGCGGCGGAAGCACGCGGTCTCGATCCGCTCACGCCCGCGGAACATCTCGGCGCAAGCGGCCTCGGCCTCGTCCAGGAAATCCTGTATACCGGATGGTTTATCTATTGATCCCACACTACCTATAGTACCACAACAACGCGTGTTTGTAAAGGCTTTCATAACTTGACGGGGCGGCGTTATTTTGGTATGATGGCTTGGATTTAGCAGGAGGTCCGCTCGGTCGCCGCGTCGGGGGATTCGCGTCGCCCCGATCCATCCCAAAGAGGTGCGAATATGCCGCAAGATAACCCGGACACACCCGGCCCAAACACCAATAAACCCACCCGCGGCCCCAAACGCCCCGCGAAGGAAACCGCGCTGCGCGTAACCGCCGCGGTTGTGGCTGCCGCGCTGGTATTGGGCGCCGCAATGCTGGCCGCGCTGCCGTTTGTCGCGATGCCCCTGCTGGGCCTGACACGGCACGTATCGTTCAGCCGAACCTTCTCGCCCGAGGAAGCGAGCCTCGCCGCCGAGCCTGTCACGCTGGAAACGGAGGACGGGCTGAACATCCAGGCATGGTTCGCTCCGTCACAGCGGGAGGAAACCAAGGCCGCGATCATATTCCTCTCTGGCATACTGAGGCCGTCGGTGACGTGGTATTTCCCGCACGCGGCGTGGCTAGCCGGGGAGGGTTACGCGTCGATGCCCGTGGAGACCCGCGCCCACGGCGCGAGCGACGGGGATCGTATGGGATTGGGGATAACGGAGATAGCGGACGTCGCGGCGGCGGTGGATTACCTGCGGGACAGGCTGCCCGGCGCGCCGGTCGTGGTGTTCGGCGTATCGATGGGCGGCGTGGTCGCGGTCAATTCGTTCGGCGAGATACCGGAGATCGCCGCGCCGATCAGCCTGTCGGCGTATACCAGCTGGCCCGATGAGTTCACCCAGATGATGAACAGTTATTATCATATACCAAGGTTCATCGCGGCTGCCGAACAACCGTTCGTTTGGCTCTATCTCGGGTTTACATTCGGGTTTGACAAGCTGGGGATCAACCCGCTCAACGAGATAAAGAAGGCGAACGGGCGGCCCATCCTGCTAATGCAATCGACCCAGGACTCGCAGGTGGCGTTCGAGAATTACGAGGCGTTGAGCGAGGCCGCGCCCGACGCCGAGTCGTTCCTGCGCGATGGCGATACGCATATGATTATATCGGATGAACAGTTCTTGACCCCGTGGGAGGATACCGCCTACGCCGAGGCGATCCTGGATTTCCTGGACAGGAATTTCGGCGGGACAAAGGCCGCGGAGTAAGCGGCAAGTTATGGAAATCGGTTCGCCGGGAATTGGCCGCTGAATATTGACAAACGCCCTCCGCACAGGCATCGCCGCGCAACATACCCTTATATGGAAGTAAGTGGAAGGCTTGCAGGTGAGGAGGCTCCGTTATGCAATATCAAGCGTATCCCGCCCAACCAGCTCAACAGGCGTACCAACAGCAGGGCTACGCGTACCCACAGCCCTACCAGGCCGCGCCCCAACCCATGATGCGGCCAGCCCCGCAGCCCATGGCGACACCGGCGGCTCCGCAAGCAAGGCCGTACCCGCCACAGCCCGCGCCGCCTAGACCCGCGTTGAGGCAGCCAAAGGTGCGGATGCCCGCGGACTACGACCCCAAACACCCGCCAATAGGCTACATGCCCGAGATGCCGGAAGGCGGTCAGGATGAGTACATGAACGACACCGTCATGTTCGACGACACCAGCCGCAAACAGCGCAACACGCGCGCGCGCGACGAGGCGCGGGCCAGGCGCGATAGGAACAGGGCGACGCGAGCCGAGGCGGTGACCGGCAAGGCCGAGAAACCAGCGCAGCGGTCAAGGTCGGCACAGCCTGCGACCCCGGTCGGCCGGACTGAACAACAAGCAGAACCCGATCAGTCCGCGACAGCGCAGGAGATAGTAACGCCGTTCGCGCTGCAGGAACTGCCTTCGCCGATCGAGTGTCTGTTGCTAACGGGCGAGAACGCGTCCGCGAACAGGGTTGGGGACCATGTGGTCAGGTTCAGCAGCCCGCTGGTTAAGCGAGGGGAGAATATCGAGTATAACCAGGATACGCGCATGGTTGAATTGAAGGAAGACGGTGTGTACCACTTCGCCTATTCCGGGCGGGTCAGCGCGGCGAACAGGCGCGGTCTGCGCAGTTTGAGCGGGTTGGGGATAGTCCAGGACGACGACGAGGCGATGCACGCGATTCCCGCGGACCACGGCGCCGGGGCGTTGAGCCGGGCCTCGTTCATAGGCGAGTGCAAGAAGGGGCGGCGCGTTCGGCTGCAGTGGCATGTTGAGTCGGCGGATACCACACTGACATTGAGCGAGCCTCTGTTGTTTATTGAGAGGCTGAAATGAAGACATAAGCCCTGGAGGAACAGTCTACCCTGGCCACGAGGGTCCAGCGTCACGCTGGTCAGGGGGTCAAGGGGGGTGAAACCCCCTTGCGGGGTGTGGGGCGGAGCCCCACGTCCCCCGGTCGAAACCAACAAACCCCCGCCCCGCAGGGCATAAGAAAACCTTATGGGCTTCGCCCTTTACGGGGTTTGCGTGGGGTTGGGTACGCTGGGGCGCTGCCCCAGACCCCGCAAGGGGGTTTCACCCCCCTTGACCCCCTGACCAGCGTGACGCTGGACCCTCGTGGCCAGGGTAGGTTGTTCCTCCATAACGGGCGGCATCGCTAGCCGCCCGTTTCCATATGGAATTCCGGTACGTTTCCGGTATTCCGAACCCCACTTTACCCCAATTAGACCTACTTAATCACTCGCTCTTTACCACCCGCAAATAATGTGTTATACTGTCGACAGCGGTTAACGCTGAATCCTGAAGGCTGGGGGTGTCTTCGTGTACTACGCGCAACGGCGCGGACTCACCAAACGATCCCGCGACACGCTGATCCTCATAATCCTGCTGCTGATTTTCGCTCTGGTCATCATTACTGGACTCTACATCAACGCCGCGAGGCGCGACGCCCACGCCAACGCGCTCCTCCTTGGCGAAGGCTCGGACGAGCTGAGCCAAGCCCGCGCGTCCATGTCCCAGATCAGCAGGGTTGGCGGAAGCTTCTCTTCCCAAGCGATCAGCCAGCTTCGCCAGCACCTGTACGCTATCGGCAGCCTTAACGACGTCGCTACCGCGCTCTACGGCGCGAACTACCGCCTGATCGACAAAGCGGAGATCCTCCGCGCCCTTGACGCCGTATCCAAGTGCGAGGCGCGGCTGTTACAGGGCCAGGCTATCGACGAGCAGCTGCAGTCCCTGCGCGTCATTCTTGACCAGATCGACCTGGAACTTCGCGGGCGCATGTCCTGATAAGCGGATTGCGGTTCCCCGCGCCTTGTGCTATAATTAGGAAGGCGTTATTCCGCGACGCCCGCGATCATGTATGAAGCCGTTGAAATGGGGGCTGCCCAACGGAAACCGTCGGACTGATATCGCTGGGGTGCGCCAAGAACCGTGTCGACAGCGAACAGATGCTGGGCGTCCTGCGTCAGGCGGGATACCCTATAACGTCTGACCCGGCGCGGGCCGAGATACTCATTGTCAACACCTGCGGCTTCATCGCCAAGGCCAAGGAGGAGGCCATCGGCGTCCTGCTGGACGCGGCGCGGTACAAGACCGAGGGCGTATGCCGATCGCTTATCGCGGCGGGCTGCCTTGTCCAGCGTTACGCCGACGCGCTGCGCGAGGAGATGCCCGAGGTCGACGCGTTCATTGGCGTGACTGAATACCCGCGAATCGCCGATCTGGTCGCCAGCGTGACCGCCGCGCGTCTCAACGGCGAGCTTACGCCTGACGGGATACGCGCCCCTACTATCACGGCGGTATCCCCGGCGACGGCCTCCACGCCCGTATTCGAATGCGCCCCGGATACGCCGAGGATCACCACCCATCCCGGCGCGTTCGCTTATATCCGCATAGCGGACGGCTGCGACAACCGTTGTTCCTACTGCGCCATACCGTCGATACGCGGGCCGTTCCGCTCCCGCTCGATGGATTCGGTGCTGGACGAGTCCGCGCGGCGCGTGGACGATGGCGTAAAGGAACTGGTCTACATCGCGCAGGACGTGACGCGGTTCAGCATGAAGGATGGCGATCCCATCGCGCGCTCGCGCCTGGCGCTGCTGCTCCAACGCGCGGCGCGTCTGCCCGGCGAGCCATGGGTGAGGGCGTTGTACTGTCATCCCGCCCGCGTGACGGACGACCTGCTTGACACGCTGGCCAACACCCCCGGGGTATGCCCATACCTCGACGTGCCGCTGCAGCATGTCGATCGTGACGTGCTGCGCCGAATGAACCGCTGGGGCGATCCCGACTCGATACTGCGCTTGCTTGAGAAGGCGCGGGGGCTGGGCCTGACGCTGCGCACGACCTTCCTAGTGGGATTCCCTGGCGAGGACGAATCCGCGTTCAGGCGGCTGTACGCGTTCGCGGAGGCGTTCGGGTTCGATCGAATGGGGGCGTTCGCGTTCTCGCCGGAGGATGGCACCCCGGCGCGCGACATGCCGGACGCCGTGCCGGAGGAAGCCGCCGCCGAACGCCTGGACGCGCTGATGCGCTTACAGCGAAGCGTCAGCCTGTCCCGCAACAAATCGCGCGTGGGCAGTCTGGAGGATGTGCTGGTCGAGCGCATAGTCCCACATCAAGGCGGACAGCGCGGCGTAATCTACGAGGGCCGCAGCAAGCGCGAGGCTCCGGAGAGCGACGGCGTGGTTCGCGTCCGCTCGGCGGAACCGCTCGCGCTGGGCGGCATAGCCCGCGTCAAGATTACCCGCGCCCGGCATTACGACCTGGAAGGCGAGGCTGTATCCATATGAAGCTGCCGAATCTGCTGACACTGACGCGAGTGGCGCTGGCTCCCGTATACCTGCTCCTGCTCCACATCAGCGGGCAGGCCTGGCGCGACTACGGGGAGGTAAATCTGCCCGCGACCCTGGCGGCGGAAGCCGTTCTGTTGGCCGCGATCGTCAGCGACGCGCTGGACGGCTACTTCGCCCGCAAGCTTAACCAGACATCGGATCTGGGGATATTCCTCGACCCGATAGCTGATAAACTGCTGGTGCTGCCGCCGATGCTCTGGATGATGGGCATGGCGAGGATACCTGCGTGGCCAGTTATAATCATTATTACACGCGAATTAATCGTCAGCGCGTTGAGACTGCTAGCGGCGTCGAAAGGCACGGCTCTCGCGGCGGGATTCACCGGCAAGGCCAAGACCGTTTCGGAGTACGCGCTGCTGGCCTACTATACGTTAAGGGGAAGCGCTTACGCGGGAGACAAACCGGTTTTGCCGTGGGTATGCGCCGCGCTTGCCGTAATATCCGCGGCGGAATATTTCTACAAAAACCGCGCGATGCTCGCCGCGCTGTTCGCGCCCGATGGGAAGGTGTTAAGCGATGGTCGTTGAAATCGTGTCGGTCGGCACCGAACTGCTGATGGGCCAGATAGTCAACACGGACGCGGCGTATCTGGCGCGTCGGCTGCCTGAGGCGGGCGCGACGCTATACCATCAGGTGACGGTAGGGGATAACCCCGAACGGCTGAAGGAGGCGTTGTTGACCGCGCTGTCCCGGTCGGATGTGGTTATCACCAGCGGCGGCCTGGGCCCCACAAAGGACGACCTGACCAAGGACGCGGCGGCGGACGCGCTGGGTTTGCCCATGGAGCTTAACCCGGAGGCGGAGCGCCGCCTGCGCGGTTATTTCGAGACGCGGCATCGCCCGATGGCGCCGAATAACCTGCGGCAGGCGTTCTTCGCCCGGGGCGCGGTATTGTTCCCGAACCCGAACGGCACCGCGCCCGGATGCGTGATCGAGCGGGACGGCAAGGCGGTCATCCACCTGCCCGGCCCGCCGCGCGAGTTCGTGCCGATGGTGGAATCAAGCGTGCTGCCGTATCTGGCGGCGAGGCTGGGCGGGGTGATCCGGTCAAGATACCTGCGGATGTTCGGGATCGGCGAGTCCGACGCGGAGACGCTGCTAAGCGACCTGATGGACGCCCCGAACCCGACACTCGCGCCGTATTGCTCGCTGGGCGAGGTGCAGTTCAGGCTGTCAGCGCGGGCGCGGACCGTGGATGAAGCGGAATCGCTGCTGAATCCGCTGGAGGAGGCGGTGAGGGCGCGGGCCGGGGAATTCATATACGCAAGGACGGATATACCAGACGACACGATGGCCAGGATAGCGGCGCGGCGGCTGATCAAGTCCGGGAAAACCATCGCGCTGGCCGAGAGTTTGACCGGCGGGTTACTCGCGGCGTCGCTGGTAGCGCAGTCCGGCGTGTCGTCCGTGCTGGAGGAGGCCGTCGTCTCGTACGCGAATTCCTCCAAGATGAGGCGGTTGGGCGTGTCTGGGGAATCGCTGAGGAAGTATGGCGCGGTAAGCGAACAGGTGGCAAGGGAAATGGCCGAGGGTATACGAGGAACAGCCGGAGTGGATATCGGCATATCCACAACCGGGATAGCGGGTCCTGACGGCGCGACGCCTGTGAAACCCGTGGGGTTGGTCTACGCCGCGCTGTCAGCGGCCGGCCATACCGAGGTTAAGAGGCTGGAACTGAAAGGGCATAGGGACGACATAAGGCAGCTGGCGTGCCTTCACGCGACAAAGCTGCTACTAAACGAGCTGGGAGGGTCTTATGGCGGCTGAGAAGAAGGGCGCGGCGGCAACGGCTGACCGCTCCACGCGGAAGGTCGGCGACGAGCGCAAGCGCGCGCTGGATATCACGCTGGGCAATATAGAGAAGGCGTTCGGCAAGGGATCAGTTATGAAGTTGGGCGAGAGGTATACGGCGCAGGTGGAAGTGGTCCCGACAGGATGCCTGGACCTTGATGTGGCGCTAGGGATAGGCGGGCTGCCGCGCGGACGGATAGTCGAGATATATGGGCCTGAGTCGTCAGGGAAGACGACCGTAGCGCTGCACGCGCTGGCGGAAGCGCAGAAGCTGGGAGGGACAACCGCGTTCGTGGACGCGGAGCACGCGCTTGATCCGCATTACGCAAAGCGTTTGGGCCTGAACGTGGATGAGCTGTATGTGTCGCAGCCGGACAGCGGCGAGGAGGCGTTGGAGATCACGGAGGCGCTGGTAAGGTCCGGCGCGTTGGATATGATAGTGGTGGACTCGGTAGCGGCGTTGGTCCCAAAGGTTGAGATTGAGGGCGAGATGGGCGAGTCGTTCGTAGGAGTTCACGCGAGGTTGATGAGCCAGGCGTTGAGGAAGATGGCGGGCGTGGTGTCCAAAACCAATAGTATAGTGATTTTTATTAACCAGCTGCGCGAGAAGATAGGCGTTATGTATGGGAATCCGGAGACGACAACGGGCGGAAGGGCATTGAAGTTCTATTCGTCAGTAAGGATTGACGTGAGGAAGGCCGATCAGATAAAGAATGGAACGCTAGTGCTGGGGAATAGGACAAAGGCGAAAGTGGTCAAGAATAAGCTGGCGCCGCCGTTTAGGGTTGCGGAGTTCGATTTGCTCTTTGGGGAGGGGATCTCGCGCGAGGGGTGCTTGCTGGATATGGCGGTTACGAAGGATCTTATTCATAAGAGCGGGTCGTGGTTTAGTTATAAGGATCAGAGGATAGGGCAGGGCCGGGAGAACGCGCGGTTGTATCTCAAGCAGAATCCTGAGGTGTTCGCGGAGATTGATGGGATACTGCGTCAGGAGCTGGCCGCGAGCAGGCTTGACGCTCCGGTAGAGCCGGGCGACGCCGACGAGGACTATGAGGGTTCAGAGGAGGAGATATAGCGGCAAAGCAAGCGTAAACCCTGGAGGAACACCTTCCCCGGGCCACGAGGGTCCAGCCTCACGCTGGACCCTCGTGGCCAGGGTAGTTTGTTCCTCCATGAACCTAGCTTAACAACCTAACCACGCGATCCAGCAGCAGATCGGCCACGTCATGTTTCGACATAATCGGGAACGCCTCCGCGCTGTCCCTGGTCAGGAACGTAACGACATTCGTCTCAACGTCAAACCCCGCGCCTTCCGCGGTCACGTCGTTGGCTACGAGCAAGTCGGCGTTCTTCCTGATCAGCTTCTCTCTCCCGTTCTCTATAACGTTATCCGTCTCCGCCGCGAACACTACCAACGCCTGTTCTGGTTTCCTTCTCGCGCCTATTGACGCGGCCACATCCGGATTCTCCTGCAGTTCTAGCGTTAACGGTTTCCCTTCCCGCTTCTTGATCTTACTTGCCGACGGTTCCGCCGCCCGGTAATCGCTGGGCGCGGCGGCCATTATCAGCGCGTCCGCCTTCGCGAATCGCTGCATGATCACCTGGAACAGCCGCATGGTCGTATCTATCCGCACAACCTCGACCAATGGCGGCGGCGCTATACTCACCGGACCGGACACTAACGTCACATTCGCGCCCCTTGCCACTGCCCGTTCCGCTATCGCGTACCCCATCCTTCCTGACGACTTATTGGTCAGGTACCGCACGGGATCCAGCATCTCTCTTGTTGGCCCCGCCGTTACCAGCACATTTTTCCCAACCAGGTCGCGTTTCCCGCACAGCAGCGCGGTCGCGGCCCGCGCTACTTCTTCCGGCTCGGACATACGTCCCAGCCCTGAATCCCCGTTCGCCAGCCTCCCCTGTTCAGGCCCGACGAACCTCACGCCGCGCTCCCGCAATACCTCCACATTCGCCTGTGTCGCCGCGTTATCCCACATGCCCGTATTCATCGCGGGCGCGACTAGCACCGGCGCTCGCGTAGCCAATATAGTTGAAGTCAACATATCATCCGCGATGCCGTTAGCCATCTTCGCCAAAACATTCGCCGTTGCGGGCGCGACGACAAACAGATCGGCCTTCTTAGCCAGCGCGATATGCTCGACCTCCCACCTGGCGGGGCTGGCGAACATATCAACCACAACCGGATTCCCCGACAGCGACTCGAACGTCAGCGGGGCGACGAACTCCCGCGCGTGGGCCGTCATCACCACGAAAACCTTTATACCCAGCTTGCGCAGCCGCGTAACGATCTCGGCGGCCTTATACGCGGCTATGCCGCCGGTTACGCCCAGCGCGACGGTCCTTTCGGAGAGCATCACTCCTCCTCCGGGGGCTTGTCGTAGGTGATCACGCCGGAGTTGATCTCGTCGATGGCGATGGCCAGCGGTTTCTTCTCGCGCGTGCTGATCAGCGAGGGCGCTCCGCCGACCAACTGGCGGGCGCGTTTGGAGACATCCACCACTAGCGTATAGCGGCAGTCGGCGCGGCCGAGCAGGTCGATAATGGACGGGCTGGTCATGGGCATGGCAATCTCCCCCTTATGGCTGCTTTTCTGGAATCTCCGGGCGGAACCGTGACGAGCGGTGTTTCTCTGCTAGCACGACGGCGCGGAGCTGATCGTAAGCCGACCCGACCGCGTCGTTTATTATTATATAATCATACAGGTACATCTGCGCGATCTCGCCCCGGGCGTTCATCAGCCGGCGCTGGATCTCGTCCGGCCGATCCGTGTTGCGGGCGCGCAGCCGCTCGGCCAGGTCCTCATACGATGGCGGCAGTATGAACACGCTCACGCATGACGGCTCCGCCGCCATCACCGATCTCGCGCCCTGCGGGTCAACGTCCAGCAGCACGTTGAAGCCGCCTATCACCTGTTCCATCACGTGCTCGCGCAGCGTGCCATACCGGTGCCC
Source organism: Oscillospiraceae bacterium (assembly GCA_031270865.1). Lineage (GTDB taxonomy): Bacteria > Bacillota > Clostridia > Christensenellales > Aristaeellaceae > BNUH01. The sequence goes on from JAISWI010000005.1 coordinate 28,752, forward strand.
GTGCACCGTCGCGTATTCCAGGAACAGCCCCTGCGCCAACGCGCGGTCGAAGCCGGTCTCATCCATGAAGTAGTAATGCTGGCCGTGCACCTCATGCCCGCGCGGTCCGCGCGTCGTCGCGGACACGCTGAAGCGGAACGACGGGTCGTCCCGCAGCAGCATCGCGGCCAGTGTGCCCTTGCCCGCCCCCGACGGCCCGGACAGCGCCAGCAGCATCCCTTCGGCCATGGCCTACGCCTCCTCCATGTCTGTGTCCGCGCCAAGCCCGGAATCCAGCGCGGCGTCGGGCGCGTCGCGCCCTTCCAGGCGGCGCAGCAGCGTCTCGGGCTGAACCGCGCTTAGCGCGACGTGGCCGCTGTCGCATATCACCACGGCCCGCGTTCGCCGCCCGTACGTCGCGTCTATGAGCCGCTCGGCCTCCCTTGCCGTCTGGATGATCCTCTTGACGGGCGCGGAGTCGGGGCTGATAACCGCGACGATCTTCCCGACCGACACGATCGACCCGAACCCGATATTAATGAATCCCGCTCTCGGCATCCGCCGCCTCCCTCCCCGCTCACTCGATATTCTGGACCTGCTCGCGCAGTTTCTCTACCTCCGCCTTCGCGTCCACGACCAGCGCGGTCACTTCCGCGCTCAGCGACTTGCCGCCGATGGTGTTGATCTCGCGGTAGAATTCCTGGATCAGGAAGTCCAGCTTGCGCCCGACCGGATAGTCCGCGGCGAACAGTTCCCGCGCCTGCGCGAAGTGGCTGTCCAGCCGCGCCAGTTCCTCGTCGATAGACGCGCGGTCGGCCAGCAGCGCGACCTCCAGCGCGAGCCGCTGCGGATCCAGCGTGAGCAGCGTGGTCCCGCCTGTCGCGTCCAGGGCCTCGCGCATGCGGGCGGCCAGCTTGTCGCGATAGTCGGACACGACCCGGGGCGCGTGTTCCATAATGCGTTGGCGCAGCGATTCCAGCGCGTCCAGCCGCTGGCGCAGCTCGTCGCGCAGCGCGGCGCCTTCGGTCAGGCGCATACCGGCCAGCGCGTCCAGCGCGTCGCCCAACGCGCCTTCGCACATCCCGGCGAGTATGTCCCGATCCTCGTCCGCCGTGTCAACGCGCATCGCGTCGGGCAGCTGCGCGACGAACTGGGGCTGCGGCCTGGCGGCTGAGCCTAGCAGCTCCGCCACGCGCTCCAGCGCGCCGCCATACGAACGCGCCAGCGCCTCGTCGACGACCACCCGCCGCGCGTCCGGGCGGTCGTTGCGGTAGACGATGAACACGTCGACATGCCCCCGCGCCAGTCTCGCGCTGATCGTCCTGCGCACCGTATCCTCAAGGAACGCCATCACGCGCGGCATGCGGAAGCTGATATCCAGGAAGCGGTGGTTGACGCTCTTAAGCTCGACCACGCACGCGCGCCCGTCGGCGTCCCGGGCGCCGAACCCGTAGCCCGTCATGCTCCGCATATATTCTACCCGCCCACGACGGTATTTACAAGGCTGCCGACGCCTTCTATGGATACCTCCATCACGTCCCCGGGCTTTACGCGCGAGCAGCCGTTGGGCGTGCCCGTGAATATTATATCCCACGGATACAGCGTAGTGGTACTCGTGATGAACTCTATCAGCTCGGGAACCCCGAACAGCATCGCGCTGGTGCGCGAGGACTGCCTGACCTCGCCGTTGACCCGCATCGTAATGGGCAGGTCGGAGAAATCGATATCGGTAACCAGGAACGGCCCGACGGGTTTGAACGTGTCGATCGTCTTGGCGCGGGGCAGGTTCGAGAAGCCCTGTTTGTTCTGGATATCCCGCGCGGAAACGTCGTTGCCGCATGTCACGCCCAGCGCGTAATCCAGCGCGTCGGCGGCCCTGACGTTCTTGGCCCGCCTGCCCATCACGACGACCAGCTCGGCCTCGTGCTCCACATGGCTGACGCGGCCGGGGACGACCACATCGCACAGGTGCGCGTTGAGCGCCAGCGGCGAGAGCGGGTAGCACATCGGCTCCGGCGGCAGCGCTGATCCGGTCTCGCGGGTATGCTCCGCGTAGTTCCAGCCCACTATGACAAGCTGGCGCGTCCGCCCAGGCTCCAGCGGCGGCGCGTACTCGAAGCCGTCAGGCGAAAACGTCTCGCCCGTTCGCTCCCACCCGCGCCCCGGCCCGCCGCTAATCGCCGACAGCCGGTCCCCGTCGTCGACGCACCACACCCCGGATTCCCCCGACCGCCTGGCAAATCTCATACCTCAAGCCTCCAATCGCGTTCATGACGGCTGTCCGTCCGATCCATCCGGTATTACTTCGACGCCGCCGGCCGGATTCCTGCATGGGTATAATCCGTGAATAAAGTTACGAAATATTAACAATTTGACGGCCCCCCTTGACTTATCCACAACCATTCGGTAGAATGATTTCCGCTGATAACGGCATTTTTGAGTTAGCCGCCATACGGGCTGAATATAGATTGTGTGAGGCTTGGGCTTATGACCGAAAACGCCGAAGGAGCTGAGGAGAGGATTAAACTCGGGTAAAGGAAGGAAGTGCGATCACAGTTGACCGCTCTGTGGATTATTCTCGCGGCGCTGGCCGCTCTAGCGGCGGGCCTCGCGGTTGGATACCGCTACAGGATGGACGTGGCGGAGAAGAAGATCGGCAGAACCGAACAGTACGCCAACTCCCTGCTGGAAGACGCGCAGCGGCGCGCGGAGGAGAAGAAGAAGGAGACCATACTAGCGGCCAAGGAGGAGGTCCTGCGCCTGAGGACCGAGCTGGACCGCGAGACGCGCGAGCGGCGCGGCGAGGTCCAGCGCGCCGAGCGCCGGGCGACCCAGCGCGAGGAGGCCTACGAGAAGAAGCTGGATAACCTGGATAAGCGCGAGGAATCGCTCAACGCCAAGACCGCCGACATCCAGAAGGCGGAGGACCAGGCCGCCGCGCTGCTTAACAAACAGCAGGTCGAGCTGGAACGCGTCGCCGGCATGACGCAGGACGAGGCGCGGCAGTTCCTGGTCAGCCGCGTCCAGAAGGAGGCGTACCACGACGCCGCCGTGATGGTGCGCGAGATAGAGTCCAAGGCGCGCGAGGAGGCCGAGAAGAAGGCCCGCAACATTATATCGTTATCAATCCAGAAATGCGCGGCCGACCATGTCGCCGAGACGACGGTCTCCGTGGTCACGCTGCCCAACGACGACATGAAGGGCCGCATCATCGGCCGCGAGGGGCGCAACATCCGCGCCCTCGAGACCGCGACGGGCGTGGACCTTATCATCGACGACACGCCCGAGGCCGTGATAGTCTCCGCGTTCGACCCGGTGCGCCGCGAGATCGCGAGGATCGCGCTGGAGAAACTGATACTGGACGGGCGCATCCACCCCGCGCGTATCGAGGAGATGGTGGATAAGGCCAAGAAAGAGGTCGAGAACCAGATTCGCGAGGCTGGCGAGCAAGCGGTCTTTGAGACGTCGCTGCACAGCATCCACCCTGAATTGGTAAAACTGCTGGGGCGCATGCGCTACCGCACCAGCTACGGCCAGAACGTGCTCAAGCACTCGATAGAGGTCTCCCACCTGGCGGGCATGATGGCCGCCGAGCTGGGCGCGGACATCACGCTGGCCAAACGCGCCGGGCTGCTGCACGATATCGGCAAAGCAGTCGACCATGAGGTGGAGGGCACGCACGTCTCGCTGGGCGGCGACCTCGCGCGTAAGTACAAGGAATCCCCCGAGGTCGTCCACTGTATATTAGCGCATCATAACGATATCGAGCCTACCACGGTAGAGGCCGTGCTGGTCCAGGCCGCCGACGCGATATCGGCGGCGAGGCCCGGGGCGCGGCGCGAGTCGCTGGAAAACTACATCAAGCGCCTGGAGAAGCTGGAGGAGATATCCAATTCGTTCTCCGGGGTTGAGAAGTGCTTCGCGATCCAGTCGGGGCGCGAGGTGCGCATCATGGTCAAGCCCGAGGACGTGAACGACGCGGGCACGCTGGTGCTCGCGCGGGAGATCGCCAAGAAGATAGAGAAGGAAATGGAGTACCCCGGCCAGATCAAGGTGAACGTGATCCGCGAGACGCGATCGGTGGACTACGCGAAGTAGCGGCTGGGGATGATAAAGGCGCGGCCCTGACGGACCGCGCCTTTGGGTCATATTGACGCGTTAACCCTCTACGAGGCTTCGCAGCCACGCGAAATCCCGCTTGACATAGTCCAGCAGCTCGTCGTCTGAGCGCGGGTCGGAATACTCGGCCGGAACGCACCACGCGCCGCCGTAGCCCTTATCCTTCAGCCGCTTGACCGCGCGCGGCCACGAGCACTGCCCGTCCTGTCCGGGACAGAAGTACGGGCGGAACTCGGCTTCCCCGGTCGGGGCGCGTCCGGCCATCTGGTACCGCGCGTTCTTGAAATTAACCAGGCACAGGTGGCTCCAAGCCAGGTCGATGGACTGTTCGGGCTGTTCGCCGGCAAGACCGGAATGCGCCGCGTCCCACACCGCGCCGATGGCGCGAGGGTCATACCGGCCAATGATACGCGCCGTGTCCGCTGTGGTCGTGGCTCCCGCGCCGCAATGCGTCTGCAGGCCTACCTTCACGCCGTGTTTGAGGCACAGGCGCTCCAGGCTGTCCAACTCCTTGAGGTACTGGGCTTCCTGATCGAGGTAATCGCGCTGGATCCGCGGTATGAACATGACGCGGACCATCGGGATACCGCTGGCGGCGCAGGCGGCGAGCACCGGCTCGGTCGGGGTTGAGGCGACGTCTTCGATACGGATGCCGTTATCCTTTAGTTTCCTCGTGAACGCGGGCAGCGACGACTCCGCCGATCCCGGCTCGACCTGGTAACCGTCGCGCAGCGGGAACTCGATCGCGTCAAAGCCCAGCCCCCTCACGATTTCGATCAGTTCGTCGGTGGACGCCGTCCTCCACGGCTTGGTGAATATCGAGTATGACGGCATGGTTTACCCCTCCTTGTTATAATGGGAACGCTCGTTCTGGCGCGGTTGGCGCGCCCCGCCCGCTCTGGCGCGGTTGGCAGGCCGCGCGCCTCCGTTGCGGTGGGATTCGCGCCGCCCGCTCTGTCACTGTAGCGGCATCTCACCTTAAGGGGTGACAAGGGAGTTGGGTTCACCGTTGTGGCGGGATAGGAACGGAAAACTCACGGCGAACCGTAACCAAACCTCTCGTCTCCCCTTTAGGGGAGATGCCGCCACAGCGTCAGAGGGAGGCAGGGCCTAACCCCCCACGCAACAACCAGAGGGGGACAAAGCCTACCGCCCCACTCAACAACCAAAGGGGCAAAGCCCGCCGCCCCACGCATCGGCAGGGGCAAACGCTCCTAATCCCTCAAATATGATAGTATACATGTAACAAGGAGTCAAGTATACCCATGGAACAGGCCGTGACCCCCAGCGATACCGGACGCGCCGACCCCCCTCGCCTGGCGGCGGCGGACGCTCTGCGCGCGTTGTGCGTGCTCATCATCGCGCTGTACCACTTCTGGCAGCAGTCGTGGCTGGAGTTAAGCCTGCGCGTCGGCGGCAGGACGTTTACGCTGCTGCCGCTGCTGCGGACAGGCTACATATTCGTCGACCTGATGCTCATGCTCAGCGGGTTCCTGCTGTACCTGCCCTACGCCCGCGCCAGCCTGGACGGATCGCCGCCGCCATCAACCAGCGAATTCTATAGAAAACGCGCCGTCAGGATACTGCCCGGCTACCTGCTGGGCGTGTTCCTGCCGCTGTTCGCGTTCGCGCTGCCCCAACGCCTGTACTCCGGATGGCGCGACGCGTTGAGCGACCTGCTGCCATACCTTACGTTCACGCAAACACTCTTCCCAAACGTGTACCAGCACTCGCGGCTGAACGCCGTGCTGTGGACGGTCGGCGTCGAGGCGCAGGCGTATCTGGCATTCCCGCTGGCGGCGAGGGCGTTCAGCCGCCGTCCGGTTATAACGTACGCAACGATGCTCGCGCTGGGCGGTTTATACCGCCTCACAATATGGAAAACCCTGCCCGACCTGACGCTGTGGATAAACCAGGCGCCGTCATTCATAGACGTGTACGCCAACGGGATGCTTGCCGCGTGGCTGTTCACGAAATGGCGCGGCAGGCCATCCGCCGCCGCCGAGCGCGTCCTGTGCGCAATAGGCGCGTGCGGGGCGATGTTCGGGATATGGAGGCTGGTCTGCCTGCAGTCCGCGCTGTCGTGGGAACCGTCGGGCCTGCGCGAGGGTCAGGCCATGCTGCGCTTCCCGCTGACCGCGCTGGGCGCGGCGTGGCTGGTCATGGCGGAACGCTCGATCGCGGCGTTCCGGCTCGTGTTCGGGAACGCGCTGTGGCGGTGGTTGTCCGGGATTTCGTACGCGCTGTACATCTGGCACCAGTGGCTGGCGGTAAAGCTCAGGGTTGACTGGCGCTTCCCGCCATACCAGGCGGCGGAGAATCCCCAATTCTCCGGCGAGCAGCCGTGGCAAACGCTGTACACGCTCACCTGTTTTGTGGTAAGCTTGACTGCGGCGGCCATCGTCACATACTGCTGGGAGAGGCCGATCGTGAAACTATTCAAACGCCGGAGGAGATAGTTATGTCAGTAGAAATCAGCGCCCAAACCCTGGAAGCGATGAAGCGGGGCTTCCGCGCCGATCCCGCCAACCGTATCCGCATGAACGCGATCATCAAGCACGGCGCCGCCGACGCCGCGGAGGACGCGCGAGAGAAGATCAACAACCCCATGGCGTTCTCAATCGATATCCCCACAGGGAAGATCACCGAGCAGAAGAAAAGCGGCAGGTGCTGGCTTTTCGCCTCGCTCAACACGCTGCGCCTCGAGGTGATGCGCAAGCTCAACCTGGAAACGTTCGAGCTTAGCCAGACCTGGGCGATGTTCTGGGATAAGCTGGAGAAAGCCAACTACTTCCTTGAAAGCGTTCTGGAAACGCTGGACGAGGAGACCGACAGCCGCCTGATAGCCCACCTGCTGGCCAACCCGATACAGGACGGCGGGCAGTGGGATATGTTCTGCGCACTGGCCGACAAGTACGGCGTGGTTCCCAAGGACGCGTATCCGGAGACGTTCCACAGCTCCGAGACCGCCTACATGAACCACCTTATCACCTTCAAGCTGCGCGAGTTCGCCTGCTCCCTTCGCGAACAGCATGCCAACGGCGCGAAGCCCGACGCGCTGGCCGCGCAAAAGGAAGCGATGATGGCCGAGGTATACAAGCTGCTGGCCCTGTGCTGCGGCGAGCCGCCCGAGCGCTTCGACTTCGAGGTCCGCGACAAGGATAAGGGCTTCCACCGCGACCTGGGGATCACGCCCAAGGCGTTCTTTGATAAGTATATAGGCCGCTCGCTGGACGATTACATCAGCATAATCAACGCGCCGACCGCCGACAAGCCCTACAACAAGACATTCACCGTCGCGTACCTGGGCAACGTCAAGGGCGGCCGCCCGGTCAAATACCTGAACCTGCCCGTAGACGAGCAGAAATCGCTGGCGATCGCCCAACTCTCCGACAACGAGCCGGTGTGGTTCGGCTGCGACGTGGGAAAGATGCTCAACCGAGGCGCGGGCATAATGGGACTGAGGACGTTCGACTTCGAGGCGGCGCTGGGCAGCTCGTTCAACATGGATAAGGCGCGGCGGCTGGACTACGGCCACTCGCTGATGACCCACGCGATGGTCCTGCTGGGCGTGAACCTCATCGATGGCAAGCCCAACCGCTGGAAGGTCGAGAACAGCTGGGGCAAGGACAGCGGTCAGGAAGGCTATTACATCATGACCGACGAGTGGTTCAGCGAATATAACTACCAGGTGGTCGTGAACAGGAAATACCTCTCGCCCGCGCAGCTAAGCGCGTGGGAACAGGAGCCTATCACGCTCAAACCATGGGATCCCATGGGCTCGCTCGCGTGAGAACCATACATATCGCCGCGTCCAGATCATATGATGTATTGCTGGACGAGGGATTGTTATCGCGCTCTGGGCGGCTGGCCTCACATGTCCTGCCGCCCAGCCGCGTGATGGTCATATCCGACTCTACGGTGTCCGCGCTGTTCGGCGGGATCGTGCTGGACTCGTTCGCGCGGGCGGGATATAAGGCCTTCTCGTTCACGTTCGAGCCGGGCGAGCGAAGCAAAACGCTGGCTACGCTGGGCGGCGCGCTCAACGCGTTGGCGCGGGCGGGTTTTACGCGCGGGGATTGCGTCGCGGCGCTGGGCGGCGGCGTGGTTGGGGATTTGGCTGGATTCGCGGCGGCGGTATACGCGCGCGGGATACCGTTCTTGCAGCTGCCCACCACGCTTTTGGCGGCTGTGGATTCATCCATTGGCGGCAAGACCGCCGTCAACCTTGACGCCGGGAAAAACCTGGCCGGAGCGTTCTGGCAGCCGTCGCTCACGCTGTGCGACACGGCGGTCATGCGCGGCCTGCCCGCTCATCTCCAGGCCGAAGGCGCGGCGGAGATGATCAAGCACGCCACGCTAGCCGATCCAGAGCTGTTCGCGAGGCTGGCCAATCCCGACCCCGCCGTAAGATCGGATAATCTGGAGGACACGCTCGAGCGAAACCTGATGATCAAGCGGGCGCTCGTCCAGGCCGACGAGCGTGACAAGGGCGTCCGCCAGAAGCTGAACCTCGGCCATACGATCGGCCACGCGGTCGAGACCGTGTCGGGGCATGGGTACACCCACGGCCAGGCGGTCGCCATCGGGCTGTACCGGATCGCCCGCGCCGCCGAGCGTATGGGTTACGCCGGCTCGGGACTATCCGACAGCATACGCCAGGTTTTAACATTGACCGGATTGCCTTACAATTGCCCTCTTACGGCGGACGATCTCCTCACCGCCGCGCGTCTGGATAAGAAGCGCGACGGCTCCGCCACGACGCTGGTCGTCCCTCGTGGTATCGGGCGGTGCGATCTGGTTAAGGTTGACGACGAGGGGCTGGCCGAGTGGTTCCGAGCGGGTTCGCCGGATTAAACCGTTATATCTTCGCGCAATTATATAGTCACGCCACTATATCGCCTTACCACTATATAACTATACTAAACCACGGGGAGGGAACGGCATGTACGCGGTAGTCTGGCCGAAGAAATTGCGCGGGACGGTGGCCGCGCCGCCATCGAAGTCATGCGCCCACCGGCTGCTGATCGCCGCGTCGCTGGCTGACCGCCCGACCACGCTGACGGGTTTGCCGCTGGACGCCGCGGGCGACGACGTCAACGCTACCGCCGGGGCGCTGGCCGCGCTTGGGGCGCGGTTCACCCAGGACGGGTCGAGCCTGTTGGTCGAGCCGGTCGGCCTCGCCGCGCCTGACGCGGGGACAGCGGGCGTAACCCCCGTGATCGACTGCAGGGAGAGCGGCTCGACGCTGAGGTTTATGCTGCCCGTGGCCGCTTCGCTGGGCAGGGCGGCGCGGTTCATCGGCGAGGGCCGATTGCCGGATCGCCCGATCAAGCCGCTGGCGGACCAGCTGACCGATCACGGCGCGGTGTTCGTCCCGGAGTCCGGCTGCGAGGCCAAGCTCCCGTTTACGGTAAGCGGCTCGCTGCGCGGCGGGCTGTGGAGGCTGCCGGGTAACGTCACCAGCCAGTTTGTGTCGGGGCTGCTGTTCGCGCTGCCCACGCTGGACGGGGACAGCCGGATCGAGCTGTCCGGGCCGCTGGAATCCAGCGGGTACGTCGACCTGACCATCTCCGCGCTGGAATCCTTTGGAATCAGGGTAATCAAGGAGGGCGGCGGGTTCTCCGTACCCGGCGGGCAGCGTTACCGCTCGCCCGGCCTATCCGTGGCGGTGGAGGGCGACTGGTCGGCGGCGGCGTTCTGGTATGGCGCGAACGCGCTGGGCGCGGAGGTAACGATAGAGGGATTGTCGCCCAACTCGTGGCAGCCTGACCGCGCCATACCCGCGCTGCTCGACGCGCTGATACTGGGCGCGACCACGCTCGACCTATCCGGCGCTCCCGACCTGGCCCCGATACTCGCTGTCGCGGCTGTCGGGCTGCGCAAGTCCGTCCGGCTGTCGGGGATATCGCGGCTGCGCCTGAAGGAAAGCGACCGCGTCGACGCCCTGGCGCGTGGATTCAGCGACGTGGGCGTCCCGGTGATCGCGCTGCCCGACGCGCTGGTCATTCCTCACGGCAATGGGTTCCGGGGCGGCGCGGTCATGACGCGCGACGACCACCGCGTCGCGATGGCCTTCGCGATAGCTGGCACGGTCTCGAAGCGTTCCATCGCCATGACCGGGGCGGAGTGCGTTAGCAAGTCGTACGCGGCGTTCTGGTACGACCTGGAGAACCTGGGCGGCAGCGTCCGACTGATGGAGTTCACCCCGGAGGCCATAGCGGAGGCGGAGCGGATGATCTCGCTGGCCGGGGGAAATGATAGTAATGGCTAACCACATCGGGGAACGCGTCCGGCTTACGGTGTTCGGGCAGTCGCACGCGCCGGCGATCGGCGCGGTGATAGAGGGTTTGCCGCCCGGACTGCGCGTGGACTGGGACGGCGTCCAATCCTGGCTGGACAGGCGGGCGCCGGGACGGAACGCGCTGTCCACATCGCGGCGTGAGGCTGACATCCCGCGCGTTCTCTCGGGGCTTAACGCGTCCGGCGAGACCTGCGGCGCGCCGCTGGCCGTGATGATCGAGAACACCGACGCTCGTTCCAGCGATTATAATTCCATAATTGAAAACCGCGTTCCCAGACCCGGCCACGCGGATTACCCCGCGTGGGCGAAGTACGGCGCGGCGCACGACCCGCGCGGCGGCGGGATGTTCTCGGGACGGCTGACCGCTCCGCTGGTGATAGCCGGGGCCGTCGCCGCGCAGGTTCTCTCGCGGGATCACGGCGTCGCTACGGGCGTCCGGATCGCCGAATGCGCGGGCATTGGGGACAGGCCGCGCAAGGTTGATCCAGTCGACCGCGCGATACTGGCCAAACTTGCCGGACAAGCGTTCCCGGTTTTGGATGATAGCGTCGGCGAGCGGATGCGCTCGGCTATACTTGAGGCGTCGGCGGCGCGTGACTCGGTCGGCGGCGTAGTCGAGGCGTACGCGGTCGGCGTCCCGCCCGGCTGGGGCGAGCCGATGTTCGGCGGCCTTGAGAACCGGATAGCGCAGGTTGTGTTCGGCGTCCCGGCGGTTCGCGGCATAGCGTTCGGCGCGGGCGACGGCTCGGGCTTCGCGGCGGCGGGACTGCGCGGCAGCGGGCACAACGACGCGTTTTACTTGGACGACGATGGCCGCGTCAGGACGCGGACGAACCGCCACGGCGGGATACTCGGCGGCATATCCACGGGCATGCCGATCGTCTTCGAGGCGGCGTTCAAGCCCACGCCCACCATCGGGATCAGGCAGGATACCGTCGAGTTAAACAGGAACGCCCCGGCCACGCTCAATGGCTCGGGGCGGCACGACCCGTGCGTAGCGCAGCGGGCGGCCCCAGTGGTGGAGGCAGCGCTGGCGTTCGCGCTGCTGGACGCGTCGCTTGTTGGTAAATATTAGGTCAGCGCGCCGCGCTTGATTTGGTATAATATCACATTTCCGGCTCCGTGGCCGGAGTAAAAACATCCGCGCCAGTCGGCGGCACATCCTCCTCTATCATCACGATGTCCTCGCGGGTGAGCGCGTCCTCGTCGGAAGCGTCGGCGGCGCGGTTGGGCGCGAGGCGCTGTATCACCGCGAACGGATACTCGTTGATGTCGTCGCCGTCGCCGGAGAGCATGCGTACCTTCACGGTCTCCTTGACCGCGTTCACGTCCAGCATGACCGCGCGGCCGTCGGGCGTGTCTATCTCCTTGCCCGGCTTGGGCAGCGACTTCCTGGCGCGTTCGTAGTGGTCCTGCTCGTACTTGAGGCAGCACATAAGCCTACCGCACAGCCCGGATATCTTGGATGGGTTCAGCGAGAGATTCTGCTCCTTGGCCATCTTGATGGATACAGGCTGGAAACTGCCCAGGAACGCCCCGCAGCATATCGGCCGCCCGCATGAGCCTAGCCCGCCCAGCATCTTCGCCTCGTCGCGCACGCCGATCTGACGAAGCTCGATGCGCGTCTTGAATATCGCGGCGAGGTTCTTTACCAGCGCGCGGAAATCCACGCGCCCGTTGGCCGTGAAGTAGAATGTCACCTTGCTGTTGTCAAACGCGTATTCCACGTCGACCAGTTTCATCTCAAGCTTGTGCGCGGCGATGCGCTCCTGGCAGACCGTGTAGGCGGTCTTCTCGCTGGAGGCGTTCTGCTCGACCTGAAGCAGGTCCTCGGGCGAAGCCATGCGCATGATCGTCTTGAGCGGCTGGGGCACCTGCCCTTCGTCCAGCTCGCGGATGCCGGAGGCGACTATCCCCAGCTCCACGCCGCGCACCGTCTCCACTATCACCGAGTCGCCGATCGCGAGCGCGAACTGCCCGGGATCAAAGAAATATACCTTCGTCCCCTTACGAAACCTGATCCCGACCACCTGCAGCATTGTCTGTTTCCTCCAACCACGCGTATACCAGCGCGTCGATTATACTGGTGAACGATATGAACATCCCAAGCCTGCGCCGGGCGTCGCCGACCGCGTCCAGCATGGCCAGAAGCGTCCGGGTGGACGCGCGTCCTATCCGGTCAATCAGGCTCAAGCGTTCGTCCGGCGCGGGCTGGGGCGCGTCCAGGCGCTCAAGCGCGTCGCGGACAAGGGATTCCATCGTTTCAAGGATCCGCTCCGCGCGGATCGCGCGTTCCTGTGGATCCTTTACTTCGTCATAAATACCGGAAAGCTGCTTCGCCGAGGCTGGCAGATCGCCGTAAGAACGGATGCCAGCCAGCGCCCCACGCGTTCGGCGGGCAATCGGCTCGACCTCCTCAGCGTAGCGAAGCGCGCTGCCCACCGCGCCGTGGGCATACCGCGCGGCTTCGTCAGCGCGGCGGGCGTCCATGCCGTGACTAACCAGAACCCGCGACGCCTCCGCCACGTCCAGCGGCGGCACGGGTACCCACACGCACCGGGAACGCACGGTGGGCAGCAGGCTGGTTCGCCTGTCAGCCGTTAGGAAGAATACACACCCGCCAACAGGCTCCTCAAGCGTTTTGAGCAGCGCGTTCTGGGCTTCATGACGCGTCCTGTCCGCGTGATGGATGATCAGGACCTTGCTCCCGCCATAGAACGCCTTGCGCGATAAGGTTTTGGCGGCTTCACGGGCCTGGAACACCGTTATAACGCGGGATTTGCTATCGGGATCTTCGCCCGGCTTGATAACCGTTATGTCAGGATGACTGTCATGGTCTACGCGCAGGCACGACGGACAGACCCCGCAAGGACGGCGTTCGGGCAAGGCCTCGCACATCAGCGCTTGCGCGTAGATCTTCGCCAAGACGCGCTTGCCCGTGCCGTCAGGACCCGTCAACAGGTACGCGTGGGGATACGTCCCCGTCTGGAATGACGTCAGCAGCAGCAGCGCCTGCTCGGACGGCCATCGCCATCGCTCAAGCATACGCGATCCCGTTATAGTTTTATAAACTTGTCGACCGGGACGACAAATATCGTCGCGCCCCCAACCATTACCTCGATCGGGTATGGGACGTATACCCCCGAAGCGCCCGCGACAGGCGAAGGGGATGTGGCGATCTGCTTGCGCGATTTGCAGACCTTCTCGATAACCGCCATCGCGCCGTCAAAGCGGTCGTCTTCAACGCCAACCAGCAGGGTAGTGTTCCCGGCCCGCAGGAACCCGCCTGTGGTCGCCAGTTTGGTCACGCCGTACCCCTCGTTCATCAGGCTGGATACCAGGCGTGAGGAATCCTCGTCCTGTACAATGGCGACGATGAGTTTCATTGCCGTTCCTCCTTCGCGTTCATTCAAGTGGTATAGCTTAGTATACACCATTTTTTGGAGTATATCAAGTGGCGGGGCATTGGCCATTACCCTGGCCACGAGGGTCCAGCGTCACGCTGGTCAGGGGGTCAAGGGGGGTGAAACCCCCTTGCGGGGTCTGGGGCAGCGCCCCAGCGCTCCCAACCCCGCGCAAACTCCCGTAAAGGGCGAAGCCCATAAAGTTTATTTATGTCCTGCGGGGCAAAGCCTCGGAGACGACGACCGGGGGACGGGGGGGGGGGGGGGGGGGGGGGGGGGGGGGGGGGGGGGGGGGGGGGGGGGGCGGGGGGCGCGCGCCGCCGCCCCGCCCGGCCGCGCGGGCCCGCCCCGCCCCCCGCACGGGGTTTACACCCCCCTTGACCCCCTGACCAGCGTGACGCTGGACCCTCGTGGCCAGGGTAATGGCCAATGCCCCGCCACTTGATATACTCCAAAAAATGGT